>DAOUFX010000332.1:0-17941 GCA_034429675.1 Anaerolineae bacterium | reverse complement strand
TTTTTCGTGCGGGTACCCCCGCACGAAAAACCACTTCCTTTTAACCCTCCGCCGCATCAGCGGCGAATCCTGGCCAGAGGCTAACCGCCAATGGCTAAAAGCTATCTTCTGAGGAGTGAATCGTGCACATTCGAGCAGCGCGTGATCAAGATTTCAAAGCATGTCTGGCGTTGGATTTGACTTACGAGACCGATGTGGCCTGGCAGATGACCGAAATTGTGGGCGAAGGCGAGTGGGGCGCGCATTTCCGCGAAGTGCGCCTGCCGCGCAAACAGAAGATTACGCCAGCGTACCCGCCGGAGGTGCGCCTGAAGGCCTGGGAACGTCGCGACGGGTTTTGGGTGGCGTCGGATCAGCGTAAGTTGCTTGGGTTTATCGCCGTGAGTCTGGAGTACGACCATTATCAGGCTCGAATCACCGATCTGGGTGTGGCGGCGGATAGTCGGCGCCAGGGCGTCGCTACCGATTTGCTGAATCACGTCATTGAATGGTGTGCGCGTTCTGAAGTCGCCCAGTTGATTTACGAGTGTCCGCCCAAAGCTCAGCCGGCCATTGGATTTGCTCTCAAACACCGTTTCGTGTTCTGCGGGTTTCAGGACGCCTATTGGCCCGATCAGACCACCGTGCTCTTTTTCCGCAAGCGCCTGCGTGGGTAAAAAATCCCGTGTCGCCGCACCGTCAGGTGCGGTCAGATTGGTTGGGGACTGTACCTGATGGATTGGCTGCATTTCTTAATGAAAGTGAGCGACGTGTTGACCGCCGGCGTTGGGGCGACGACGCTGGCGCTGGCGCTCTATTTGTGGTTCTACAATCGCAAGAGTTCGGTGGCGCGCGCTTTTATCGGGTTGTTGGGCTGCGTGTTGGTCGTCTATCTGGCCGATTTGTTGTTGACCAATATCACCGATCTGACCCGCGCTTCCCTCCTGTTGCGTTTTCAGTGGCTCGGCATTGCGTTCACGCCTTCCTTCTATCTGGCCTTTGTCCGCGCCATTCGTGAATCGGTGCAGGCCAAGATCGGGCCGCGCTGGCAACGTCTGTTGAGTTTTGTGGTCAGCGGCGTTGTGGCGCTGTTGGCTATGTACAGCGACCTGATTGTGTATGATGGCATGACCTCCGCCGGCGTTTCTCATCTGCGACCCGGTCCACTTTTCTACCCCTTTGCCGGATTTTTCATTGCGGTCGCGTTGTGGGGTATGCGCGAAGCTCTGACGGCGCGGCGGCGCTGTTACACCCAAACGGCGCGGCGGCGCATGGGGTATCTTCTCATCGGATTCGTTGCGCCGGCCGTGGGCGTGTTCCCGTATCTGTTGTTGAGCGGTTGGCCTTCCGGCATTCCCGCTGTTGTGCTGTGGATTTTGTTGATTGTCAGCAACGTCGCCGTGGCCGTGATGTTAGCCTTGATTGCTTATAGCGTGGCCTTCATCGGCGCGTTCACCCCGGATCGGATCATCAAACATCGCCTGGTGCGCTTCTTGTTGCGCGGCCCACTGGCGGCGATTTTGGCTTTGAGTTTGTTCGGATTAGGATTGACGCTCGAACCCGCTCTGGGTCTGGGTGGATTTTCGTTGTCGTTGATCAGCATGGCCGTCACCGTCATCTTGACCCAGTTGGGCGTCGAGCTGGCAAAGCCGGTGATTGACCTGTTGCTCTATCGCGAGGCGCGCACCGAAGTCGCCCAGGTTCAGGAATTGAGCCAGCGTTTGCTCACCACCGCCGATTTGCGCCAGTTCACCGAGAACGTTCGCGCAGCGATGTGTGAGTTGTTGCACAGCGCCGGCGGGTTTCAGGCCATTTACGAGGAAGGATCCGCGCGTTGGGATATCTGGTGGGACGCCGCTATCCCGCCCGAAGACCGCGCGCAGCTGCCGCTGGCCGAAGTCGTCGAGACGCACACGCAAACCGGTTTCATTTTTTGGGACGGTTACTGGGTGCTCCCCATTCACGACAAGAGCGGTCAGACGCTGTTGGGATTGATCGGACTGCGCTCGCCCGGTGTGACGCTGCCGCTGACCCCAGAGCAATCCGACATTTTGGGGCAACTCAGTGTGCAAACTACCGCGGCCCTGGAAGACCTCCGCCTGCAAAAGCTGGTGTTCTCGACGCTTTCGCCTCTGTTGCCGGAGCTGCAAGATATTCAGCGGCGCGGAGGCATGTTACGTTACGAAGCCAAGGACGCGGGCGGTTTTATATTATTGGACTCGCCGGAATTGTCGCGTTGGGTTCACGATGCGTTGGCGCATTATTGGGGCGGCCCCCGCCTGACGGAGAACCCGTTGTTGGAGCTGGAGATCGTCAAACAGGCGGCGCTGGCCCACGACGGCAATGTGGTCAAGGGTTTGCGGGTGGTATTGGCCGACGCCATCGAGCGATTGCGCCCCGACGGCGAAAGGAAGTTGACAGCACCGGAGTGGTTGTTATACAATATCTTAGAAATGAAGTTCTTGCGGGGACAGAAAGTGCGTGAAGTCGCCATTCGCCTGGCCGTCAGCGAATCCGATCTCTACCGCAAGCAACGCATCGCCATCGAAAATCTGGCGATTATTATTGGCGAGATGGAAGAAGAAGCCCATCAGGTGCCGGCCTCCGCAATCAGAACGGCAGGCTGACCTGTATTGATCTGTAAAGACGAAAGGCCCTTGAGGGTAACCTTTATCATTAGCGTACTGTAGGCAAAAGGAGTTGTGTATGAATGGGTACATTCCCCCCTTCGTTCCCCCCGGTGAGAACTATTGGCAGACGCTGTTGGAAGAAGGCCCGATAAGCTCCGGTTCCGCGCCGGGCAATTGGGAATGGATAGAGGCTTCGCCCATCGCGGCGGCGGTATGGGATGAGGCGCGTGAGCTTCAAAGGAAGCATGTCATCATGGAATTGACGGTGGACAGTTATAACCGCGGCGGGTTGATTGCCCACTGGAAAGGGGTCGAGTGTTTTATCCCGGCCTCACATCTGTTGGATTATCCTTTTCCTGCCGACCCGGCGGCCCGTGAGGCATGTTTTGACAAATACCTCCAAAAACCGCTGCGACTTTGCGTGATCGAGGTGGAGCCCGGTCGCAACCGCATTCTGCTCTCTGAACGCCAGGTCGCGGAGTGCGAACTGGCGCAGCCCGACTGGCCGGACTGGTTGAATGTGGGCAACATCTGTGAGGGAACGGTCACCAGTGTGCGCACTTTCGGCGCCTTTGTAGACATCGGCCCGCTTGAAGGGATGATCCATATCTCGGAAATCTCGTGGGGCCGGGTGCGCCATCCCCACGATTTCCTGGCGCCTGGCCAGAATGTGCGCGTGAAAATTCTCAACATTGACCTGGAACATCAGCGCGTTGGTCTGAGCATCAAGCAGTTGGATAGCAATCCCTGGGCTTCGGTCGAGCATCACATCAAGCCGGGGGATACCGTCTACGGCAAGATCGCCAGCGTGGAGCGGTTCGGCATCTTCGTTGAGCTGGTCAACGGGCTGGAAGGGCTGTTGCACATCTCTGAGTTGGAGTCCTCCGGCGCCGGCGAATTTCACCATCAATATCAGGTAGGACAGAAAATCCCGGTTCGCGTTTTGGGCGTGATCCCCGACGAACACCGCATTGCGTTGAGCCTGGTGGACGAAGGGGTTGTGCATGCCTCAGCGTAGCTCCGGGCGTATGGCCCACCCTCGCGGCTCCTCCGGACGTGGTTCTCCTCAACACAGCTCGACCGCCCAGCCGGCGCCTTCTGCTGCTTTGCGCATCGCTGCGCGCTTTTGGGTGTGGTTGATCGGACCGGTCGGCCAACAGCTCCTCTCTTTGATTATCATGGGCTTTGGCATTCTGACGATGTTCGCCATTTGGGGCGTTGACTCCGGCAAGTGGATGGGCTGGTGGGCGCGCAAGCTGGTGTTCCTCTTTGGCTGGGGCGCGTATCTGGTGGCCGCTTTTATTGTCGGGCTGGGGCTGCTTTGGCTGCGGCATCTGGTCCACAAACCTACCATCTGGCGCTGGCGCCCATTTTTGGGATTTGAGCTGACGTTCATCGCGCTGCTCACGCTGACCCATACTTTTCTCAATCAGTACAGTTGGCGGTTGGTGGAATCCGGGCAGGGCGGCGGCGTTGTGGGCTGGGCGTTGTACTTCTTCTTCAGCGAATACGTCCAGGCCAGCGGAACCGCCCTGTTGATGTCGCTGGTGTTATTGTTCGGCCTCGGCCTGGCCTTTGACCTGACCCGCGAGGACGTGAAGGTCTTTGTGCAGCGGTTGGTTGAAGTTTGGGATGCGGCGCGCGCGCAACGCGCGGCCCATACCCAGCAGATTGCAACGCAGCCGTCTGCCGCGATCCGCTCCGTTGCGGTTCAGCCTCCTGCGCGAAAGTCCGTGACGCCGCCGCCCGCTGCGGCTGCAGTTTCGCCGGCGCAGGCCGCGCCATCCTCGCGGCGCGCTGCGCCGCCTCCTTTGACGCCGCCTCCGGCAGAGCCTGATCTTGAAACCGAGGTTGCAGCGCCGGTTGCGGACGATTCTGGCGAAGAGACCGAATACGTCGCCCCGCCGCGCGACCCGGCTCTGCCGCCGCTGAGCCTGCTCAAGCAGGGCCGCGCGACCAGCCTGAATCCGGAAGACGCCCGCCGCAAAAGTCGCATCATCGAAGAGACGCTGGCGCAGTTCGGCGTTCCGGCGCGCGTCACTGAAGTGCGCCCCGGCCCGACGGTTACGCAATTCGGCGTCTCGCCCGGCTACATGAATCGCGGCGCCGAGGGTGACGATCAGCGCAAGGTGCGCGTCAGCCAGATTGCTTCCCTGGCGGATGATCTGGCGTTGGCGCTGGCCGCCAAATCCTTGCGCGTCGAAGCTCCGGTGCCGGGGCGGGCCGTCGTGGGCATCGAAGTTCCCAATGAGAAGATCAGCCCGGTTTCGCTGCGGGCGGTGCTGGATAGCGCCGAATTCCACAAGTGCGGCAAGCCGCTGTGTTTTGCCGTGGGGATGGACGTGGCCGGAACTCCCGTCGTGGCCGATTTGTCGGTGATGCCGCACCTGTTGGTGGCCGGCACGACCGGCAGCGGCAAGTCGGTGTTCGTCAAGGCGCTGGCGGCCAGTCTGGTGATGCACAACACGCCGGAGGAACTGCGCTTGCTGGCGATTGATCCCAAGATGGTGGAACTGAGCCGTTTCAATGGGTTGCCGCACCTTTTGGGACCGACCGAGACCGCGTTGGAAGACATCATCCGCGCCCTGCGCTGGGTGGCGCACGAGATGGACGACCGCTACAAGAAGTTTTCCACGGCGGTCGCGCGCAATCTTGACGACTATAATCGCAAGCTCGCCCGCCAGAAACGCAAGAGCAACGAGCCGGCGCCACAACCCTTGCCGCGCATCCTGGTGCTCATTGATGAGTTGGCCGACTTGATGATGGCCGCCCCTGAAGAAACCGAACGCACCCTGACGCGCATCGCGCAGATGGCGCGCGCCACCGGCATTCATCTGGTCGTGGCGACGCAACGCCCCAGCACCGACGTGGTGACGGGGCTGATCAAGGCCAATTTCCCGGCGCGGGCGAGTTTCGCGACCACCAGCACGGTGGATTCGCGCGTGATCATTGACACGCCGGGCGCGGAGTCGCTGCTCGGCAAGGGCGACATGCTTTTCTTGCCGCCTGATGCTTCGGCGCCGCTCCGGATTCAGGGGTGCCACATCACCGACCAGGAGTTGGAGGCCATCATTGCACACTGGCAGGGAATTGCCGGCGCCACTCCCGCCAAGGCGCCGTGGAAAACCATGTCCGAGAGTCAGGGGCCGGAAATGTTGCGCATCGAAGGGCAGAGCGAGGACGCCGACCTGTTGGAGCAGGCCATCAATCTGGCCAAAACGCGCGGGAAAATTTCTACGTCGGGGTTGCAACGCCGGCTGCGCATCAGTTATCCGCGCGCGGCGCGGCTGATGGAAGAGATGGAGCGCATGGGGCTCGTCGGCCCCCAGGAGAGCGCCGGACGCAAACGGCAGGTCATTCTTGGGGACAATGACGAGTGAGGAACGGTTCCCAGATAAAATAATTCTATGATCAGCCAACTAGCGATTGTCTCGAAAGTGCTCCAGGCAGTACAGGAGAATGCTTCGCCTGACGAGTGTCTTGCCAGAGCGGTGAATTTGATTGCGCGTTTGACCCAGTGGCAGGGCGTATCGCTATTTTCCCTTAGCGATGAAGGCGCTATGCTCTGCGTGATTGCTACGGCCGGGGATTGTGCGCCGGCCATCGGGCAGAAATTCCCCGTTATGCACGGCCTGGTCGGCGAGGTATGGCGCTCCGGCAAAACGCATTATTTCCCCAATGGGGCGCCGTCGGCGGATCCTGCCATCCCTCTCTCTGCAGTCAGTGTCCTTTTGATTCCGCTTAAGCAGGGAAATCAGGTTCACCTGTTATTTCAGGTGGTCACGACCGACGCCGATCACTTTCGGAAGAACGCCCAAACGTTTGCCGAGGTGTTGGGCGGGGTGCTGTTGTTGGCCCTGCGCAATGCGCGACTCTACGAGGCGCTCCAGGGCGAATTGACGGAGCCGCAACAAACCGAATCCCGCTTCTGGGCCACCATTCGCAAGACCGAGACCCTCTACCGGGTCAGCCGCACGTTGAACGAATTTTACCAGCCTGAGCAGGGCCTGCAGAGCGTCGTGAACCTCATCGCTTCGATGCTGCACACCGATCAGACGATTCTGGTGGCGCTGGATCTCGACGAACGACAGGTGCAGCAGTTTGTGACCGCCGGCCCCGGCGCCGAACAGCTGGTGCAGATCACCTTCGATGAGTTGATCGAAGGCCCGACCGGCCACGTGATTCGGGACGGAATCCCCTTTTGCCAGACGAAAGCCGAACTTTTGGTGCGCCGATCACGGCAGCCGCGTTTCTGGTACAAAGGCGTCGCGCTCGGCCCGCTCGCCGTTGTGCCGCTGTTCTCCATGGAACATGTTTTGGGCATTCTGATGGTGGTCAACCGTGAAGAGCAGCCGGATTTTACGCAGGCCGATGTGGATTTGTTGATGGCGATAGCGACCCAGATTGCCGGGGCGCTTCATCACACCCGGCTGTTCCGCGCGGTGCAGGAGGAGCGTGGGCGACTGCACGCTATGGTTCAATCCAGCCGGGATGGCATTATTCTTCTGGGCCTGAATATGCACGTTCTGGTCATCAACCAGCCGGCTCTGGAATATCTGCATTTGCCCGGCGAGCCGTCTACGTGGGTGAATCAATGGTTTTGGGATGCGCTAAGCCGCCTGTACGAACATTCTACCGAGGCCGTCAGCGTCATTTTGACCGAAGTGCGCCGTGGGCAACAAGGCGACGAAAGCCCCGGCGAGGGGGAATTCCAGATTGACACACGCTGCATCCACTGGTTGAATCTGCCGGTGTTGGGAGAGAAACATGGCGTTGGGCGGTTGTTTGTATTCCGCGATGTGACCGAAACGCGGCAGTTGGAACGTTTCCGCGAGGACTTGACGCATACGATGGTTCACGATCTGCGCAATCCGTTGACCGGCATTTACGCCGGTCTGCGTTTGCTGTCGGACGACCCCTCGCGATCGCTCAGCACGTCGCAACATCGCATTGTGACGGCGGCGGAGCAGAGCACCCAGCGGATGTTGAAGCTGGTGGGGGCCATTCTCGACATTAACCGTTTGGAAAGCGGCTTGATGCCGCTCGATCCGACGATTTTCCATATTTCAGACCTTGTCGGCGATATTTTGTCGGCGGAGCAGTCTCTGGCGGCGCAACGGCACCTTGATTTGCAGATGGAACGGATGGACGGGGAGCCGCTGGTGCGGGCCGATCACGATTTGCTCGAACGGGTCGTGCAAAATCTCATCGGCAATGCCCTCAAGTTTACGCCGGAGGGCGGTTGCGTGTCGGTCATTTTCGACATCCATACCGAGGACGCCGAAAAATTGCGTGTTTCGATTTGTGATACCGGTCCGGGGATCCCGCCCGAAATCCAGTCACGCCTGTTCCAAAAGTTCGTGGTGGGCAGTCACAAGGCGCGGGGCAGCGGGTTGGGGTTGGCTTTCTGCCGGATGGTGTTGGAGGCGCACGATGAACGCATTTGGATCGAGGCGACCTCGGAACGCGGGACGGTCGTTGCGTTCACTTTGCCCTTGAGCGGGCCAAAAGAGCTTCCTCGCGCACACGGAGGGGAGTTGTGAGTTTGTTGTTGTTGCCCAGGCAGATTCAAGATTTGCGAAAAGTTTTGGCGGCTCTGAACTGGCGGGAACTGGAAAAGGATGTGGCGCGCGAGACCCAGGCGCGTCTGGTCATTGTCGGGCCGGTGAACAGCGGCAAGTCTACGTTGTTCAATTATTTCCACAACCGCAAGATTTCCGCCGTGAGCGCCGTCCCCGGCACTACGCAGGGCGTCGTCGAGCAGCCTTTTGGGCCGTTTTTGTTGGTGGATACTCCCGGGTTCGGCGAGGTCTGGGGAGTAGATCGCGCCGATATCGCCAACGCCGCCGCTTCCTCCGCCGATTTGATCCTGTTGTTGCTGGACGCTGCTGCGGGCGTGCGTCAAAGCGATCACGATCTCTACCGTTCGCTGGTCGCGTTGGGAATTCCGGTGGTGGTGGCGGCCAACAAGGCCGATCTGGTCAAGCCGGATCTGCCGTGGATCCTTGAAAACATCGAGAAAGTGCTGGGCGCGCGTCCCATCGCCGTGTCGGCGCGCACCGGCAAGGGCATTGCGGACAAGCTGCTGCCGGCCATCATTGAAGTGCAGCCGACCGTAGCCGTGGCGATGGCCCACGCGCTGCCCGGCGTGCGCCGGCAACTGGTCAATCAGATCATCCTGCGCACGGCCTGGCTCAATGCGACGATCTCCCTGGAACCTTTCCCCGGATTGGACATCCCGCTGGTGTTGGCGGCGCAGACCCGGATGGTATTGCGCATCGGCGCTGCCTACGGCCAATCCATGAGCGTTTCTCACGCCCGCGAGTTGCTGACCACCATGGCCGGCAGTTTGCTGACGCGCTATCTGGGCGGGCAACTCGCCAAGTTCATTCCCGGCCCGGGTTGGATCATTTCGGGCGCGATCTCGGCGGTGAGCACGTGGGGCATCGGGCAGGCCGCTCAACGCTACTTCGAGGCCGGCGGAAAAATCAAAGGCCCGGACCTGCGCGCTTTCTATGAGCGCATGCGCAAAATGGCGCCCAGCCAGCTGTTTCGGCGCAAAAAGAATGAAACGGTGGAAGAGGAGGTTGAAACTGAAGCGTGAAACGTGAAACGTGAATCACCGATTTTCATGATTCACAATTCGCAATTCGTAATCCGTAATTCGTAATCCGTAATTCGCTATTCTCAAATCGAAAGGAGAGAGCTAGAATGAGCGGGAATTCATTGGGAATTCGGGCGTCTGCGCAGACGCCCGATGAGATTCGGCGTGAGGTTCAGCGGGCGTATCGCTGGCGTTCTTTGTTGCTTGTTGGGATAGGCCTGGTGGTCGGCGGGCTGATCGTGCGTTTCGGATTTGGGCCGGATGTGGCTGACAAGGCGCCTGTCACGCCGCTGTGGGGTGACTGTAGGTTGTCCCAATCTTCTGTGAGTGTGGCCGCCAGGGGTGTGGCGCTTCCCATTCCGACGGTGACGCCGGAGCCGTTGCCGGTCTACGTGACCGGCGCTGTAGTCAGTCCCGGCCTGGTGACGTTGCCGTCGGGCAGTCTGGCTGCCGCCGCCGTAGAAGCCGCCGGTGGCCCCGCAGTGGACGCCGACCTTGAAGCGTTAAATCTGGCCGCGCCGCTTCTGCCCAATCAGCAGCTGGTGGTGCCGCGCCAAAAGGCGGAAGAGGCGCCGGCGGCGCTGCCGACGACTGTGACTGTGCTTAACATCAACATGGCAACCGCCGCCGAATTGGAGTCGTTGCCGTCCATTGGCCCGACGCGGGCGCGACAAATTGTGGCTTATCGCGAGGAGCACGGACCGTTCACGCGCACGGCGGATTTGCAGAACGTTCCCGGCATCGGCCCGGCAACCTTCGCCGACCTCGAACCTTACATCACGGTAGAGCCGTGAGTGGAATTTTTGATTTTGGATTTTAGATTTTGGATACAAAGCCGCTTCTTGACTTTCCGACTTTAGACATCTTCTGAGGAGGCTAAAATGGCTGAGACTACATTCCGCGAAAATGTTGCCATCGTGACCGGCGCGTCCCGTGGGATTGGGCGTGAGATTGCGCTCCAGATGGCCGATCAGGGCGCGTGGTTGTCGTTGGGCGCGCGCAATGTGACGGAGCTTGAGGAGGTGGCCGATCTGTGCCGCAAGCGCGGCGGGAAGGCGCTGGTGGTCCAGACGGACGTCGCCGACCGGGCGCAGTGCCAGCGCCTCATTGAGCAGACCGTCGCCGAGTATGGGCGCATAGATACACTCTTCAATAACGCCGGCATCACGATGTGGTGCCGCATTGACGAGCTCGAAGACTTCGCCCTGGCCGAGCGGATTATGCAGGTCAATTTCTACGGCAGCGTCTATTGCACGCGCTATGCCCTTCCCTATCTCAAGCAGACTCATGGCCGCGTCGTGGGGATATCGAGCCTGATGGGCAAGACCGGCGTGCCCACACGCAGCATTTACGTCGCCAGCAAGCATGCGATGGCCGGTTTTTTCAACGCCATTCGCATTGAACTGATGGGCGACGGTGTGACCGTCACGGTGATCTATCCCAGCTTTGTCGCCACCGGCATCCGCACGCAATCGGTGGACCTGGAGGGCAAGTCGCTGGGCAAGACCAGCATTCAGGAAGACAAGACCATGAGCGTGGAAGAATGTGTCCGCCAGACTCTGTCTGTGGTTGCGGCCCGCAAGCGTGAATTGATTATGACCCCGCGCGGAAAAATTGTCGAATGGCTCAAGCTTATTGTCCCCGGTATGGTGGATAACATTGCCAGACGGGCGATTGAGAAGGGACGCTAAACGGGCGTATGCTGCAGCTACTACCTCCTATCCTGATCTGGTATCTCGTCTTGCAGTTTTTCGCTCTGGCGGGGCTGCCGTTGGCGTTGGCCTGGATGCGGCATCTCCCCTCACGGGGGTACGCCGTCGCCAAGGCGTTGGGGCTGCTTCTGACCGGCGTGTTGTTCTGGTGGGGTTGCATTTTGCACCTGTGGGCCAACACGTCCGCCGCCACAATGACCGCTGCTTGTTTGATCTTCGTCCTGGGCCTGTGGCTCTTGCGCGGGCATTGGGACGATCTGCGCGAGTGGTGGGACAGGCGTCGCGGCTTCATTCTCACTGCCGAGATTCTCTTTTTTGTCATGCTCGTGTTCTGGGCTTTTGTGCGCGCGTCGCAGCCTCAGATTACGACCGCCGGCGGCGAAAAATGGATGGAACTTGCCTATCTCAACGCCATTCTGCGCGCACCTTCAATGCCGCCGCCCGACCCGTGGCTTTCCGGTTACGCCATCTCTTACTACTATCTCGGTTATGTGCTGTTGAGCCTTGTAACGCGCCTGTCGGCGCTTCCGGCGGCGACCGCCTTCAATCTGGGGTGCGCCGGTTGGTATGCACTGACGGCGGTCGGCGCTTATGGCATTCTCTACGATTTATTTGCCGCCGCTGGCCGGCGATATCTTTCTGTCGGAACCCCGCGTCGGCGTGATACGCTCTTGCCGCTTTTGGGGCCGCTGCTGTTGTTGACCGGCAACGGCGAGGGGCTGCTTGAGGTTTTCCACGCGCGGGGACTGTTTCCGGCGGGCTGGTGGGCATGGTTGGATATTCGAAATTTGCGCGGACAACCTCAAGAGCCGTTCTCCTGGATACCGCAGCGTTTCTTCTGGTGGTGGCAGGCCTCGCGCACGATTCAGGATTACACTCCGTGGGGAGACCCTCAGGAACTCATTGACGAGTTCCCGGCCTTCAGCTTCCTTTTGGGCGATATGCATCCTCACGTGCTGGCGCTGCCTTTTGTGTTGTTGGTCGTCGCGCTGGCTCTCAACCTCTACCGGCAAGGGGTTCAACTGCGCGCGTCCTGGTGGCGTGATTGGACGGCCCGTTTTGTTCCCCTGATCGGCTATGCGGCGGTTCTGGGAACGGTGGGGTTCCTCAACACGTGGGATCTGCCCATCTACTGGGCGTTGCTGGTGGGCGCGATGGTGTTGGGCGCGCGTCCGGCAGAGACGGCTACCCCCCAGCCGCTTTTCAAACGATTGTGGGCGCTGTTGCCCGAAGCCGGTGTGTTGGGCGTTCTCAGCATTGCTTTGTATTTCCCTTTCTGGTATGCGTTGCGATCGCAGGCCGGGGGGATTCTGCCGAATTTGTTCAATGCGACCCGTCTCCCGCAATTTGCCGTGATGTTTACGCCGCTGTTGATCCCGGTGTTGGGGGTGGTGGTGTCGTCTATGCGGCGCGCCGAAATCAAGCTGCTTCCTTTGCTGTTGTGGTGTGTGGCGATTTACGTGGGTATCGCGGTCGCGGCTCTGACGGTCGGCTTTGCGGCTGCGTATCCTTACCTGGCGACGGTGCTGCGCGGTGAAGCTGTTGAAGGCATTACCCTGTCGTTGGATCAAATCGTTACGGCGTTGCGCGCCCGCTTGTTGAACCCGTGGACCGGCTTGATGCTGGCCCTGGGAGTCGGCGCCGCCGTGTTGTCGCTGCTGCGCAAATGCGAGGTCTCTTGTGGCGACGATGAAGTCCCGGATGCGGCGATTCCCGCAGATTCCCCCGCTACCGTCGCCTCTTTCCCGCTTTTGTTGGTTCTGATGGGGCTGTTGTTGACCCTGGCGCCGGAGTTCGTCTATTTGAAGGACATCTTCATGACGCGGATGAACACCGTTTTCAAGTTCTATTTTCAGGCGTGGGTGTTTTGGAGCCTGGCCGGCGCCTGGAAACTGGCCTGCTGGCTCGATCCCGCCGATGCGCCGGGCCCGTTTTCTCTCTGGGAGCATGGCCGCACGACCTTCCAGACTGTGGTGACTACGGTGGCCGGTTTCAATTGGGGGAGGGATATTTTCGACCGCTCGTCTCAGGAACTCCGCGATGCTTATATCCTGTGGTGGCGTGTTACGGGAAGCGGCCTTGCCTTTTTGTTGATTGCGATTAGTCTGGTCTATCCGCTTCTGGCTATTCCGGCGCGCGCCAGGGAAAACGGCGTTCCCTGGACTCTGGATGGCATGGCATGGCTGAAGGACTCAGCCCCCATTGATTGGGAAGCTATCCAATGGCTCAACGCTAACGTTGCGGGGACGCATGTCATCGTGGAGGCGCCCGGCGACGTGCGCAAGGCCTATGTCTATGAAGGGCGCGTGTCGGCGTTCACCGGTCTGCCGGCGGTGCTGGGGTGGGCCGGCCACGAGTTGCAGTGGCGGGGCAATTACGACGAACCGGGGAAGCGCGAGGCGGATCTGGAGCGTTTGTTCACGACGACGAATACGCAAGAGGCTCAGGAAATTCTGGATCACTACAACGTGACCTACATTTACATCGGTCCCTTTGAATTGACGCGCTATCCTGCGTCGGGTTTGAACAAATTCGCTACGATGTTCCCGGCGGTTTACACCGGCGACGGAGCGACGATCTATCAGGTGAGGTAAAACGTGCTCAAGAGATTGACGATGAATGCGCCCTTACGGTGGGCCTGGATCATTTTGCTGACGGCGGCGACGCTGATGCGAATCGGCGGGTTGGCTCAGACGCCGCTTACGCCCGACGAGTCGGCGACGGCGCTGGCGTCTTTGGACATCGCACAGGGCCGCTCTGCGGCGCCGACTGGGGAAGGGGCGCTGCTCGTGGTGGGGAATGCGCTGCTGTTTGCGCTGAGCGGCGCCGGCGATGGTATCGCGCGGCTGCTGCCGGCGCTGGCCGGAGCGGCGCTGGCGGCCGTTCCCTGGCTGTGGCGGCGCCGTCTGGGCGAGGTGGGGGCGTTGGTGGCCGCCGGCATTTTGGGATTCTCGCCGTTGTTGTTGTTTGCCTCGCGCTCTGTCTCCGGGACTACGGTGGGCTTGTTGGGCGCAGTGCTGCTGTTGACCGCGTTGTTCGCCGGGATAGGCGGCAGGGACGACGAGGATGACGAATTCAGCAGCGACGAAGACGAGGACGAAGATGAATCTCCTCAATCTTCCTGGCTCGTCGTTGCCGGACTGGCTCTGGGGTTGACCGGCGGAGCGGTCTTCTACGACTTGATGCTGGCCGGATTCTGTGCGTGGTTCATCTATGGGCGGATTCGGCTCAAAAGGCTGCGCTGGCCTTTTGCGATGCGTGATCTGCTTGTGGGCGCGGCGATTGCCGTTCTCGTTTCCGTCGGGTTTGGCTTTCACATGGATTGGAGCGGCATTGGCAGTGGATTTGCCGGCTGGTTTAACTCCTGGCGCACCTGGGGCGGCGGCGCGGGCCTCTTGCTGTTGGCCGTTTACGAGCCACTAACCCTGTTGTTGGCTCTCACCGGGTTGGGGTGGGGTATCGCCCGCGGAAATCGCCGCGCGCTCGTTATCGGCGCGGTTGCCATACCGGCATTGGTTCTGGCGCTTTTGCATCCCGGCGCTTCCACGATGCTGTGGACGACGTTCATCCTGCCGTGCGCGTTCTTGGGCGGGTTCGGCGTGCAGCGGGTGGTGGAGGAGCTGCCGCAATCAACGCGCTTTTGGATTTTGTTGCACATTGCGCTGGAATTCCTGCTCTGGGTGCCGGCCGGGCTGGCTCTGGCGGCGTACGCTCACAACTCGAACATGGCGAAGCAACCTGGCTGGTTGATTTTGTTGGGCGCCATCGTTTTGTTGGCGCTTCATTTCCTGACGGCCATCTTGTTCACGTTTGTGATGCCGGCGACGTTCGTCTGGCGCAGCACGTTGTTGGGCCTGGCCGTCGCTTTGTTGACAGCGCAGTACAGCGCCGGCTGGCGCTTGTCGCTCTCGGCGAGCCCAACGCCTGCCGAACCTGCCGCCATGGTGCGCACGTCGCCGGATGTTTGGAATCTGCGGAGAACTTTGGACGGCTTATCCATTGCGCGGGGATTGCGTCGCGATTCGGTATCGCTCACGCTGGTGGCGTCCGATCCCGCCAAGATGGCGACGTTGCGCTGGACGTTGCGCGATTTTCCTAAGACGAAGATCGTGGCAGAATGGTCAGCCGCCGATAACGTCTTTGTCATCGCGCCGGAATGGGTTCGCCCCTCTCCGGATTCTGGCGCCTGGCGCGGTATGCGTTTTGTGGCGATCAACCGTTCTACCGGTCGTGTTCCAGGTTGCCAGTCGCTTTACCCGTTGGTCTGCGTGGAATGGGTCGGCTGGTATATGTACCGTGAAGCGCCGGCGGACATGGTGTTGTCGGAATCCATGATGTTGTGGGAGCGCCCGTAGGCGCGCATGGGGAATCTTGCTCTCTTTGACGCTTCGTTTATAATGGCGCTACTTAGGAGACTTTTATGCCAGCATACCGTAAAGCCAGTATTCGTGAATTGACCCGTAGCGCCTATCAATTGAACGGACGTTTTATTGAGGGGGTTCTTCGCCGGAACCCTGCCGACGGTCAATGGATGATCGGCGACACGTCGTTGTCGCAGTGGGTGTCCCAGCACGAGGGCGAGGATGTAACAATGATTCTGCTCTCGATGGACGAACAACAGGAAATTCAGGAATCTACCTGCCGCACCTGCGGACGCCGCTATGTCGGGGTGGAGTGCCCTTACTGCCGCGAAGCGCGTTTCCGGTTGCGTGGACGAGAATAATGACTGTTTCAGTCAAACATAAGGGGCGACATGGCATGTCGTCCCTTTGTTTGTGAAATCAAGGGGAGGCATTTGATGAAAATTCAGGACTACATCCGAGTCCTTCGTCATCGGGGGTGGATCATTGTTCTGGCCGTGGTGGTGACGGCGGTTAGCGCGTTGGGGTTCAGTCTCGTCCAGACGAAGGTCTATCGAGCCAGCGCGCAGGTCTCCATCCAATTGGCCCGGCCTGATTTGAGCCTGACCCAATCTACCAAACAGGTGCTGCGCTCTTACGTTACCTACGTGTGGTCAAAAAAATACGCTCAGCGGGTTGTTGATGAGTTGGGATTGTATGACACGGCCGACACGCTCATTCCCCGGGTCAAAATTGTTCCCGATGAGTCGTTGATGATCATCAAAATTGATGTGGACGACACCGATCGTGAGCAGGCGAAACGCATTGCCGACGCCTGGGCGCAGTGTTTGATTGACTGGCGCAATGAACAGAATGCCCAGCAGAACAAAGAGGATCGCGTTTTTGCATTTCCCATTGACCCGGCCGATGCGGCCCAGATTCGCCCAAAAATCAGCATCAACGTAGCCGCCGGCGCCATCTTCGGCCTGATGGCAGGCATCGTCATCGTTTTCATTTTGGAATGGCTGGAAGCCGGCATTGTTTACAATCCCAAACTGCTGGAACAAGAAACGGGCCTGACGGTGCTGGGCGTCATCCCGCCCCAGCGATCAAGAGCGATTAGCGATTAGCCGTTAGCTAACAGCTGACTTTTCAGGAGAGTGCTATGACAAACATAAACCTGGTGACATTGTCTGATCCTCAGTCTTCCGCGGCGGAGGCTTATCGGGCGTTGCGCATGAATCTGGCCTTTGCCAGTGTAGACAAAATTTTGCAGACGGTGGTCGTCTCTTCGTCGGCGCCAGACGAGACGAAATCGTTGGTCGCGGCCAATCTGGCCGTGGTGCTGGCGCAATCCGAGAGGCGGGTGGTGTTGGTGGACGCCGATCTGCGCCGTCCGCATCTGCATCAACTTTTCGGGGTTCCTCAGGAGCCGGGCGTGACGACGGTGATCGTGGACAAAGCCGAAAATGCGCCGTTGCCGTTGGTGCCAACCGCCGTTCCCGGCCTCAGTATTTTGCCCTGTGGCGCGCTGCCGCCCAATCCTGCCGATATTCTGGGGTCGCAGAAGATGGAGGCGTTGCTGGCGCGGATCAAAGCGGAGAGCGATGTTGTCATCCTGGACGCGCCGCCGGTTACGGTGGCCGTGGACGCCGTGGTGCTGGGCATGCGCAGCGATGGGCTGTTGCTGGTGGTGCGCGCCGGACATTCGCGCCGCGACCACATCGCCCAGGCCAAAGAGATGCTGGAACGCTCACACGTGCGGCTGCTCGGCGCGATCTTCACCGATGCGCCGGAAGGCGGGTTGCTGACCGGGTATTGATCCACCGCGCCGGCTACGGCTGGTGCGCCGACTGTTGCTTCACGGCCTCGCAGATCAGGTGTGTGATCAGGTCCACCGAAAGTTTGCCGGTGTTGAAAACTGTGTGGTACAGCGTGGGATCGTCGCAGTCTGCGTCGAAATAATACTTCAGATAGCGCGCGCGTTCTTTGTCGCTCTGGTGGATTTGCTTCTCGGCTTCTTTGTAGTCGAGACCGAGGCGCTCGACGAGACGTTGGGTGCGCAGCCCTTTTTCCGCCTGTACCCGCACGTGGAACGCATTCGGAAAGTCGCGCAACACAACCTGCCCCCCGCGTCCTACGATGATGACGTTGCCAATCTGGGCGTATTCCTGGATGACGCGACGGACCAACTCTCCATACATCGCCCCGGCTTCGACTTTGCGACTGTATTCTTCCTGGCGTTGCATCTGCGCCTCGTCACGGTTTAGATTCTCCTGAAGCATCAACAGAGCAATTTGCTCGTCGTAGGTGTACCCTTCGCGCAATGTGGCGCTGGCGATGGTAGGAATCATGGGCAGTGTGTTCATGGCCTGGAAAAAGCGATCCAACGCTCCGGGTACTTTCTCCTTGCTTTCTAGTTGCGCCACCATCTCTTCGTCGGGATACCCGGCGATTTCTGACGCGCGGTTGAGAATCTCGCGGTCAATGTAGCGCAATCCCAAACTTTTGGCGACCGCAGTCGCAATATAACTTCCCCGGCTTCCCAATTGTCTGGATACGGTGATGACAATGTTCATATTCAACTCCTTCGAAAATAGTCGAAAGTCAATAGTCAAAAAGTCGAAAGTCCGTAGCCGCCTTTGGCGGCCAGGGTAAAGGGGGTGTTTTTCGCAC
>DAOUFX010000331.1:0-5246 GCA_034429675.1 Anaerolineae bacterium | reverse complement strand
GGGCGGGTACCCCCGCCCGCGCAAAACCTTCCTTTAATTCCCCCGCTTTAGCGGGCTATTTTCAAGGGAGGGACAATGAACCCCTACATCGGGAAAACGTTGGGCGTTTACCAGCTGATCGAACAGATTGGGCAAGGCGGTATGGCGACGGTCTTCAAGGCTTATCAGCCTTCGATGGATCGGTACGTGGCGGTCAAGGTTCTTCCCAGCCATTTTACGCAGGATGCAACTTTCACGGCGCGTTTTGCGCAAGAAGCGCATACCCTGGCGCATCTGGAGCATCCACACATCCTGCCGGTTTACGACTATGGCGAGCAGGAGGGGATCACCTATCTGGTGATGCGTTACATTGACGCCGGCACGCTGCGTGAGTTGATTACAGAGCGCGGCGCGATGGATTTGCGGAAGATCGGGCGCATTATGGGACAGGTGGGGCGCGCCCTGGGTCACGCTCACTCTCAGGGCATCATCCATCGGGACATCAAGCCCAGCAATGTGCTGATTGACGCTTCCGGCAATGCCTTCCTGACCGATTTCGGCATCGCCAAGATTGTGGCGAGCTCCTCCAACTTTACCGGCACCGGAGCGGTCATCGGGACGCCGGCTTATATGGCGCCGGAGCAGGGGATGGGCAAGCCGCTGGATCACCGCTGTGATATTTACGCGATGGGTGTGATGCTTTACGAAATGGTCACCGGCCAGGTGCCCTTCGACGCCGAGACGCCGTTGGCGGTGATGATGATGCACGTTTACAATCCGTTGCCGCTGCCGCGCCTGGCCCGGCCGGATTTGCCGGAAACCATCGAGCGGATCATTCTCAAGTCCATGGCGAAATCCCCTGACGATCGTTTCCAGGACGTGGTCGAGATGGTGGAGATTTTGGAGCAGGCGGCGAGCGGAGTACCGACCGACGTGGCCCTGCCGCCTATTCCGGGCGGCCCGACTGCGGTCTTTACCCCGATCCCGGCGATGCCTGGGACTCCTGTTGTTGCGGATGCTTCGGGGGCTTCGACGGTCGTTGAGGGAACGTCGCCATCCAAAGTGGTTGAGCCCATAACGACGCCGGCTCAGGCTGCCGGGGCGCGGATTACGACGCAGCCGGAAGATCAGCTGGTTGTAATTCCGCCTGTCGCCGTGGCTCCGTCCGCTGCGCCGCCGGCGCCTTCTGCGACGGGGCTCCCGCCGGCGCCGTCTTCAGTGACCAGGCCGTCTTCCATGCCGTTCCCCTGGCTGTGGGTGGGCGGCGGCGCTGCAATCGTGGTTCTGATTGTGGCGGCGATCTTGTTGTGGCCGAAGATTTTCGACGATGGCGAGGATGTTGTTACGACGGTTGCGCCCGCTCCCACCGGTACGGCGCAGGTTGCTGCGACGGAGCAACCGTTGCCGGAGCCCGGCGGGATCCTTGTCGCCAGCGCCGGGCCGATCATAGACAATTCGGCTTCAGCTTTTGCGATTGATTCTGGCGATTGGGGCACCGGGATCAAAAGCGGGGAATGGCTTTGTTATGGGGAAGATTTCCGTTACACCGAAGCCGGGTGTACATCTTGCCGGGCGCGTTTTCGCTTCGCCGCTGCCGAAGATGGCCTGTATGATGTGTGGACGTGGTGGCCGCGAGGCGATGACCGCGCCACCGATACGCCCTTTACCCTGGAGTATGGCGGCAATTCGGCGACAATACCGGTGGATCAACGGCGCTATGGGAGTGGCTGGTATCTTTTGGCAACCGCGCCGTTGACTTCTGGCGCAACGTTGGACGCTGTGATTGCCGGGTCTGAGAGTGGCTACGTCAACGCGGATGCTATGCGTTTTGTTAAGGCGGAAGGCTGGAGCGACTACGTCAACTACAATGCGCTGCATGCAATTGCTTTGCAGGGCGATTATGTGTGGGCCGGCGGAGCGCTGGGCCTGTTGCGTTGGAGTGTTAAGGATTCCGGTTATGAGATTTTTACGGTTGAGGATGGGCTGCCCGCGGATTGGATCAACGATATTTTGTTCGACAGCGAAGAACGTCTTTGGGTTGCGACGAGCTCTGGCGTTGCGCAATTTGTGGATGAGAACTGGATTGTTTTTGATGACCAGGATGGCCTGGATTCATCGAATGTGACCAGGCTTTTCGAAGATGATGAGGGCGCGATATGGGCCACTACGGCTTATGGAGATCGTGGCCTGAGTTATTATGACGGGAAGCGTTGGGGCGAACCGCCGGTTCCTTCGTTGCCGGAAGGCATCTACAATCCCCTTTCGATGGTTGGCAACAACGAGTGGGGAGTGTTCGTGGGGACGCAGTACGACGGTGTGGCGCATTATGACGGTAACGAATGGAAACTGCCGGAGGGAGGCAGCCCGATCAAGAAACCTGTCTACGCCATGGCGTTAGTGGGCAATGACTTGTACACCGGTTTCGATCTGGGCGCGGCGCGTGTGCCGTTGCTTGATCCCGGCGCGGTCGAGGTCTTCCCGCAGTTGGCTAAAACGCCTGTTTATAGCATTCTCTCTGCCGAGGATGACACGATTTGGTTCGGCGGCTCCGGCGTTTACCATTACGACCCCGAAGCCGGCACCTGGGACAGCTTCACATCCAACGATCACCCCCTCTTGGCGCAGACTGTTTTAGACATTGAAGAATCCGAAGATGGTGTATGGTTTGCGACGATGGGTGGGGGCCTGTTGATGTACGACGGCGCCACGTGGTATTCGTGGGAGGTCCCTGCCGTCCTGGGCGGTATGGCTGTGACTTCGATCATCCAGGATAAGGAAGGCGCTTTGTGGTTCTCCCATCCGGGTTTTGGATTGACTCGTTACCAACCCGAAACAGGGTCGCGCCGGATTTTCAGCGCCGCCGACGGTATCAGCGACGTTGCCGGCGCTTTGGGGGTGGACAGCAAGGGTCAGGTGTGGCTTGGTTCTTATGGCATGCTGCATTTCTACAACGGTACACGCTGGCAGGTGCTTGCTCCCCCGGAACTGGAGTACGATACGCTTCTTGGCGTCGTCTTTGATTCCAAAGACGTGATGTGGGTGGTCCAGTTTGGGGGATTGGCGCGTCACGATCCGGCCACCGATGCCTGGACGGAGTTCACGGAAGAAGAAAATCCGGCGCTGAGCAGTGTGAACGATCTTTTTATTGCTTCCGATGATACCGTGTGGGTCGCCAGCGACAAGGGATTGGTGCATTACGATGGGAGCGCGTGGCAGGCTGTGCCGGTGGACGGCAATGACGAAATCGGTGTGGATGCGGTGGAGGGCGCGCCGGATGGGAGTTTATGGCTTGTCGCAAACGGTGATGTTTTCCACTTTTCTGAGGGCGCGTGGGAGACCTTCGACTGGGAGGTCCACTGGGCCCAAGGACTGACCGTGGCTTGCGATGGCACCGTCTGGGCGTGGAGCGGCGGCATCGGCCATCTTGATCCGGCCAGCGGATCCTGGGAGGTATTCACGATGCGCGACGGGCTGGTTTCCGATGATGTCACGTCCATCTGGATTACACCAGAGGGGGTGATGTGGATCGGCACCCGGCTCGGCGTCAGCCGTTACATTCCCTGAAGGCTCATCATCTGCTAAGAGTTTTGCTCCAACAGAAGGTCGCGCAAGCGACCTTCTGTTCCTTCATCGAACCAGTCTTCGATCAAGTGGAAGGCGATGGAGATCGGCGCGGGCAGGCTGAAAGCGCCGGAGGCCAGCCCCTGGCGAATGTCGCTGCGGGTGAACCAGCGCGCATCTTCGAGTTCGCCGTCCGCACATTCCAACCCTGCGCAAATTTCGGGTGTCGTTGCCTCGGCGGTGAAGCCGACCATCAGCGATTGCGGGAACGGCCAGGGTTGCGACGAGTGGTAGTGGATGTTGTGGACGCGCACACCGGTCTCTTCCCGGACTTCGCGGAGAACGGCGTCTTCCATGCTCTCGCCTGGCGCAACGAAGCCGGCGAGGGTAGAGTGGCGCCCTTTGGCCCATTGCGGCTGCCGTCCCAGTAATACCTGATCCTGCGGCGATTTTCCCCAGTTGACACGCACGATGACGGCAGGGTCGGTGCGGGGGAATTGGAGCTGCCCGCATGCTGGGTTAGCGCATCGGCGTATTTGCCCCCCTGACGCGCTCGCGGTTGGGTGCCCACACACGCCGCAGAACCGGTGTTGCCGGTGCCAGTGCGCCATTGCTTGCGCGTAGGCCAGCAATCCCCCGTCGAAATGCCCGGCAACCATGGCGATGTCGCGCAGCCCGGCGAAATGCCCGCGCCGGGCCAGCGTCTCCGGTAGGGTCGCGTCAGGCGGCAAGTCCATGGCAATGTAGGTGATTCCGTCAGCATCCCCCAGCAAGGTCAGCGAAACGGCTTTTTCGATCCAGGGCGACGCTTCCTCGGCTGTTGCGAGCACCGGTTTGGGCGGCGTCTCCTCTGTGACCAGGTGCTGTGTCTGCCACATCATCAAAAAACGGCTGCCAGGCGCAGCGAGAAGCGCCTGACAGTCGGTGTCACTGAGGTGGGGCTCCCGGTTGAGTGCGTATCCGGTAAAGTGGTTGCGTGCAGAGCGTGTGTAATGATCCACGGGACTTTAGCGGGGGATAAAGAATACCGGGTATTCCATAAATTTGAACATGAACAGCGCTTCCCGATAGAGGCGGATGACCTGCATCAAATGCGGGCGAAGGGTGGAGTAGGTGTGGGCCGTTTTCATTCCTAGCCAGAAGTCGCTGCCCTGCAGGCGCTGTGCGTTCGCGGCCACGCCCCAGACGTTGCACATCACTGCCATGACCAGGATGGCCAAGATAATACCCAGGATCGAGCCCAGCACGTTGTCAAATCCGCCCAGTTCGGGGATGGAGGTGTCGGCATAAGCAGCGCGGCTGATGAAATAAGCGCCGATATAGAGCGGAATGCCTATCCCGAGGAACGCAAAGACCTGAGCCATAGCGAGCGGCGGTGGAGCGCCCCCAAGTTGTTCACTGAGCCCGGCGGCGATGTTCTGGATGACCCCGGTGGCGAGCGTGGCTACGCCGGCGACGAGGCAGACCAGGTAGAAGGCCAGCACCATGATCAATACGCGGATCAGTCCTTGTGTTGCCGATAAGGTTATGACGATGATGCCAATAGCGATGAGTATATAATCCATGTTTGTCATGCGATGTTCTCCTCTGAATAGCTTTTGGCCGTTAGCTTTTAGCTGTCAGCCAGGAATGCTCGTTGAATGCGATGGGTTAAAGGGGTGTTTGCGCGGGCGGGGGTTCCCGCCCGCGCAAACACTTCCTTAGTT
>DAOUFX010000330.1:0-6336 GCA_034429675.1 Anaerolineae bacterium | reverse complement strand
TGATAAAACGTCAAAATGGGAGATTTTTTAAATCATGATAAGAAAACTGATTCAGAATGCCCTGGGAAAACTGGGATATGTGGTGAGCAGAGACTTATACCGGCCAGCCTACCTTTCCTCAATTTGCCAGCCCAAGACCGTGATTGACGTCGGGGTAGGCACCGGCACATATCCCTTGTACGAAGCATTCCCCACGGCTCGCTTCATTTTGGTCGAGCCCCTGCGGGAATATCAAAGTGCCATTGAGAAAATCTCGCAACGCTTCAAGTGCAGCGTTCATTACAAAGCGGTCGGCGCTCATGATGGCAGTATGGAAATGAATGTGGATCCGGAGCATTTACTCAAAAGCTCCCTTGTGGACAGAACCGCGCTTACAAAAACCGGAAGCGCCCTTGAAAAACGAACGGTTGAAATCATAACCCTCGACACAATTTTCAAAACCGACCCGGCCATCGAAAAACCGATTTTGCTAAAACTTGACACAGAAGGGTATGAGCTGGCGGCCTTAGAAGGCGCAAAACGCTTATTACAGTCAACGGATACCGTTATTATAGAAACATCCATTGCCAGGCGATTTGAAAACAGCTATGAATTTGAAGATGTAGCGGCGTTCATGAACGACAACGGATTTTATCTGTTTTCATTTTTAACTTTGACCCATGTAGCCGGCGAACCACGTCCGCGTTTCGCCGACGTGGTTTACAAACGGCGTGATGCGGAGAAAAAGTCCCTATAATTCCAATATACCCCTAATGGAGTATTGCTTTTTACCGGGGCAAATGGTTTACTTGGTATCAGTGTGAGCAGTGATTGGAAAAGGTAAAGTTTGTCCAATTGGATAAATAATACTAATAGGTAATTGATTTCCCGGTGAGCATTCGCTACAATAACAACGTTGAAAAGCGTTTATGTAGAGGAGGTGAAACCAGGAAATATAACACAATCCAGACCACACATACAGCAGTTGTTCGAATCTCGTTACACACTATCTCTTGGAGGAATTGAAATGAAGAAAGTATTCGCAGCATTAGTAACCGTTGTTCTCTTGGCGGGTTTGGTAGTTCCTGCTTCGGCAGCTCTGCCCGGCCCCGGCTGGTGGACTTCGTTCCAGATTCAGAACGTTGACACCGGTAACGCGACCATCTCCTTCACCGCTTACTGGCAGGTTGGTGGTTCTGGTGGCGACACGACCTATTCTGAAGACGGCAGCATCACCCTGGCTCAGGGCGCCGCTGTCATCTACAACCCCGGTCTTGCCCCCACCTATCCTTCGGGCAACCGCATTGGTTTCAACACCACTGACAAGCACCTGCCGACCGGTTTCGCTGGCGGTGTGGAAGTTCAGTCTGACAAGGCCATCCGCGCCGTTGTCAACGTCGGCAACAACCCTGCCGGTTCTGTCGGTATCACGGGCGGGCGCGCGTCTGCCTTCTACCAGGGCACCCAGGGTGAGGATGTCGGCACTTCCATCAGCTTCCCCGTTATGAAGCACAACTACTTTGGTCAGACGACCTCGTTCTACGTACAGGCCGCCGGTGGCCCCGCGACCATCGTTGCCACCTTTGCGACCGCTACCTGCGGATCTGGGACCCCGACCGGGACCTACCCTGTGACCGCCGTTAACATTGCCGCCGGCAAGACCTACTTGCTCGACCCCGCCGCCGCCAGTGTTCCGACGGGCTGCCTGGGTTCATTGCAAGTGACCGCCACCAGCGGCAACATCGCCGGTGTGATCGTTGAGACCCAGCACAGCGCTAACCCCGGCACCTTCGCGCTGGCCACCAAGGGCTTCGGCGCGGACGATGCGGACACCACCATCGTTGCCCCCACCAACAAAGTTGGCTTCTACGGCGGCAGCACCGGTTGGCAGATCCTGAATCCCGGCGCGACGGCCGCGACCGCAGTGGTTACCTTCACTGTGACCGCAGTTGCTCCTGGTTCGGCTGCTGAGACCGCTGGTATCGCGATTGGCGATCAGTATCGCGCGAACGTCAACATCCCCGCCGGTGGTTCTTACCTGTTCTCTCAGGGCAATGGCAATTACCTCGCAGCCTCTCCCTTGGACGGGGCTCCTGCGATGGCCGCTGGCATTTTCTTTGCCGGAACCGCAGTCGCCAGCCAGCCCGTGGTCGCTACGATCAACGAGGCCAATGGCGGCAACCGTATCGTCTACTCTGCCTTCCCTGGCAAATACGCGACCACCTCTGTCGCCGCTCCGTTGGTGAAGGAAGACTTCTACGGCGCGACCACCAGTGTGGCCGTTCAGAACGTAGGCACCGCTGACGCAACCGTTACCCTGCAGTACGTCTGCAGCGGCGATGGCGCCGGCACCTACAATATCCCCGCCCAGACGATTGCTCCTAACTCCGCGAAGAACTTCGTGGATATGAACAACACCACTCGTTGGGGCTCTGAACTGGTCAAGTCTGCTGCTCAGTGCGCGGTTTCCGTCACCAGCACCAATGGCCAGCCGATCGTGGCCGTGGCGCAGGAATCGAACCCGAGCGTTGACACCAAGAACTACGAAGGTTTCAATCTCGACTAGTTCTAACGTAACGTATCACTAGCTTTACAATGCGGGAAGTCGTCCAATGGATGGCTTCCCGCATCTTTTGGAGGTATATGTGAAAAGAAGTGTGCTTGTTTGCATTGTGCTGATACTCTTATCGGCCTGTTCCAAACCAACTACCGGCGTCAGCCCTTTGGCGTCGCCGTTACAGAACCAGATTCAGAGTCCGGTCATGACACCGGTATTGACGGCAACGCCGAGTTTGCCGCCCCTCAAATTGGATGAGCCCCTGTACGCGGGAGCGACGCAGGTTTCGGGCACCGGTCCGGCTGGCGTTCCGATTATTATTATGGACATCTCCGCGATGTCGGCCATCGGCAGCGGCGAAGTGGATGAAAAGGGCGAATTTGTTGTCGAAGTCTCACCCGCTCTGGTTTCGCCAAATCTGGTGGGGATTATGTTTGATGACGCTCGGACTTCGCCTTATCCAAAGGAAACCTTGCCGTGTGTCGGGACCTGCCGTGACCAGCCGTTAATTGGGTTGCTTTTCGATCGGGTTGTAGTAAAACAACCTTAAGCGAGGAATGTGAAGAGCTTGCCCTTTCAGTATTGTTAAATGTTGAGGAATGATGCCTGATGTCTCTTCTGTGACGTTAAGCGAGGTGATGGCTTATCTTCCTGATGGCTTCGCCAGTATCGAAGCCCGCGATTTGGTGCGCCGCGCCTATCAGTTTGCTGAGAAAGCGCATGAAGGGCAACAACGTAAATCCGGCGAGCCTTATATCCAGCATCCGTTGTATGTCGCATATTTGCTGGCCGAAATGCAATTTGAACCGGCGGTGATTGCCGCCGGTTTTTTGCATGATGTCCTCGAAGATTGCCCGGTCACTCCTGAGCAGTTGCAGGAGAGTTTTGGCCGCGAAATCGCCATTTTGGTCGAGGGTGTCACCAAGCTGGAGGCGGTCGAAGAGCGCGCGAAAATGGACGGGGAACGGGTGCGCGACCTTCAAGAGCTGGAGAGCATCCGTAAATTATTGATTGTCATGGCCGAGGACGACGTTCGCGTCATTTTCATAAAACTGGCCGACCGCCTCCATAATATGTGGACGCTGGACTCTCTCCAACCCAAAAACCAACAACGCATGGCACGCGAGACGTTGGAAATTTTCGCCCCCCTGGCCAATCGTTTGGGGATTTGGGTGTGGAAGGCGGAGTTAGAAGATCTCGCCTTTCGTTATCTCAACCCGGTGATGCACAAAGAGTTAACGCAATTGTTGGAAAGTCACAGGGATGAACGACAGGAGCGAGTTGCCAAACATGTGAAAATTCTGAATGCGGCTTTAGCTCGTGAAAATGTGTCGGCCAAGATTTACGGACGACCGAAGCACATTTACAGTATTTACCATAAGATGCGCCGCAAACATGTGCCCTTTGCCCGCATTTATGATGCTGAGGGCGTGCGCGTCATCGTAGAAACCAAAGGGCAGTGTTACCAGGTGTTGGGTATTGTGCATCAGCTTTGGAAACCTGTCCCCGGCGAATTCGACGACTATATCGCGCATCCCAAGCCCAATGGGTATCAAAGTTTGCATACAGCCGTCGTTTGCGATGATGGCGCTTCTATGGAAATTCAAATCCGCACAAAGGACATGGACTACGTCGCCGAATATGGGTTCGCCGCACACTGGCGCTATAAGGAGCGCGGCGTGCCGGTGGATGAAGAGATGATGGAACACATCTCGGCGATTCGCCAAAGCGTTCATGACCTCAAGCAGGAAACCCACGATGCGCAGGACTTTATCGAATCAATCCGCACGGATGTTTTTCAAGAGCGTGTTTATGTTTTTACTCCAAAAGGCAAGGTCATTGATCTTCCCTTCGGCGCGACACCGCTGGACTTTGCCTACTATGTTCACACTGAAGTGGGGCATCGTTGTCGCGGCGCGCGCGTCAACGGACGCTGGACAACCCTGGATTATTCCTTGCAGACCGGGGACCAGGTGGAGATTGTCCTGGGGCGCCAGGGCGGTCCCAGTCGCGATTGGATCAACGAAGAGTTAGGGTTCATCAAGACTAACCGCGCACAACAGAAAATCAAACAGTGGTTCCGGCGACAGAGTAAAGAGGAAAACATCGCGCGGGGGCGCGGCGTGACGGACAAGGTGTTCAAACGTCTGGGGCTGACCATGTCCCTGGATGAGGTGTTCGAGCTATTCAAGAAGAATTACAAACAGTTAGACGAGTTCCTGGCTGCGGTTGGCGTTGGGGACGTGGCCAGTGAGACCATAGTCAGCCGGCTGGAACGCCATATCACCAAAGCGGTCTCGGAAGAAGAAGACATCCCTCAGGTCGAGGCGCCCCCGCCACCCTCAACGGAAAGTATCACGGAAGGGATCAGTATACGTGGAACCGGTGGGGTACTGACGCATATCGCTAAATGTTGCCGCCCCTTACCCGGCGATGATATTGTCGGCTACGTGACCCGCGGGCGCGGCGTGACGGTTCATCGCTGTGATTGCCAGAATATTCTGCAGATGGGGCCGGAGGATAACGAGCGATTGATCGAAGTGGAATGGGGCGAAACCGTCAACACTTTTCCGGTGCAGGTTCTCATCAATGCTTACGATCGTTCTGGATTGATCCATGACATGACCGGTGTTTTTGCCAACCGTGGCATCAATATGGCGGCGGTCAGCACCGGCAAGCGCGATCGCTACAATGTCCTTCCCGTCTATGTCACACTGGAAATTCCCAACCTGGCGGCGTTGACCCAGACGTTAGCCAAGATTGAGCAACTCCCCAATGTCATCGAAGCCCGGCGCATTGGTTGATGCGCTTTTCTTCAATTTTATTCGTGAGTTTTGACCTTCATTGTCACTCCGACCGGTGTTATAATGAATGGCGCGCAATTCACAGTTGTGCGTGGGGCGCGCCAACAATGAAGGAAAATTTATGCCAACACCGTTTCAACATCTGGTTTACGCACAGGCGCTTCTGACAGACCCGGCCTTGCCCGTGAGCGCGCGCGAAAATCTCAGCCGGGAATCTCACGCATATTACCTCGGGAATACAGCGGCGGATGTACAGGCGATTACGGGCCAGCGCCGTTGTGAAACCCATTTCTATCATCTGGTAGACCTGGCGACGGTTCGCCCCTACGTCGCGCTGTTGACGGCGTGGCCCCATCTCGCCGATCCCTATCGCCTTACACCGGCTCAGGCGGCGTTTATCAGCGGGTACCTGGCGCATCTGATCTGGGACGAGTTCTGGGCCAGGGAGGTTTTTATCCCCTTCTACATGGACAAGGAACGTTGGATAGATCAGCTTGATTGCAATATCCATCACAATGCGCTGCGCGTGCGCCTGGATCAAGAAGCCGAGGTCGCCCTGCGCGCCCGGCGTTCTCCGGCCCGGTTGATCCAGGCGGCGGCGCCGGAACATTGGCTGCCCTTCGTAACGGACGCGGCGCTATGTCGTTGGCGCGACTGGCTGGTTGCGCAGTTGCTCGACCCCGCGAAGGTTGAGACGGCTCAGGTTTTTGCAGAACGAATGGACATCCCCGTGGAACAGCTCCAGGCAATGATTCCGATCGTTGGCGGCGCCGACGATCCTGCGCCCGTGTCCGGTCTGCATGATGCGCTGATGCGCTTTGAACAGCGCTCTCTGGCCGAAAGTGTAAACGTTCTGTCGCGCTACTGGGAGGGACTGTTAGCGGAAGATGAACCGGCAGAAGCAACATCCCAATCGCCTATGCGGCAACCGGCCAGGTTGCTGGCGCATTAAATAAAGGAAACATGGTTTTCGCGCGGGGGTACCCGCACGAAAAC
>DAOUFX010000329.1:0-24162 GCA_034429675.1 Anaerolineae bacterium | reverse complement strand
TTGCGGGCGGAGTACCGCCCGCAAAAAACACATCCTTTTAATCTCTACCACGTCAGCGGTAAACCAGCCACGAAGGAGGAAAAGTATGCAGAAATTCTTTCGATCCGTTGCAAGATCCTTCAAAAAGGTTCCCTGGTTGTATGTGGGAGGAGCTGCTTTGGTGGCGGCGCTGGTTTGGGGGGCGCTGTACTACCGGGCCGAAGCGGCCAGAAAGCGTTGGATTTCTCAATCGCAGGGGGCGATGGGAAGTGTGGCGCAATCGTATGCGCTGGCGAAGCCTTCTCCTGGCGACCTTTTCTTTGGCCTGTTTGGTGGGCAGCCAACGCCGTATGTTGTCGTGAAAACTGTCGAAGTAGAAAAAGTTGTCGAAGTCAGTCAGGTCATACCACAAAGCGGGGGCGTCAGTCATCAGGCAGTGCAAACACGCATGGTGGTTTACTCCGTGGATATGTCCATCATCGTCAAAGACACGCAAGCGACGATGAAACAGATCGAGCAGCTGACGAACGAGGTCACAGGCTACGTAGTCTCGTCGCAGACCACGCAATACGAGGCCGGCGACTACGGCGTCGTCGTGATCCGTGTGCCGGCGGCGGAGCTGGACAACGTGTTGGCGCGCCTGGAGGGCCTCGCCTCGGAAGTCCGCAGTCTCAACAAGACCGGCACGGACGTGACCGAGGAATACGTGGATCTGGAAAGTCGCGTGAAAGTTATGGAAGCGGCGGAGCAGGAGCTTCTGGAGCTGTACCAGACGCGCCAGGCCGACGGCGAAGTGGCGGAAATTCTGGAGGTCTACCAGCAATTGGTCTCGTTCCGCGAGCAGATCGAATCGCTGACGGGACGGATGCAATATCTCAAAGAATCGGCGGCGATGGCGAAAGTGACCATCAACATCACGCCGGACGCGCTGGCGCAACCGGTGCAGATCGGGCGCTGGGAACCGATCGGGACGGTGCGCGATGCGTTTGAAGTGCTGGTATCGAGCGGGCAATTCCTGGTGGATGTGCTGATCTGGACGGGCATCGTCATCCTGCCGTTGGGAGCGCTGGCAGGCGCAGTGATCTACGGAATCAGACGGCTGCTTCACCGGAGATGGCTGCGGCGCCAACGAGCTATAGAGACGCCGCCGGAGACAACGCAGTAGATTTTGGATTTTAGATTTTGGATTTTGGATCTGAAACGTGAAACGTGAAATCGGTAATCCGTAATTCGTAATTCGTAATTCGTTGACTCGCTGACTCGCTGACTCGCTCACCCGCTGACCCGCCGATTCGTGTATTCGTGTCCCCATTCGCGGATGGCATGCGCAGGAGGGAAGATGGACAAAAATCGAGGTGTGAAACTGGTTTTGTTAGCAGGAACGGTGTTGCTCTTGGCCTGCAAAACGTTAACGGGAACGACGGAACCGCCGTCACCGGAAACGACACGTGAACTGGCGCCGACCGAGACGCCGGTAGTGATTGTGGTCACGACGACGCCAACGGAAACAGCACCGGACGAAACGCCAACAGAGACGCTGCCAACAAAAGTACCGCCGGACGAGGCTTCAATCACCGCGGATGAGCTCGCAGCGCAGGTAGACATCGAGCGGGTGATGGCCGACGTGCGCTGGCTGGCCGACGACGAGCGGCGCGGGCGGCTCACCGGTTCGCCGGAAGAGGACGAAGTGGGCGCGTGGCTGGCGGAACGTTTCACCGAATTAGGGCTGGAACCTTTCGAAGCCGCCGGGCTGGACGGATACGAGCAGACGTTCGCGGTTGAGTCGGGCGATGGGAGCGGCGAGAACCTGATCGCCATATTGCCGGGGCGCGCTCCCTCCGGGCTATACGTGATGGTCGGCGCGCACTACGACCACATCGGTGTCTCGGAATCCGGCGCGGTCTTCAACGGCGCGGATGACAATGCCGCCGGCGTGGCCGTGATGCTGGAAACGGCGCGCCTGTTGGCCGCCGCGGACGAGCGCCCACGGGAAACGATCGTCTTCGTCGCATTCTCCGCCGAGGAAGCGGGATTGGTGGGATCGGCGGCGTTCTGCGAGCAACTCAAAGCGCAGAAGTTGACCGGCGACAGCATTCTGTTAAATCTGGAAGTGCTAGGGGCGAAAAAGGGCGCCGGAACGATCCTGGACGTGTGGGATCAAAAGGTTTCCACCACCGCGGCGCTCGTAGAAGCCGTCGAAGCGGCAGGGGAACAGCAAGGATTTCCCACTCACAGGATGGGGCGCGATCCCGGCTCGGATGCATTGCAGATGTTGATGTGCGACGTCCCGGCGATTTCGGTGAGCATGGCATGGAGTTTCGACAACCACCCCGGCTACCACAATGAAAACGACGATGCAGATCTGATAGACGTGAACGGTCTGGAAAGCGCCGCACGGGTTATCATCGGCGCAACCTGGGTGCTGGCAGACGCAGATGTGGTAGACGACTGATCGGCAAAGAAAAGATAACCGGCCATAGTCTCAGCGCAACGGAATGCCAGGAGCATTCCGTTGCGCTTTATTTTCTCTTAAGGTTCCCACCTACTGTTCTTAAAGACTTTTCACCGCGATTCGGATATTCTATAGATGTTGTCCTCAGCCAATCACCGCTCCGGCGTTGGTACTCATCCAATCGGATGGGGCGACGGAAACCGGGGTTGGCAAATGCCAGGGCGTTCCGGCCAAGATAGAGCCGGAACGCCCTTATTCTGAAAAATAATGCAGGTGTTCAGAAAACCTGAAACCATACAGTTTTGAGGAGGTCTACAATGAAAAAATCAGGCATGGTTATCATGATGATCGTGGCACTCATCATCTTTCCAGGCTGCGCAACGGCCGGAGTCTTGTTGGGACGGGCACCATCCGCCCAACCGACCCAAGAGGCTGAAGCGGCCATCGTACCGGCGTCGCATGTGACCGAAACACAGGATTTCAGCAAAGTCCAGGTGCTTGACGAGTTACAGGATCGCCTGGCGCAGATCTACGACGAGACGAACCCATCGGTGGTGAGCATCCAGGTGATTGTGGTGACTGACATCAACCAGATCATGCCCAATTCGCCCTTCATCAGCCCCGACGAGGGGGAAATCAAACAGCAGGCTGCCGGCTCCGGCTTCGTATGGGACAAAGAGGGCCACATCGTGACCAACAACCACGTTGTCGCCAATGCCGAAAAAATCACGGTCCGGTTCTACGATGGAACCGAGGTCCCAGCCGAGATGGTGGGTGCCGACGTTGACAGCGACCTGGCCGTAATCAAAGTGAATGTGGCGGAGGATCGCCTGCAACCGGTGCGCATGGGCGATTCGGTCCAGGCAAGAGTCGGCCAGCTGGTAATCGCCATCGGCAACCCCTTCGGGATGGAAAACACGATGACGGTCGGATTTATCAGCGCGCTGGGACGCTCACTGCCGGTGGAGTCCGAGACGGCGAATGGGCGCTACCAAATCCCCGACATCATCCAAACCGACGCTCCGATCAACCCCGGCAACTCCGGCGGGGTATTGCTCAACGACGACGGCGAAGTTGTCGGCGTGCCGTCGGCCATCATCTCGCCCAATGAGGCATCGGCCGGCATCGGCTTCGCCATTCCAGCGGCCACCGTGAACAAAGTGATTCCGGCATTGATTGACAACGGCGCGTATGAACATGCCTGGTTGGGAATCAGCGGCACAGACGTCACCCCGGATATAGCCAAGGCCATGGAACTGGATGAGAGTCAACGCGGCACCCTGGTCATCGAAGTAACGCAGGACGGCCCGGCAGACGAAGCCGGATTGCAGGGCGGCGCCCGCGTCATCAAGACGGATAACGGCAATGTCGCAGTAGGCGGCGATGTGATTATCGCCCTGGACGACACGAGAATCCAGAGCATGGACGACCTGATTGCGGCGCTGGGGCACTGCACCGCCGGACAAGAAGTGACCCTGACCATACTGCGCGATGGAATCGAGAAACAAATAGACGTGACGCTCGGCGCACGGCCTGACTAGATGAGAGAAATCGGACTGATCGGAATCGGGCCGGTCAGGCCGCAGAATCGGGACTATTGGGATTGGATAGGGACAGCGGGACACAGAACTTTGGGAAAATCTGTGTCCCGCCATTTTTTTTGGACAAAATCGGGTCTTGCCCTCTGCCCTCTTTGGTGTATCATGCGCGCAGTCAAATGCCGCTTATCTAACATCCAATCAGGCATTTGGGTTGATCCAATTTATTTGAAAAACACTTCAGGAGGCAAGCTGTGTCTTATATTGAGGAAATCGTAGGACGAGAAATTCTGGATTCACGTGGAAACCCCACGGTGGAAGTGGATGTCATCTTGAGCGATGGCATTCTGGGACGCGCGGCAGTCCCCTCCGGCGCTTCAACCGGTATACACGAAGCGCTGGAAATGCGCGACGAAGACAAAAGCCGCTATCTTGGCAAGGGCGTGCTCAAGGCCGTGGATGCCATCAATGGAGAGATTGCCGATGAGGTAGTCGGCTGGGACGCGATGGATCAGCAAGGCATTGACGAGATGATGATCGAGCTGGACGGCACGCCCAACAAAGCGCGCCTGGGCGCCAATGCCATTTTGGGCGTCTCGCTGGCAGTGGCAAAAGCAGCGGCCGATTACGTGGGGTTACCCCTGTACCGTTACATCGGCGGCACTTATGCCCACGTCCTGCCCGTCCCGATGATGAATATCCTCAACGGCGGCAAACACGCTGTGGACGGACCGGATCTTCAAGAATTTATGGCGATGCCCGTCGGCGCACCTACCTTCGCCGAAGCGCTGCGCTGGGGCGCCGAGACCTACCACGCGCTCAAGTCAGTGCTCAAAAAACGCGGCTACGGCGTTGGCGTCGGCGATGAGGGTGGATTTGCGCCCAGCCTGAAAACCAACGAAGAGGCCATTGAAGTGATCATCGAAGCGATCCAGAAAGCCGGGTACGAGCCGGGCAAGGACATCTGGATTGCAATGGATCCGGCATCCTCTGAAATTTACGAAAACGGCAAATACAACCTTAAGAAGGAAGGCCGCGTGCTCAGCAGCGCCGAGATGGTGGACTTCTACGCCAATTGGGTGGAGAAATACCCGATCATCAGCATCGAGGACGGCCTGGCCGAGGACGACTGGGACGGTTGGAAATTGATGGTACAGCGCCTGGGCAACAAGATCCAAATCGTCGGGGATGACCTCCTGGTCACCAACACCGAGCGCATCGCCCGCGCCATCCAGGAAAAGGCCGCCAACTCGGTCTTGATCAAGCTCAACCAGATCGGCTCGCTCACCGAGACCATCGCCGCGATCCAGATGGCGCACAAGCACGGCTGGACCGCCGTCACGTCGCACCGCTCCGGCGAGACCGAAGATGCGACCATCGCCGACCTGGCCGTGGCGCTCAACACCGGCCAGATCAAAACCGGCGCCCCCTGCCGCTCTGACCGCGTCGCCAAATACAACCAACTGCTGCGCATCGAGGAAGAACTCGGCGAGCAAGCTCGCTACGCCGGAATGGGTGCCTTCACCAACCTGGGCAAGTAAGCAAGATTCATTAAAAAAAACAACGGGAGCTCAAAAAGCTCCCGTTGTTTTTTAATCAGAAATCAGAAACAAGTAACCGGAAACATCCATTCCGGCTAACAGCTAAAAGCTAAACACCAACTGTCGCGGCGGCTGTTTGCCGTCGAGCAAAATAAACGGCATCGCGCGCTGCGTTGGAACGCCCAACTTACGTAAGTCGCTGAGTTCACGCAAGGTACCCTGGCGGCGCGCGCGCACGATGCGATCGGCGCTCAACGGGCCGATGCCGGGAATGCGCAGGAGCCATTCGCGGTCGGCGGTGTTCACTTCAACCGGGGTTTTGCTCAGGTGTTGGTTCGCCCAGGCCAGCTTGGGATCCTCGTTTTTGGGAAGATTGCCATCCTGAGCAAACGGCAATTCCTCGACATCGAATCCGTAGTCCCGCAGCAGAAAGGACGCCTGGTACAGGCGATGTTCCCGCACCGGATCGCTGGGGATATGATCTTCCAGCGGAGTTTGCGGAACCGGGCTGAAGCTGCTGAAATACGCTCGCGCCAAGCGCAGCTCACGGTAGAGGTAGGCCGTCGTCGTCAGCAGTTCCACGTCCGCCTCGCCGACGGCCCCCACAACAAACTGCGTAGACGCGCTCGGCGTCCGCGCCATTCCTTGTCGCTCGCGGCGCAGTTCGTCAATCCAGCGCAGCCGTTGAAACAACGCCTGGCCGAATTCCTTGCGCGGCGCCAGGTCTTGCAAGCGGCTGGCATTGGGAGCTTCCAGGTTGATCGAGACGCGATCGGCCCAGCGCATGGCCTCGGCGATTTGGTCACGCTCGGCATTGGGCATGATTTTGACGTGTAGATAGCCGGCAAACCGGAACTTGCGTCGCATGATCTCCGCCGTCGCCAGAATACGATCTTGCGTCTGCGGCCCGCCTCCCATCAACGCCGAACTGAGAAACACGCCCCGGATGACATTCTGATTGTACAGGCGCAAAGTCAGATCGGCCAACTCGTCGGGAATGAACACCTCCCGGTGAAAATCGCGCCCGGCGCGCAGCGCACAATAGCGGCAGTTCATCTCACAAAAAGAAGAGGTCAGGGTTTTGAGGATCGGAATCCGCTTGCCGTTGGGCAACGTGGCATGGGCAATACATCCGGCCAGTTCTTGGGGTGTAATGGGGGGACGGGCGCTTTGGCCGACGGCATTGACCTCCTCGGTGGGTTCATAGCGCGTGAACGGGCCTAACAACTGCAATTTCTGTATAGCATCCATTGAACACCTCTATCCCCATTATACGAACAAGTGTTCTATGGTCAAGTTCCATTTGAGGCCGGTTGTCTTCTCCTATCCATCCACTATACTTGGAAAAAATCTGCGCCATCCTGCGGGATGGAGGTGAAAAGTGAAGAAGTTTTGGCAAATTATGGGCTGTATCGTGATGGTTCTGGGGGTGTTTCGTTTCACGCCGGTCAGGGCGCAGACAGGCAATCGTCTTGTATTAGCCTTCTACTATGCCTGGTTCGATCTGACGACCTGGCAAAAGCCACTTTCGGATCAGCCTTTGTCTCCCTATCATTCGTCTGACGCGGCAGTCATCGAGCGCCATGTGCTCCAGGCTCAAAACGCCGGCATTGATGCACTGGTACTGGCCTGGTATGGCCCCGACCGCACCAATAACCAAACCGAAGACAATTTGCGCACCCTATTGGAGAAATCCAATACCTATGGAATGCATGCCGCCGTTTCGGTGGATCTGGGTTCTACCGCATTTTTGCGAAATACAGATGAAGTTATCGCAGCGTTGGCCGCGTTGCGCGACGATCACACACAACACCCCGCCTACCTGCGTGTAGATGGACGACCGGTCGTTTTCTTCTGGAAACAAGAAAATTACTCGGCGGCGGCCTGGGTTGCACTGCGCAACACAGTTGACCCCGACCGCAGAATGCTTTGGATTGCCGAAGGAGCGCGTCCCGATTATCTGGAGGCATTCGATGGGTTGTATCTCTACAGCGTAGCGTGGTCCGACGCGCCGGGCGGCATTTTGATCCGCTGGGGCAATGAAGTCCGGCAATGGGGCGCCGACCACCACGCAGCGCGCTATTGGGTTGCGACCGTCATGCCGGGATACAACGATTTTGTCACCGGGCGCGCCAACGCCTTCGAGCGATCGCGCAACGACGGCGCCTATTACCGGGCATGTTGGGATGGCGCCATTCAAAGTGGCGCCGACTGGGTAGTCATCACCAGCTTTAATGAATGGCTGGAAGGCAGCCACATCGAACCCTCTACGACCTACGGAGATACTTACCTGCGCATTACAGCGGAGCAAGCGTCACGCTATCGGCTGGGTGTGGTAGCGCCGCCGACGGCCACACCCGAACCGCCCACCAGCACCCCAGAACCACCGACTCCAACCGCAACCGACACCCCACTTCCACCGACCCCGGTTCCGCCCACCCCCACCATCACTCCCACCGTTTTTATCAGCCCAACGACCACACTGACGCCAACGGCTACTCCCTTCCGGCTGGCAACCCCCACCCCAACCGCCGTAATCAAAACTGCCGTCGCCCCCACCGTGACCTTACTGCCCGCCCCGACGACTCACGCCTACCAGGATGTGACTCCGACTCCCCCCTCACGCAGGCGGATATTGGTTGGAGGGGACGCGCCGAAAACGTGCCCGATTCCGCAAGCTCTGCTGCTCACATTGACGGCTGGAGCGCTCTACCGCCATCCAGCACACAAAAAGCGGAGAAGATAGAAATCTCCTCCGCTTTGCTTCTGCCCACCGCAGAAGACAGCCTGCGGGTCCACCTATGCTTTCTTTTTGGCGAAAACCAACGCCTCCAACCGGCGGACATCCTCGGAACTCACGTCCGGGAAACGAATCCCGCCCTTAACCTTGGCGCCTTTCTCCATAAACTCGTAACCGCCGGTGCTCAACATTACATCGCGCGCGCCGCTACTAATTTGAAAGGGAAGCCAGAGCGGGCTCTTTGAGAAATTGGTGTCAAGCACCTTGATGGTGCCGTCGGCCAGGTAGATGGAGTCGGCGAAGAAGCTCTGCTCGGGGTCTGGCGTGGTAATAATAATGCGTTTGTCGGTGATGATAAACTGCCACTGCCGATAAGCCAGCCAGGTTTGCACCGTCTTGAAAACCAAATACAAAGCCCCAAGCAAAAACAAAAGGGCCCACAACTCATAGTTGCCGATTTTCATAGACAGTTCCGAGTCCGCCACAAGGCTTTCCGGATTAAACCCCAAAACCCACGAAACAACGAAAGAAAACATCGCCGCAATCAACAGCACAACACTCAAAACGCCCAGGATTTTGGGGACAAGCGCGCGATAGCTGGTCATTTGAATGACTTGAAGGACGTTCTCATCCTCGATATAGTAAGGATGCGGCAAAAGGCTGTCCTTGAACTTATTCACACGACGAACCACGGCATCCCGCATTGCCTTGAAAAAGACAAATTTCTTGGCAGGAGCCTCGGCGCGGGACGTCGGCATATCCTTTTCGGGCTGGGAAACGGTTGAGTTGCTCACGGCGCCGGTATAATCAGTGATTGCCCGACATTGATGGTATCGCTGGTCAAGCTATTTCGTTGTTTAATCGCATCAACGGACACCCCATATTTGACTTTGAGCTGATACAGAGTTTCACCCGATTGAACAACATGGGTCGTTTCACCAGTGGTTAAAGATTGGCCGGAAACCGTTCCCGGCCCACCGGGCGTCGGCTGAATCACCGGTTGTTGAAAGCTACTCTGCTGCGTTGCGACCGGCACGGCCGTAGCAACAACCGCGGGCTGATTGCTGCTCACAGCTTCCTGCCAGATCTCACGCATGGTGCTCTCCACAACTTGAACATTGCGAGAATTCTTAGTGTCGGTCAACATCTTCCTGGCCCACCAGGGAACGACCATCGTAAGAATTAACATGACCGCAATCAGGGTAATCACCACGCCGACAAAATAAGACATCAATTTGCCCACACCCTGAGACAATATGTTGTGTTTAAAAATAAGCCATAACACCCACGCAACACCCAACACAAACAAAATCAGTGCAAATATCTCGATTCCAGTCATGATTCTAAGCTCCTTTACAGAAATTTTTCGAAGGTCAGTTGGCGAGTGCGCTGCAATCATCCACCGGGATAAAGCTTAGGGGATCCACGAATCCTGAAGCGACACGATCATAGATTGCATAATGAATGCCCGGCGTCTGCGCCCTCTTGACGCCACTGACAGCGCCGATTGCATCGCCTATCTCAACCACACCTTCTGACGCCGTATAAGAACGCAACCCGGTAATCCAAACAGACCACTCTTCGTTCTCAATCACCACCGCCAGATGTCCCATACTATCACTGTAATGAGTCAAAGTTCCCGTGATAGGAGACAAAACAAGAGAAGGTTGAGGTGGTGTTAAAGTGAGACCGGGGAGCAATCCACACTCCAAATTGCTGACCTCGACCGGATCAATGAACAGGGGGGAAACCTGTGGGCGTAAGGCCCAGTCGCCATCTGAATGAGGCTGCACAAAGCAATCGGCCACTTGAGGAAGGCGACAAAATTCGGTCGAGGCAGTACTTTCTTCAAGAATGATAGCGCCGGACAAGGCATCTTTCTCGCGTATAACCCACACTCTATCCAACCCCTCCTGGATCAGCAAAGAGGGCGATAATATGGCTAGGGGGAACACTGGCTTTTCGCGCTGCGCCAATTGCGCCTGAACAGACAGATGAACCGGCCAGGCTCCCAGAGCCGTCATAGGATAACGACGCCCCTGTGCGTCAACGTGAACCATATTTTGATGGAAGGGGGAATAACCGTTCATCACATAAGCCGATTCATCCGGGTCGTTGCGCGTAGCAGGCCCGGCATTGTAACGCAAGTAACACTGCTTGAGCAGTTGAGGGTCGGTGGTCGTGTAATGAATTTCCGGACAATAGCTTTTAAAAGTGCGCGCCCCCAACTGCAACTGGTAAAGCACATCGCGAACCCCAATTTGCCCTGGCGGAAAACAGGGTAGCTTGCCTGAGGTCACCGCAGTGTGCAACCCCATAATACCTTCACAGTTGTCGGGATTTTCGGCCTTTAACCCGCCCTCTTTGTACCAAAGCACCAGAGGAACCACCGGGGGAACATCTTCAACGAAGGCCACTTCCCATACAGCGCCGGCCCAAAGTTCTATCTGTCGTTGTTGATCGGTTGAAAGATGGTAACGTGCATCCCAGATGGATTGACTTCCCACACTAAATGCAATCGGGAAACCCAAAAAGAGCAAGGTGTCGGTGACGCCCAAAAACATCGCTCGCAAGACCACCCGCACCTGTAATTTCAAGAAAGGTGCAAAAGAACCCCGGAGCCATTCAAACAACCAATTCGGTAAGACGCTCGCCAACCACTCCATTTAATTATGATTATATCTAATATAACCTTTTTTACAAATTTTATGTGGTAATGTACAACAAAATCTTCCCGAATTACAGTTAAATTATATGCCACAAAAACAAACATTGCAAAAAGGACAAAAGCCCTGCACGCTCATGAGCTTGCGACTTATATCCCATGTGGTATAGTAGAAAGGAACTTGAACCGGGAGAAGAAAAACTATGTTAAAAACCCATTCTTGTGGTGAATTGCGCCCCGAACATATCGGCCAAGAAGTCACGTTGGCCGGTTGGGTCAATTTGCGCCGCGACCATGGCGGCGTAATCTTCATCGTCTTGCGCGACCGTGATGGGCTCACCCAAATTGTGGTAAGTTCGGATACCGCGCCGGAAGCGCACGCGGTGGCCTCGGAGGCGCGGGTGGAATACGTCGTCCAGGCCAGAGGCGTAGTCCGCCGCCGGCCAGAAGGGCAAACCAACGCGGAATGGGGAACCGGCGCCATCGAGGTTGAGGCGCGGGAAATTCGTGTGCTCAATACGGCCAAGACTCCGCCGTTCTACATCTACGAGGACTCTGCCGTAGACGAAGCGTTGCGACTGCGCTACCGTTACCTGGATATGCGTCGCGAACGAATGCAGCGCAATCTGCGCCTGCGCCACGAAACGGTGAAATTTATGCGCGAGTATTTGAACGCGCAAGGGTTCCTGGATATCGAAACGCCCTACCTGTTTAAGTCCACCCCGGAGGGCGCGCGCGACTATCTGGTGCCCAGCCGGGTGCACGCCGGCAAATTCTACGCGCTGCCGCAATCCCCGCAACAGCTCAAACAATTGTTGATGGTCGCCGGATTCGACCGCTACTACCAGATCGCCCGCTGTTTCCGCGACGAGGACTTGCGCGGCGACCGGCAACCGGAGTTCACGCAGCTTGATCTGGAGATGTCGTTTGTGGAACGCGACGACATCTTAGCTGTCATCGAAGGGATGTTCATTGCACTTGTCCCGTCCGTGACCCCGGAGAAGCGTGTGCTGTCGCCCTTCCCCCGAATGTCTCACGGCGAAGCGCTGGAACGCTACGGCAGCGACAAACCCGACCTGCGGTTTGGGATGGAGCTGGTGGATCTGACCACGACTCTGTGCGAGAGCGCGTTCAAAGTTTTCAGCAGCGCCGTACAGTCCGGCGGCAAGATCAAAGCCATCGTAGCACCGGGTTGCGCCGAGTACACCCGCCGCCAGATAGACGAATTGACCGAGATCGCAACCGGACAAGGCGCGAAAGGGCTGGTAACGCTGGCATGCCTCGCCGATGGAATCAAAGGTCCGGCGGTCAAATTCCTCGCTGAAAGCGAGCTGAACGCTATCGTGAAAGCGACCGAGGCCAGGGAGGGCGATCTGATTTGCATTGTGGCAGCTGAGGCCAGCGTGATCGCCGCGGCGTTGTCGGCGCTGAGGCTGATGTTCCGGGATCGACTGAAGCTGGCCGACCCGAATTTGATCGCGTTCGGTTGGGTGCTGGATTTCCCCATGTTCGAGTGGAATGAAGAAGAGAAGCGTTGGGACGCCGCCCACCATCCGTTTACCATGCCGCGTCCGAATACCTACGAGGCGATCATGGCCAATCCGGCGGCGGTGCTCTCAGATGCGTACGATCTGGTCTGCAACGGCTACGAACTGGCGTCAGGCAGCATCCGTATCCACGATCCGAAAATCCAGATGGACGTTTTCCGCGTCCTGGGCTACCCCGAAGAGGAGGCGCAGGCGCGCTTCGGCCACATGATGGAAGCCTTCTCTTATGGCGCGCCCCCGCACGGCGGCATCGCGCCGGGCATTGACCGACTGGTGATGCTGTTGGCCGGCGAAGCCAACATCCGCGAAGTGATCGCGTTCCCCAAAACGACGCAGGCAGTGGACCTGATGGCCGACGCGCCGTCAACGGTGTCGGAGCGCCAACTCAAAGAATTACACATTCGTGTGATCGAGTAACAAAGCAAGAGTAGTTTAGCGAATGCCGATCCGACGGGTCGGCATTCTTCATGAGGGAGGGGCTGATGTTTGGATTTGGAGCTGCTATCGTAGAATTCCTCCTGGGCTTGTTTGTCGAAGGCGGCGAGAAAGTTGAAACCGCCTTGATGGAGCGTGGGATCAATCTCGAAAACATTGTGTTGGTTGCGCTGGCCGTGATCGTCATCGCCCTTGTGCTTTGCGTCGCAGTGGGGTGCATCTGGGCTGCCCTTTCGGGAGTATTGACCTGGACAAATATCCACTGATGTGTAATTTTGGCGTTTGGCCTGTTTTTCAAACAGCACTATACTGGCTGTGTTGCACAATCCGGTAAAGGTACAGCAGAAGGAGTCTATCCGGCAATGACTTTGTTGCTTCAAAGCCCCTCTTTTGAACTCTGGTGGGAATCGCATCGCGGGGCGGTTCGATTGCAGAGTCCAGGACGCGCATTTGCCGGGGGGATGGGTGTAGAATTGACGCGCCAGGGGCGGGTAACGACGTTGACAACGGAAAAGCTAACCCCCGGGCGGATTATGCAAACAGCTCTGGAAGACGCCCACGGACGCGCAGAAGAAGTCCACATTCATTACCAAGAAGTTATGGGCGTAACGCTCAGTTTCCGAGTGCGCCTCTATGCGACGCGCCCCTTCGTCCTCATCCGGCTCTCGTTGACCAACGTAGGGCCGGAGCCGGTCTATATCCGGCGATTTTTCATCAATACGCCGCCGGAAGGTTTTTTACCCTCAGAATCACCCACCGGAATGTACCTCAACGGCTGGCAATCCTGGTCGCCAGCGGGATTTATACCGGCAGCGAACCGGGGATTCGCGCCGATTTTTCCCATCAAATGGCTTCAGGGGCCGATGGTTCAAAATGCGCGGACGCCCTGGCCGGGAAAAAGCGGGCGGTTTTGGAGCGAATCGGTCGGCGCGGTTGTGACGCCGCGCGAAGCGCTGGTATTGGGCGGCGCATCGCTTGGCGATCAGTTTGTGCAGGTGTACGCCGACGTGCGCCCTGGCCATTACGAAGTGATGCTCCAATCGCAAGCCGACGACATCCCCGTGGAAGCCGGCGGCGCGTGCAACTCCGAGTGGTTCTACGTCGAGTGGGTGCCGTTGCCCAACAGCGACCCGTTGGCCCAGTACGCTCACGCCGTGGCGCGTCAGATGGCGGTTCCGCCGCAGAAACCGGCGCCGACAGGCTGGTGTTCCTGGTATATCTACTGGAACAAGGTGGATGAGGCCGATATGATGGAAAACATCGCCTCGGCAGCCCTGCTGGCCGACGAAGTGCCGCTCAAGCTGGTGCAACTCGATGAAGGGTACCAAAGCATCTGGGGCGACTGGACCGAGCGCAATTCACGCTTCCCCCACCCCCTGAAATGGCTGGCGGACCGGATTCGGGGATCGGGGTTCACGCCCGGATTGTGGCTGGGGCCGCTGACGGCGCACCCGCAATCGCAACTGGCGACCCGGCACCCGGATTGGCTTCTGCGCAATACGCACGGGCGCCCGGCTTCGCCGGGGTTGATCTCAGGATTTATGGCGCGCGCGCTGGACCCGACCCACCCCGGAGTCGAAGACTATCTCAACACATTGATTCGCACGGTCGTTCACGAATGGGGATTTCCATACCTGAAACTGGATTTTATGTATGCCGGGGCGCTGGACGGGCAGCGTTATAACCCGCACATGACACGCGCACAAGCGCTGAGGCACGCCCTGAGCATCATCCGCGAGGCCGCCGGCGACGAGACCTACCTGGTGGGATGCGGGCTGCCGCTGGGGCCGGCGGTGGGAATGGTGGACGCAATGCGCATCGGAGCCGATACGGCGCCCCAATGGGGGCCCAGCTACGGAAAAATCGGTAAATTCCTGAAGCGCAATCCATCGCTGCCGAGCCTGCGCAACAGCTTGATGAATGTAGCGACTCGCGCGTGGACGCACAATCGCTGGTGGACAAACGACCCAGACACATTGATGGTGCGCGACACCCAAACTTCCCTGACTGCCGATGAGGTGCTGGCTCAGGTGACGCTGGCCGGACTTTCGGGCGGGCTGACCCTCGTCTCAGATGACCTGGAAGCATTGCCGCCGGAGCGCCGTGAACTGATCGCGGCGCTGTTGCCGCCCCTGACCGAAGGCGTTGATGTGCCGGACTTATTCGAAGCGGCGATGCCGGAGACGGTGGTGGCGCCCGTGGCGCATCCCTGGGATCGCTGGCGATTGGTGGGGCTGTTCAACTGGGGCGACGCGCCGGTGGAACGCACTCTGCCCGACAGCCTGGGACTCAACCGGCAGCAGGCGTACCACATCGTGGATTTTTGGGAGCGGCGCTATCTGCGGCTGGATGGAAGCAGCTTCGCGCCGGTGCTACACCTGGCGCCGCATGGCGTCGCGCTTTTGGGAATTCGCGCAGTGCGGGAGGCGCCACAACTGGTGGCAACAACGTTTCACATCTCACAGGGAGCCGAGGTCAGCGCCTGGGAAGCCGGCATGGATGCAGTTTCGCTCACGATAACGTTGGGGCGCTCCGCGCATGGTGAGGTCTGGCTGGCGCTCCCGTCGCGTCCGATACGGATTCTCGTCAATGATGAGATGATGCCGGAAAATAGTGTGCGGCGTGTGGCTCCCGGAATCTGGGCTATCGCCTGTGACGTCAAACGCACCGCCACACTTCACGTAGCGTGGGGATAGGACGGCATCAAATCAGCGACCTCACAGCGGTCTCAAGAATCGGCAGAGCCTTTTCCAACACCTGGACGCTGTTTTCTCCGTTCCCTTCCCCCCCATAGAGCAAATTGTGGTAAATGGCGTTTAACAGTTCCAGAATTTGCCGGGCCAGAGTGGACTGAACCGTCTCATCGCGCACTTCGGCCTGAAGGGTACGCAAATAAGCTTCGTAGAGCTTGCCATTGATGGGACACCACGTTGGATAACGCGGGTCGAGAGTGCGCTCCAGATCTATCACGCCATTCAAACGTTGCCGGTAGGCGTCTCGCTGCGCCGGTTTTCCTGCATACACCGGCGTCCGGTAAACAAAAAAACGCGTATTTTCGTGAAGGATGAGACGATGGTTCAAGTCTTGCGGAAAATGCGCAAAAAGGTGATCCAGTTGCGCCGACTCTGCGGGCGCAAAAACCTCGGCCATCTTGAAGGCGTCCTTTTGTTGAACACACAAAGTGCCGTTCTGACGCAACCCAAAATGGGAATGAAGCCCATCCCGGCGCGATAACACCTTACTCAGGTTCGTCAATGCCGTCCAACAGCAAATATACCGGGGCGCCAGCAGCGCGGGCTGCTGCGCCATCACCGTACTCTGAATTTGAAACAGTTCTGAAGCCAATCGAAGATCATCGTCGGGTGCCATCATAAAACCCCTTCGCAAAGTCTTTCATAGAATCATCCAGGCAAATTCTACACCGGTTTTTGATCTTCACGAAGTTACAATTCATAGTGTCCCACGTCGCCGCAGACGAACGCACTATCAAACCGGGTGCCCGAATGTTGGAGCCGATCGCTCGGTAGAACCAATGATAAGGAGGTCAATATGGATATTCCCGATAGTTCACGCATTGTGCTGAATGGGCAAACCGGCTGCATTGGCTTGTTCGAGCAGCATGCCGAGATCACGCAGGAAGGCGAAGGGGCGACGTTATCTTACAAAATGGGGATGGAATTTCAGCACGACCTTCCCATCGCCGAATTCCGGCAACTCTGGGAAACGATCCTGGCATGCGATCCTTTGACGTTGCAAGACACCTACGGAAGTCCGGGACTCGGCCTCGGCGGCTTTTGCGGCACATTGAACCTTGAGTGGCAAGACTCCGGGCAAACTTTCCAAAAGATCATTGATCTCGGCAATACCCGTTTCATCAATGACGCCCGGATACAAAAGCTTCATGGCGCCCTTGAAACGTTTATGGATGAGCACTGCCGGATAGAAAACGAGAGGGCAAAAGAGTAAACTGGAGAAAAGGGGGCGGATGGATACGGGGAGCGTGAAACGTGATTTTCTGATCTTCATGATGCATTCATGATTCGCTGACTCGCTGATTCATCCCCAACTTTCAACCTGAACCTTGCAACTCCGCCGACTTTCGACTTTCGACCTTTGACTTTCGACTCTATTGGAGGAAAAATGACCAATCAATCGCTTCAAACTGCTTATGCTCTGGCGTGGGAGCGCTATGCCGCGCTGGGAGTGGATACTGAAGCCGCGCTGAACCAACTGGCGCAGATCGCCATCAGCCTGCACTGCTGGCAGGGCGACGACGTGGCCGGGTTCGAATCGTCCGGCGCGCTGGGCGGCGGGCTGGCCGCTACGGGCAACTATCCCGGCAAGGCGCGCAACGCCGACGAGCTGCGCAGCGACCTGGACAAGGCGTACAGCCTCATCCCCGGCGACCACCGGCTCAATCTGCACGCCATCTACGCCGAGACCGGCGGCAAACGGGTGGAACGCAACGCGCTCGAACCGGCGCACTTTGCTGCCTGGGCCGATTGGGCCAAAGCCAACCGGCATGGCCTGGACTTCAACCCGACGTGTTTTTCGCACCCCCTGGCCGAGAGCGGGTTCACGCTCTCCAGCTACGACGAAGACATCCGCCGCTTCTGGGTGGAGCATTGCATCGCCTGCCGCAGAATCGGCGCGTATTTCGGCGAGACGTTGGGGACGCCCTGCGTCACCAACATCTGGATTCCCGACGGCTTCAAGGACACGCCCGCCGACCGCAAGACGCCGCGATTGCTGCTCAAAGACGCCCTCGACGCGATTTTCGCAGAAGCCATCAACCCGGCGCTCAACCGCGACGCCGTCGAGGGCAAACTCTTCGGGCTCGGCTCGGAGAGCTACGTCGTCGGCTCGCACGAATTCTACCTGGGCTACGCAGTCGCGCATCAGGGCGTGCTGCTCACGCTGGACAGCGGCCACTTCCACCCCACCGAGACCATCAGCGACAAGCTCTCGGCGGTCTTTCCTTTTGTGGACGAGGTGCTGCTGCACGTCAGCCGGGGCGTGCGTTGGGACAGCGACCACGTCGTCATCCTCAACGACGACTTGCAGGGCATCGCACAGGAGCTGGTGCGCGGGGATTACCTGGGGCGGGTCCACATCGGGCTGGACTACTTCGACGCCAGCATCAACCGTGTGGCGGCGTGGGTCATCGGCACGCGCAACGCGCAGAAAGCGCTGCTGCTGGCGCTGCTGGAACCGATCGAGCGCCTGCGACAGCTGGAAGTATCCGGCGACTACACCGCGCGCCTGGCGCTGCTGGAAGAACTCAAAGGTATGCCCTGGGCCGCCGTCTGGGATATGTTCTGCGCCCAACACGACGTCCCGGTAGGGATGCAAGCCATCGAAGATGTGCGCGCCTACGAGAACGCCGTGCTCGCCAAACGCGGTTAAGCGACATCCCATCCAACGAACCGGGGCGCCTGAGAAATGGCGCCCCGTTGTTTTTGTTAGAAATACCTGCACGCTACGCTCTCAACTTCTCTGCCGCCAGCCGCAACGGCGGGAAATCGGCCAGTTCGGACACCTTCACCTCGCCCCAGGTGGTGCAGAGATAGCCGAGCATGCGCGCAGAAGCGTTCTGCGCCGCGTAATCCATCAGCGCCCCGGCCGCCTCGACGTTTTTCCAGCCGGCCGGCCACACGCGGAAGCCCTGCTCCTGGAAGAACGGCACGGAAGGGTAGTCCGGACGCAATTCGTAGTGCCAGTCGCAGATGATGATGTCTTTGGGGATGAGCGCCACGGCGGGATGCGTGCCGTTCTCGGAGGCTTCCCACAGCCCGTAACCGGTGGTCGCCGCATCGAGCAGACGATCGCCCCACAGCAGCATCTCCACGCCGCGCTTGCCGACAAGGTGCGCGTGGTAGTCGTTGACGGCCTGCGCGAACAACGCCGCCGGATCGTGGCCGTGACAGCGTGGGCAATGCTCCGACGCGATCAGGAAGACTTCGTCTGCCCCCACGTGCAGCGCGTCGGCCTCGAAGACCTCCAGCAGCTCGTCCATCAGGCTGAAAACGATGGGATTCACGCCCGGATGCTGCGGACACCAGCTGCGGCAGTAGATACCCTCGTTGTTGGGGAACTGCCCCGGCGTCTCGTCGAAGTCGGGATACTGCGTAAGCAGCGCGAACGTCATCCCGGCCCACGACTGGTGCCCCAGGCATTGGAGCTGCGGGATGAGGCGCACGCCGTGATCGCGGCAGACGCGGGCCAGCGCGTGGGCGTGCTCCGCCGTAATCGCGTCGGGGCCGCGCAGCTCCGGATACGAGGTGTAAGCGTAGGCGTAGTTGACCTCAGGGATGAGCACATTCACGCCCAACGCCGCCAGCGCCGGGACCTGCTGCGCCAGCTCCGCGCACTGCGCGTCGGCGCCGATCAATACGTGTAAACCGAGCCAGGTAGAAGTGTTCATTGGACTCCTTCAAAAATAGTCGAAAGTCAAAAGTCAAAAAGTCGAAAGTCGGCGGAGTTGAAAGTTTCAAGTCTCAAGTTAAAAGTTGAAGAGTGCGTCAGCGAGTCGGCGAGTCAGATAGGGCATCGCCGGCCATACCGAGCGCCTGCACGGCGAACAGACGTTCGTCGCCGTCCGCGCCGGGTAGATGGCGGCGGATGGCCTCTACCGCTTTCGGCGATCCGATCCGTCCCAGCGCCAGCAGCGCCTCGACGCGGATGGCAACGTCCGGATCGGCGAGCGCGCGGATCAGCGAAGACTGAGCGCGGCGCCCCAGGATTTTCAGCGCTCTGGCCGCCGCCGCGTATTCGCCCTCCGGCGAGCGTGTGCTGAACTCGGCCACAATGTCGTCGAGGCCGCGCCGTTTGAGCACCAGCGCTTCGAGATGCGCGCGCACTTCGTCCTGAAGACTAACCATTGAAGGACCTCTGTACCGGGGATTTTCACCACGGAGGCACGGAGGCCACAGAGATTTTTTTGTACTTTCTCCGTGCGCTCCGTGTCTCCGTGGTGATTTTTACGCTTCCACCACGAACGTCCCCGCAAGGCGAATGTCGCGCGAGGAGCTGCCGATCAGCACTTCGAACTCGCCCGGCTCGACGACCCAGTCGGCTCTGTACGGATCGTAGAAAGCCAGGGCGCGCTCGTCCAGGATAAAGGTGAGGGTCTGGCTTGCGCCCGGTTCCAACGCGATCTTGGCGAAGCGTTTAAGTTCTTTCTGCGGGCGGGCCAACGACGCTTCTTTGTCCGCCACGTAAAGCTGCACCACTTCTTTGCCCGCGACGGCGCCGGTGTTTTTGACCGTCACCTTGAGCGTCACCGGGCTGCCGGCCTTGACCGTCGCCGGGAGTTTGAGCCCGCTGTACGCGAAGGTGGTGTACGACAGGCCGTGGCCGAAGGGGAACAGCGGGGCGACGTCTTTGCTGTCGTAGTAGCGGTAGCCCACAAAAATGCCTTCGCCGTAGACGACGTCGCGCGTGCCGGGGTAGTTGATGAAGGAAGGGTTGTCGGCGTAGCGGCGGGGGAAGGTTTCCGGAAGTTTGCCGGAGGGATTGACTGCGCCGGTGAGCACACGGGCGACGGCGTTCCCGCCCTCCTGTCCCGGATAGTAAGCCAGGACGACGGCGGCTACGGCGTCAGCCCAGGGCATCTCGACGGGCGAGCCCACGTTGAGCACGACGATGGTGTTGGGGTTGGCGGCGGCCACTTCGCGGATGAGCTCATCTTGCGCGCCCGGCAGTCGCATGTGCGGGCGATCGTGGCCTTCGCTCTCGAAACCGGTGGGCATCCCGGCAAAGATGATCGCCACGTCGGAGGATTGCGCCGCAATGACGGCCTGCGCGTGACGGTCATCGGGGTCGGGGGCGAAAGCCGCCTGGACGTAGATCATGCGATGTTCCACTTCGAGCGGCTTCACCCACTCGATAACAAGCGCGTAGGAGCGCCCGGCCTCCAGCTCGATCGCCGCCTCGGCCACGCCGCCATCCCAGCCGGTCGCGCCCGTCACCGCCAGAAGCTCTTTCCCCTCCACGCTGAGCGTGCAGGAACCGGCGACGCGCATCTTGAAAAGATAACGCCCGCTCTCCGGCACGGTCAACGCACCGCGCCAACGCGCCGAGAACGCCGCATTGTTGACGCCCTCCGGCCCGGTGAACCACCAGTGGTTCAGTTGCCGTTCCAGCTGCGAAGCGACCGGCGCGCCGTCGCAGGAAAGATTGTTGAAGAAGTCGCCCCACAGCCCACTGCCCTCACCCTGAGCGGGCTTCAGCCACTCGTTCTTGAGCGCCGGCACCTCGACGTAGTTATCGCAGCCCTCGGCGTAGACGATGGCGACGTCCGGCAGCGCGGCGTGCAGTCCCTCCAGCGGGCTCACTTTGTAGGGCGGCTCCAGATACGAGCTGCCGCCGCCGCCGATGCGACACTCCGCCGCATTCGGCCCGATCACGGCCAGCGTCTTGAGGCGCTTGAGCGGCAGCACGCCGCTGTTTTTCAGCAGGGTGATGGAATCCTCGGCCAGCTCACGGGCCAGGGCCTGGTGTTCGGGCGTGTTCACGGAGCCGGCGGGGATGCGCGAGGGCTCGTCCATCCGGCCGGAGAGGACGATCATCCGCAGCACGCGGCGCGCCGCCTCGTTCACCGAAGCTTCGTCAATCTGCCAGTTGCGCACGGCATCTTCGAGCAAACGCCCGTAGTAACGCGCCGGGCCGGGCATTTCGATGTCCAACCCGCCCGCCACCGACTCGACGATGGTGTGATTCGCGCCCCAGTCGGAGACCACCACGCCCTCGAACCCCCACTCCTCTTTCAGAATGTGGATGAGCAGGTAGTCATTCTCGCTGGCGTAGTCGCCGTTGATGCGGTTGTAAGAACACATCACCGTCCACGGCTGCGCCTCAGTGACGACGGCCTCGAACTGCGCCAGGTAGATTTCGCGCAGCGTGCGCTCGTCCAGGATGGAATTGCCGCGGAAGCGCTCGATCTCCTGGTTGTTGCAGGCGTAATGCTTGAGCGACGCACCGACGCCCCGACTCTGCAATCCCGTGACCCAGGCCACGCCGGTGCGACCGGCCAGGTAGGGGTCTTCGGAATAGCTCTCGAAGTTGCGACCGGCCAGCGGCGTGCGCACGATGTTGACGCACGGCCCCAGCAGGATGTCGCAACCGAGCGCGCGGGTCTCTTCGGCCAGCGCCGCGCCGACGCGCTCGACCAGCGCCGGATCCCAGCAGGCCGCCATCGAGACGCCGGTGGGAAACGAGGTCGCCTCGCCCTGGACGCGCTCCGGCCCGGTCTGGTTGGCGCGTACCCCGTGCGGCCCGTCGGTCATCACCAGCGAGGGAATGCCCAGGCGTTTGATCGGCACTGTCTCCCAGCTATTCAAGCCGGAAAGCAGCGATATCTTTTCACGTAGGGTCATTTGGTCTAAGAGTTCTTCAACACGATCGTCTATAGTCATGGATTCTCTCCTTATAGGGTGGGAAATTGGTTTATTGGTAATTGGTAATTGGGGGTTTGGGGGATTGGGGTTTTGAGGGGAAGATGGAAATTGGTAACTTGAGATAAGTGATCGGTCATTCGATGTTCTTTACGATGGAAGTTTCTGCCTGGGATGGATTATAGTCCAATCTAGCCGGGCAAACAAACGCGACCGGCAAGGCGTATTCCGTGTTGGCCGACAAAATCGGAGACATTCTATTTGTATCCGCAATTGTCCTCTTTTCTTAACCGCGTTGCCACACATTTTTAACCATAATGGGGGTGGAATATGGAACTCCTCAAATCTACAGGGCGTTCCGGGGGGCCTGCCGACCGTGGCAGATTCAAATAACCATATTCCCAGGAGGTAAAAACAATGGACAAGAAAATGCGTTTGGCACTATTGGTGTTGGTGGGGGTGCTCTGGGCATCCCCAATCATGGCGCAAGGCCCGATCACACCGCAGCACTCGGATCCGAACTGGCAAGCGTCGTACTGGAACAACACAACGTTTTCCGGGACGCCGGTTCTGCAACGGGCCGAGCCGAATCTCGATTACAACTGGGGGAGCGGTTCACCTCAGGCCAATGTTGTGAGCAACGACAACTTCACGGCGCGCTGGACTCGCTACATTGACGTCACACCGGGCACATACCGGTTCACCGTGACCAGCGACGATGGCGTGCGCTTTTGGATTGACGATGTCTTGCTCGTGGACAAATGGACGGAGCATGCAACCGAAACCTATACAGTAGATCAATATCTGGGAGCCGGGCACCATCTCCTCAAAGTAGAATATTTCGAGAAAACCGGACAAGCGATTCTCAAAGTGCAATGGCAACTTCAGGGTCAACCGCCCGCCGCCACACAATGGCGCGGCGAATACTTCAACAACATCACCCTGGGAGGGACGCCGGTGTTAGTGCGCGACGACGCAGCAATCGCCTTCGATTGGGGATCGAATTCCCCCGCTGCGGGCGTGAACAGCGATCGTTTCTCGGTGCGGTGGACGCGCACTCTGACGATGGACCCGGGGATGTACACGTTCTCGTTGACGGCGGACGACGGCGCGCGATTGTGGGTGAACGGCCATCTGCTGGTAGACGCCTGGGTGGATCAGGCAGCAACCACCTACACGGGGCAGTTGTATTTGCCGGGCGGGTCGGTCACGATGGAAATGCAATACTACGAAAATGCCGGCGGCGCCGTAGCTCGACTCTCCTGGACAAAGGGCGGTTCCACGAACCCAACGCCTGCCCCATCCGGCACAGTCATTGTAGATGATGTGGATGCCGGTTTCGTCAAAGGCGGGTCGGCCACCGGTTGGCGCACCGTAGCCGAAGGGCACAATGGACGGCTGACGTGGACGTACAACAACTACAATGAACAGGCCAACTACAATTGGGCGCGATGGTACCCCACCCTGCAAGCTCGTCGCTATGAAGTTTTCGTCTATATCCCGGAGCGCTACACCACCACCGCCAACGCGCGCTACTGGATCAATCACGCCGATGGGACCACGCTCAAAGTGATTGATCAATCGGCTACCGGCAATCGCTGGGTCTCGTTGGGAACCTACCGGTTCCAGGGCAACAGCCAGGATTACGTCTCGTTGGCCGACATTACCTACGAACCCTATCGCAGCCGGCTCATCGCCTTCGATGCTGTCAAGTGGGAGCCGCGCTGACAAAAAAGCAAGGCGACGCGAGATGGAAAGCAAAAGATGGCGGGGTTACTCTCCCCGCCATCTTTTTTGCATTGACAAAGTTGATAATAAATCATATAACTACCTGTCGTATCTTCTCAAAATCTGAGGGTGGGGGGCTTGG
>DAOUFX010000328.1:0-10261 GCA_034429675.1 Anaerolineae bacterium | reverse complement strand
GTCTTTTTTCCCCCCATTGGGGGGAATGCGCGCGATAGAGTCTTTCTTCCCCCCATTGGGGGAATGCGCGCGATAGAGTCTTTTTTCCCCCCATTGGGGGGAATGCGCGCGATAGAGTCTTTTTTCCCCCCATTGGGGGGAATGCGCGCGATAGAGTCTTTTTTCCCCCCATTGGGGGGAATTAAAGGGGGGGGAACTTGCTCAAGTACGCTGAGACAAACTATGGCGAATACTTTATGACAGTAACAAACTTGCAACTCAGGAGACAAGCTATGTCCATATTAATTGACTCAACCAAACGAGTTTTAGTGCAGGGCATGACCGGGCGCGAGGGTATGGCGCGGACGAAGTTGATGATGGAATACGGCACTCACGTGGTGGCCGGGGTGACGCCGGGCAAGGGCGGCGGGACGGTCGAAGGGATTCCGGTGTTCGATTCGATCACCGAGGCCTGGGAGCAGGTCGGTCCGATTGACATCAGCGTGTTGTTCATTCCCGCGCCGCTGGTCAAGAACGCGGCGCTGGAGGCGATTGACGCCGGGATCAAGCTGCTGGTGATCGTGCCGGACCGCGTGCCGATTTACGATGTGCTGGCGATCGCGCAACGCGCCAGGGCGAAGGGCGCGCGCTTCGTCGGGCCGAACACGCTGGGCGTGCTCAGCCCGGACAAGGGCGTGCTGGGGATGATCGGCGGGCAGGCGGCGGCGGCCAAATCGTGGTTCATCCCCGGGCCGGTGGGCGTGACTTCGCGCAGCGGCGGGATCACCTCCTCGATGGCCTATTATCTGGCCCGCGAGGGCATCGGCGCGACGACGCTGGTGCACGTGGGCGGCGACGCCGTCGTGGGGTTCCCGCACCCCGATGTGCTGCTCGAATTCGAGCGCGATCCCGACACGCACGCCGTCGTGATGTTCGGCGAGATCGGCACGAGCCAGGAAGAGCGCGTCGCCGACCTCATCGAGGCGGGGGCGTTCACCAAGCCGCTCGTCGCCTACATCGGCGGGAAGGCCGCCAAGAGCGGCACGCGCTTCTCGCACGCCGGCGCCATCGTCGAGGGCGGGCGCGGCACGTACGCCGGCAAGGTCGAGCGGCTGCGCGCGGTCGGCGCGACGGTGGTCGAGCAATTTATGGAGCTGCCCGCCGCGACCAAAGCGGCGCTGGCGCGGGTCTGAACTTGATGCGTTTTCTCTTCTCGACAGGGTCGTTGCACACCTACGGCATCGCTCGCTGCTTTGAGTTCGCGGCGCAGGCGGGATTCGATGGGGTGGAGTTGGTGGTGGATGACTGTTGGGATACTCGCCAGCCGGAGTATTTGCAACGGTTGATGCAAACGGCCGGCATCGCCATTCACGCCGTCCACGCGCCGTTGTTTGCCGTCGCCGGCTGGCCGAACGACGAACCGGAGCGCATCCGGCGCACGGTCGCGCTGGCCGAGACGGTGGGCGCCGGCGTCGTGGTGCATCACGTGCCGCTGAAGGCTGATTATGGCGTGTGGACGGCGGCGGGCAAGCGCTATTTCGTTCCGTTGTTGTGGGGGCCGGTGAACCGGCGCTATCGTCGCTGGTTGCGCGACGGCTACGCGGCTTTCCAGGCGGCCACGCCGGTCAAGTTGTGCATCGAGAACATGCCGGCGCAGCGTTCGTGGCGACGCTGGAACGCACATTGCTGGAATACGACGCCGGCCCTGCGGCGCTTTTCCGCGCTGACGTTGGATACCAGCCATCTGGGCACCTGGGGGCTCGACCCGACCGACGTTTACCGGCAGTTGGGCGACCGGGTGCAGCACGTCCACCTGAGCAATTTCAACGGACGGGAGCACCAGTACCCGGAATCCGGCGACCTGAACCTGGCTGCCTTTGTGGCGCAGCTGGCCGCCGACGGCTTCACCGGCGCGGTGACGATCGAACTGACCCCGCGCATCCTGGAGGCAGGCCGCGACGACGCGCAGATCGTAGCGTCGCTGGCGACCAGCCTGCGGCATTGTCGCGATTGGGCCGACGGAGGCGTGGCATGACTCTGCGCATCCTGCTGGTCGAGCCGTACTGCGGCGGCAGCCATCGCGCCTGGGCCGAGGGCTACGCGGCGCACAGCCGGCATCAGATCGAGCTGCTCGCGTTGCCGGCGCGGTTCTGGAAGTGGCGTATGCAGGGCGGCGCGGCCACGCTCGCGGCGCGGGCGCGCAAACGCAACACGCACCCCGATTTGATCCTGGCTTCGGGGATGCTCAATCTTCCGGCGTTCCTGGGGCTGACCCGCGATCTGTGGCCCGCGGTTCCGGCTGCCGTCTATTTTCACGAAAACCAGTTGACCTACCCCAGCCCGCCGGGCGAGAAGCGCGACCTGACCTACGGCATGATCAACTGGCTTTCGCTGTTGGCCGCCGACCACGTGTTTTTTGACTCGCAGTATCATTTTGACGACTGGTTCGCGGAGCTGCCGCGCCTGCTCAAACATTTCCCCGATTACACCCACACGGCCTGGATTCCCGCCGCGCGGCGCAAGTCCACGGTGCTGCCGGTGGGCTGCGAGCTTGCAGGCTGGCAGGCCGAACGAGCGGAGGGCGTTCCTGACGATGTTCCCCTCCTGCTATGGAATCAGCGCTGGGAATACGACAAGGATCCGCAGACCTTCATGCGCGCGGTGGATGCGCTGATCGCCGAGGGACTGGATTTTCGGGTGGCGCTGGCCGGGAGCAACGTCCGCCAGAACCCGGAGGAGTTCGAGGCGGCGCGGGAGCGTTGGGGGGCGCGGGTGGCGCACTACGGGCGCGCCGCTCGCTCGCGTTACCAGCAGTTGCTATGCCGGGCCGACATCGTCGTGAGCACGGCGATCCACGAGTTTTTCGGCATTGCGGTGGTGGAGGCGATTTACGGCGGGTGTTTTCCCGTTTTGCCACGGCGTCTGGCCTATCCCGAACTGCTGCCCGCCGCACACCACGCGGCGTGCCTCTACGACAATTTCGACGGGTTGGTCGAGCGGCTGAAATGGGCCATATCCCAGCGGGAAGCGGCCCGGCAGATCGCGCAATCGCTGCGTCCGGCGATGGCGCGCTTCGACTGGCAGATCCAGGCGCCGGACTACGACGATGCGCTGGAAACTATCGTTGAAATGAAGGCTAAAGATGGGGCGCACCGCTGAGAACACAGAGAGCGCAGAAATTCCATGCGAGGATCACGACTGGAGCGACCCGCAATCGGACGCGGAGTACTGCTGGCGGCGGCGCTGCCGGCGCTGCGGGAAAGTCGAGGGACAGCGGCACAGCCTGGTCTATGCGAAAATCGTCACAGGATGTTGCGTGCAGGTGTACGTGTGCGAGGGGTGCGGGTATATCCCGAACTGATCTTCGTGGCTCCCACAACAAGAAACTACACCATTTACTACCAATGACTCTCAATGAACATCTGAGTTTGGATTGACTATTGAATCTATGGATTTATAATGTGAATATATAGATTCTTTGGAACCAAGGTAAAATATGGGAAAGATACAATATACTTCAATATATCTACCAAGTAATCTCAAAGATCAACTTGCATCAAAGGCGAATGCAGAGGGGTATTCGGTTGGCAAAGGTTGTAAATCACAACTCGCTAAATTTATTGAGCTTATCTTGCTAGAATATAAGTCTTCTAATGCGGGAGACCCAAGATTGTCCTCATTGTCCCCGGAATTGCGTTCTTCCATATCTAAATTGAACGAGCTCAATACAGCGCAACAACAATATGTAGGCTCAATTCTCAAAGTATTGCTCGAAGCTTTTTCTGGTTTGTAGAAAATCGGGTTATCCCGGATGCAAAAATAATGAAGAAGGTGGATATGACTTACACAAGTGCGCAAACCCTGGAGAAACTTTACCTGGAATTGGGTCTTCAGGCAGGCGAAAATCTGGCGACCGCAGATACACCGCCGGGAGATGCCTTCCAAAGGGATTTCTTTGATATCGCACGACAAAAGCTAGGGATTGAATCTATATATTTTTACACCCCACCAAATGGCGCTTCTATTCCATATATTTATTTCCGGCGATTCGAAGGACAAAACCCGACACAGGCGTCAATGGAGTTAGCGGAATTACATCGGCTTGCCTGGAACATGGGAAAAGCTCCTTTATTGGTTGTTACCTTTCCTGATGGATATGTCAGGATTTACAATACATATAAACAACCGGCTGTGTCTGTGGGGAATGATTACGAGACAGGGTTGATTGAGGCGTTGGATGTGTTCTCTCGTCATGAAAACGAGCGGCGAAAACTACAGGCTTACCACCATCGTGAATTTGAGACGGGGCGATATTGGCAACGTAATCAATCGGATTTTGAACTAAAAGAACGCGCGGACTATAAATTGCTTGAGTCTCTAAAATTCATTCGTCGTGAACTCATTGCGATTCTATCAACAACCGGTCCAATTGAAACAGTCCCAGTTATTGTAAACAGCCTTCTGGGTCGTGCGATTTTTATTAAGTATTTGGAAGATCGAAAAGATGCCAATGGAAAAAATGTTTTTCCGGATGATTTTTTCGCGCGGTTTCGAGAAGATGCAACTTGTTTTATAGATCTATTGGGAGACAAAAACGCAACTTATGAACTTTTCGCATACTTGAGTAAAAAGTTTAACGGTGACATATTCCCGGTTAGCGATGATGAGAAACGAACCATTGATGTTCAACATTTGAAGAAATTGCGTGACTACCTTACTGGTCAACAGGATGTGCGTACCGGGCAATTAGGACTTTGGAGATTCTATTCCTTCGATGTTCTACCTATCGAATTTATCAGCAATATTTATGAAGAATTTTTCCATATCCAACAGAGAAAAACCGCAAAAAACAAAGACAAAAATGGTGCGCATTACACCCCCTATCATTTGGTCAGTTTCCTGGTAGATGAAATTTTTCCATGGGAAGGAACTCGAACAGATTTCCAAGTTCTTGACCCGGCATGTGGCTCTGGTATATTTTTGGTGGAAATTTATCGTCGCATTATTTCTCACTGGCGTCAGGCGCATCCTCATGAACCATTGACACCGGAACTGCTCAAACAACTACTTGCGGATAACATTTATGGGGTTGATCTTGATTTGGAGGCAGTGCGCGTCGCCGCGTTCAGTTTATACCTGACATTATGCGATTATCTGGAGCCGCGGCAGATCTGGGAAGAAGTTACCTTCCCTTCATTGCGCAACAGCAACCTTTTCGCTTGTGATTTCTTTGAACCCGATTCGGCATTCGCTCAAAAGCACTATGATTTGGTCATTGGCAATCCGCCCTGGAGCGACCCATTGACTCCTGCCGCTGAGAAGTATTGTAGAGAAAGAGAAGCCGAATATCACGACAGAACCATAGCTCCTGACCGTCAAATTGCTCTGGCGTTTCTATGGAAAGCTGCGGAACTCAGCGACCAGACCGGGGAAATTTGTTTGCTGATGCCCAGTAAAGGGCTTTTATTCAACCGTTCTGGAACGCATCGCCGATTCCGCAGCAGTTTTCTTCAGACTTATCACGTCAAGACTATCATAAACTTCTCCGCCTCCCGCCGTGGACTTTTTCAGGACGCTGTGGGTCCATCTGCGGCGATTTTTTACACTCCCAGTCTTCCGGATGAAAGCCAACCAATCTGGTATTGCACGCCAAAACCATCCCACTCGGCTGAAGATCAGTGGCAATTCTTTATTGATCCACAGGACATTGCACGCTTGCCGCGCCAGGAGGCGATTGGAAATGACGTTATTTGGAAAGTAGCGATGTGGGGCGGGCCTAGGGATTATGCACTGGTGAAAAAGTTGATGGGGAATTCTTATCAATCACTTGCAGAATTGTGTAAAAAGCGTGAATGGACTAATGGAGAGGGTATTATACTTGGCAAACCAGAAACTGACGCGTCATTCCTTTTGGGGAAACCTTATATTGAGGGAGGTGTATTATTACCTCGGTTCACGTTAGATATAGCGAGTTTGCCATTATTTGATGTTCCAAAAGTACAACGGTCAATATCTCAAAAGTCTGAAATCTTTGAGGGCCCGCATATTCTCGTGAAACAGAGCCCCATTGCCGGCGAAAATAGCTTTAGGGCCGCTCTGGTACCTGCTGATACCGTCTTTACTCAATCACTACTGGGTATTCATGGTAACAGTTCAGAGATTGGTATTCTGGCAAAATGTTGTTTGTTTCTCAATAGTCGTATTCCTCTTTATTTTGCACTAATGTCAAGTGGGCGTTGGTTGGTTGAACGTGATGAACTTGCGAAACATGAAATTATGAATTTTCCTATGCCATTGGATTTACTTGATATATCGTTCTCGTTTGATGACTTAAAGGTTTTAGCGTCCCAAGATAATTATGAAAATGCTGTAAGCAGAATTGTTGAACCTCTCTATAGGTTGACCGCAGAAGAATGCATGCTCATTAACGATGCAATTGGATATACGCTTGGTTACTTCAAGAAAAGAAAAGAGGCAGGAAGTTCAACTTATTCTAAAGAGGATGCGGACACTTTTTTGCAACAATACCTTCTTGTTATCGGGAGGACTCTGGAAAACTCCTTTGGACAATCATTCAGGCCTCATCTTTTCTCACCTGGCAGTATTCCGCTTCGCGTTGTAGCATTGGAGCATGTCGAACAATCCTTACCAATGGAAGATACAATTATTCAGGAAGACTCTCAGGATGCACTAGATCAAGCTCTGGCCGCAGTGAACGAATTTCTGGTCGAGAAGCGCTCGCCAAGTCTATTCATCAGGCGAAATCTACGGCTCTACATTGGAAAGACAATTTATATTATCAAGCCAGATCAGCGGCGTTACTGGACCAAATCAAGCGCTTTAAGGGATGCGGACGAGATTTATGCGGATATGATGGAAGCCTGGGGGAAGGCAGCATGAGTTTACAACAGAGTTATCATCCGCAACCTCCTTCTGATGAGTTGTCTAGGGCTCTGGTTTCTGGCGCTGTTCGAGTCATGTTGTGTCTAATGCGGGATGCATATTTTGATCTTTTGCAGAAGCACATTGTTACCCAGGAAATGGACGAAAACGACATTACAGAAGAGTGGTTTGTCTGTCTGCAACAACGCTGGCAGCAGAGCGCTCTTTTTTCATTTGTCCCAATCCATGAGAAACAAGACAAAAATGAGGCAAAAAGTCGTGGTAAACCCCCTACTGTTGATTTTTGTTTCCGTAGTGAGTGGGACAAACATTACTATTTTGGGGCCGAGTGCAAATTAGTAGAAGCGAATGACCAAACCTTGTGCCAACGTTACATTGAAAATGGTGTCAATAGATATGTTGATGGGAGATATGGGCAAGATTTTCCTGAGGGTGCTATGTTAGGGTACATCCGTCAGACTTGCTGTACTGATGTCGCAACTGAACTACGGAATCGAATTGGCGCTTTAAAAGATCACCCCAGTTTCCAGCACACTGATGTATTGTTGCCACTTGAAGAATGTTATATCTCACGGCATAATAGGCCGAAAGGGATATCCCCTTTTACTCTATATCACCTACTGTTTGGATTTGAGAACAAAATTTAAACGAAAGAAGACATCTATGACATCAGAACAATTGAAAGACCTGAAAGATCGCGCCCTGACCCAATTCTACTCTATTGGTGAAGAAATTATGAACAGCATCACGCACGGCATCGGCGCGGCTCTGAGCGTTGCCGGGCTGACGGTGCTGGTGGTGCTGGCGGTGCTCTACGGCAACGTCACGCAGGTGGTGAGTTTCAGCATCTACGGCGGATCGTTGATCATCCTGTACCTGGCCTCGACGCTCTACCACAGCTTTCAACAGCCGAAAATTAAGCGCGTCCTCAAGTTCGTTGATCACGCTTCCATCTTTTTGCTCATCGCCGGGACCTACACACCGTTTTTGCTGCTCGGCGTGCAGGGCGCGTGGGGCTTGACGTTCCTGGTCATCATCTGGGGCATCGCGATTTTGGGCGTGAGCTTCAAGGCGATCTTCTTCAACCGGATGCAGAAGGCGTCGGTGCTGCTGTACATCGTGATGGGATGGCTGAGCGTCCTGATTTTGAAGTCGCTGCTGGCCCACATGCCGGTCGGCGGCCTGATCTGGCTGGGGGCGGGCGGCGCGGCGTACACCATCGGCGTCATTTTCTACGCGATGAAAAAAGTCCCCTACATGCACGGCGTCTGGCACCTTTTTGTGCTGGCCGGCAGCCTGTGCCACTATTTTGCTATCCTGCTGTACCTGGCGCCGGCGCATTGACCGACAAGGGATCAGTATGGCAACACTGGAAACGATGATGCCTGTTCTGAAACGGCTCAAAGCAGTCTTGCGGCAAACTTATGGCGCACGGTTACAGGAGATGATTCTCTACGGTTCGTATGCACGGGGCGATGCCGTAGAAGGATCGGATTTGGATATTCTTCTGGTCCTTGACCATGTTCGAGACCCGCTAGACGAGCGTGAACGGCTTTCTATGTTGCTGTGGCAATTGTCGCTTGAGCAACATGTTGTTTTTTCGGTATTGCCGGTAGATGCTGAGGTTTTCAGGTATCGGAAAAGCCCGCTGTTTCTAAACATTCAGCGGGAAGGGGTGCCCATTCAATGATTACGCCTGAGATGTATGCATTTGACATCCGCCAGGTCGGCGACTATGGCGCGCCGGGATCGGTAGGCGATGAACGGGCAGAGCGCGTCCTCAGTTGGGCCGCCGAGTTTGTGGAGACGGTGCGCCAATTCCTGGATAAGTAGTCATGATGCCCGGACATACCCTCATCCAAAAAATCTTCGCCGCGCACACCGCGCCGGGGACCCCGGTCAATCCCGGCGACATCATCTGGCTGGATCTGGATGTGCGCACGGCGCGCGATTTTGGCGGCGCCAACGTGGTCAAGAACTACCGCGAGCAGTACGGCGACGCGCCGGTGGCCGATCCGGCCCGGACGTTTTTCACCTTCGATCTGGTAGCGCCGGCGAGCAATATCCCCTACGCCAACAACCAGCAGACGTGCCGCGAGTGGGCGCGCGCGCAGGGGGTGCGCGTCTACGACGTGGACGCCGGCATCGGGTCGCACGTCGCGATGGAGCAAGGACTGGTGCGCCCCGGCGACACGTTTGTGGGCACCGACAGCCATCTCAACATCCTCGGCGCGATCGGCGCTTTTGGGCAAGGGATGGGCGACCAGGACATCGCGTTTGCTTTCAAGACCGGGCGCACCTGGTTTGAAGTGCCCCCGACGATGAAAGTCGTCATCACCGGCGAGCTGCGCGCGCCGTGCACGGCGCGCGACCTGACGCTGGCCGTGCTGCGCGTCCTCGGCTCCAACGGCGCGCTGGGCCGCGCCATCGAGTTCTACGGCCCGGCAATTGACGCCCTCGACCTCGCCGGGCGGATCACCCTCGCCAGCCAGGTGACGGAGATGGGGGGGATTATCGGGTTTCCGATGACGAATCATGAATCAGGAATCATGAATCAGCAGGAAAGCGGATCAGCGGGTCAGCGGGTCAGCGGGGCGGAGGCCATACACGAAAGGGACACAAATACACGAATGGCAGAGGGCGGGTCAGCGGGTCAGCGGGAAAGCGAGGCAGCGGGTTGGATCCAAAATCCAAAATCCAAAATCCAAAATTGCGCCGACCCAAACGCCGACTACATCGAAACTATCGCCATTGACATTGGCGACCTTGAGCCGTTGCTGGCCTGCCCGCCGAGCCCGGCGAACGTGAAGCCGGTGCGCGCGGTGGCGGGGCGGCGCATTGACAGTGTTTTCCTCGGATCGTGCACCAACGGGCGTTTCGAGGATTTCGCCGCCGTCGCGGAGATCGTGCGCGGCCAACGCATCGCGCCGCACGTGATGGCGACCGTGGTGCCGGCTACGCGCGCCGTTTACGCGCAGATGCTCGGTTCCGGGGTGTTGCAGACGTTGTTCGATGCGGGGTTCATCGTCAGCAACCCCGGCTGCGGCGGCTGCGCTTCCGGCCACCTGGGGATGACGGGCAAGGGCGAGGTGCAGGTCAGCACCAGCAACCGCAATTTCCCCGGCAAGCAGGGCGCCGGCGAGACGTATCTCGCCAGCCCGGCGACCGCCGCGTGGTGTGCGCTCAAGGGAGAAATCACGGCGCCGGCAAGCGATTCCGACTAAAGACTAAAACCCTATAAGTCGCGCTCGCCAACGGTGACGGGGAGCATTCACCACGGAGGCACGGAGAGCACGGAGCTTTTCTTTAATATTTCTCTGTTTTGCAGGCTAAGAAATAAAAGGTAAGTGTTTTTTCGAGCCGGTACCCCGGCTCGAAA
>DAOUFX010000327.1:0-9476 GCA_034429675.1 Anaerolineae bacterium | reverse complement strand
GCGTTAAACTCATCCAGCACAACCAGCAGCCGCGGCAACACCTCGATTCCTTCCTGCACTGCGCCGGCGTTGTACTCTTCCAACGTATCCGGGAACCCGGCCACCTGTCCGTAGACCACTGAGCGATGGTCGCATTCGCCCAAGGCAAACTCCACGACTTGCAGCACGTCCTCCGGCGTCTGGGCGATGGGAGCCAGCAAGGCCGGATGGTCTGCCAGCATCGGGAAAGTGCGGTTGTCGCGGTCCGACAGCACCAGACCTGCGCCCTCTGCCAATGCCTGATACACCAATAACCGCAGGAAGTTGGATTTGCCGCTTCCCGTCATCCCGGCCACCAGCACGTGCTCCAGGCGTTTCCAGGTCGCGGTGATGATCGCGCCGGTGTAGTGACGCCCGATCTGCACCACGCCGCGTTTGAGGCCGGGAAAGCTTACTTCATCCGGTAACGCCGGCGGCGCCGAAAGCAGGACTGCATAGCGCAACCCGCTGGAATTCGAGAGATACACCGGCCGCCCGCCCAGGTCGGTGGAAAGATGGTGCAGTAGGCTCTCGCCGGTGTACTGTTCCAATTTCTCCACTCGCTGCAAATCCAAGACGCCGAACAACCACAGCAGACCGGCGTCTTGGGTCAAAATCCAGTCCGAAAACGCCGGACGCAGGCCGCGGCGTTGCAACGTCGCTGGAATGCGCCGGGCGATCGCCTCCGCTTCTCTCAGCTTACCCTTCGAAATCTGCATCATCGCACACCTCCACATCCAATACAGAGCCATCCCGATCGTTGGTCGGCTCTTTGTGGTCGCTTTGCAACACATTCCGCAACGCCTGTGGCGTCACATCCCTGAGCCATCCACGCACTTGTTGCGGCTCTACAATTTGCACGGGGCCGGTAATGGCCGGCGGCGTTTGTTGCGCAATGATCTGGGCCGCCCGTCGTCCAGATGGCTGTCTTGTGGCGTTCCCCGGCAATCCGCGTGTCACCGCGTCAATAGTTTGATCCCGCATCGTCACCCGTTCCTGCAACTCTGGCGGGGCAAGCTGCGGCTGTTGCACCTGCCCATCCTGCCCAAAGACCAGCGCCGGCCAGAGACCCTTGTCCGAATCGAACAGCCCGATGGCGCGCCGTTGCTCCAGAAGGATTAAAGGCGCGTCCCCGCGTTCGTCGCGCTGGATCACCCGTAAACGCAAAGTGTAAGCCTTGATCACACCATATCCACCCCACAGGATCAGGAGCACGACTGCGGCGAGAATCACCCAGGGTCCATAAGCTCTCACCGGATAGACGATCTCCTCGCGTTGTGTCGCCAGTTGCTCGCGCCGGATCTGCTCGGCGCGCATGGCCGTTTCTGATGCTTGTTGCGCTGCAACTGCCGTAGTTGTTGCCTGGAAATAGATGGCTTCGACTGTGGCCGTGGCTTGTGCGGCTTGGTCGGCCCGGGCTGTCGCTGTGCCTGCGACCTGCGCGGTCGCCGTGCTCTGGACGATGTAAGCGGCGGCGGTTGCCGTCGCCTGAATCTGCTGCGCCTGCGCGGTCGCCGTTGCGTAGGCGTATGCCGCCTCGGTTGTTGTGCGCCAGGCGACTGCCGTGGCTGTAGCGTGTTGCGCTTCGACTGTGGCCGTGGCATCCCAGGCCCGCGCCGTGGCCGTAGCGGCGATGGCTTCGGCGGTGGCCGTCTGCTGCGCATAGACTGCCGCCAGCGTGGCATTGATTGCTTGTTGTTCTTGTTGCGCCAGAATTTGCTGGGCGTAGAGTTCCACGCGGGCGTCGTCGGACGGCAATCCCGTCCACAGCATTGTCGGAGTCGGAGCCATACCTGCCGGATAGCCGGCGGTCTCTGTACAAGAAAGCAGCAGGCTCAACAAAAACATCATGGCTATCAGCACTCCAATCTGTCTAGTACCACGTTTCCCAGACATCTCCATCGTCGTCCTCCGTATTCCCATCGCCCGGAAGAGCATGCGGGCGCGCCGGTTGGCGCAATTCGCGCAACATCCGCAGAACTTCCACCTGCACCAGCGCATCCAAAGCGCCTGCTGCCCTCGGTGAATTGCCTGTTGCCGTAGAGTCATCGGCGCGCCCCCAATAGGCATTCGGCCCGGCGACCCAACGCCCATCCGCATCATTTCGTCTTCGCGATCTTTCGCTTTCACGTTGTAAGCGCCGCCACAGGATCAGGATCACTGCGCCGCTCACCAACGCTACACCGATTAGCAATCCTACCAACAACACCATCCCCACACTTACCGCCGTCTGGCCGGCAGCTGCAACCCGCGCGGCAGTCGCGGCTTCGCGGGTCGCCTGGGCTTGAGCCAACAGCGCCCATCCCAGAAGCAGCAACATGGCCAGGCCCAAGACACTCTCAAGCATTCCCCGTTTCATCGCAGGCCTCGCTTTCTTCTCGCTGCATAGCCGTTTCCAGCACTACCGGGACCCATCCCCGCGCCGTGCCTTCGGGCACGCGCTCAAAGCCACGCGACTGTAACCAGGCGTTGAGCACATTCGCGCGATTCGCGCCGGGTTCGCGCAAGGCATCCGCCAGTGGCGCGAGTTCCCCGTTGAGCCGCGCAATCTCGCGCCGGAAGCTGCGCTTGTCCAACCGAATTTCTAATTCGGCGCGAGTTGGCGCGGATTGGCGCGAAGTCGGCGTGTCTGATTGGAACTCGCGCGTGTTCCGCGCGGCTTCTTCTGCGTCTTGTCTCACACGCGCGCGTTCTGCGCGCAAGGCGATCCGTTCCACTTTCGCTGCGTCTGCCGCTGCCTCGCGCCGGGTTTGCGCGACCCGCTCCACCATCACGAACGTGGAGATCACCTGCATCAAAGGGAAGATCAACATCGCCAGATGCGCCCAGGCCCCGCCCAGGGCTTTGGGCACTTCCAGGATGCCCACGAAGACAAAATCGGCGGCGAAATAAACGCACATGGCCCCAAACAAGAAACGGGCGCGCCCGGACGCTTCACTCTTCGCTTTATCCCGGTTCCAGTCCGCCTCTCGAATCCACTGGTTTACCGTCGCCTGGCCCACCAACTCCAGAGCTACGCTCGAAGCCATCGCTGCGCCGGCGTCCATCCCGGCCACCTGCTGAATCGTGCGGCTGGTCAGGATCAGGGTGGGAACGACTGCGACCCACGCTGCCACACGGAACCCCAGGGTCAGCAGGTAGGATTCTACCGCTCCGGCCAAGTCGTCCACAACCACTACATTGCGCTTCAGGCGTTCGGCCAAGGTTTGCAGTGTCATCGCCGGCCCCCTTTCTGGTGCTGCGCACATACCGTGAACCCGCGCTCCACATCCAGGGTCGCCGCCGGCTGCCCGCAAATCGCCCCGCTTTCTTCGTCATAAGCCCAACACACGCCGATCGCCTGCGTTAGGACATCCCCGCAGGAATTGACGGCCAACCGTTCCTCAACAACAGCGGGTGGGAGTTCCATACACGCGGAACAGAAGTAATGCTCGCCGTCCCGGCAGCGGATTTCCCCGGCCTCGTGATTCTCCACTCCCACTACCTCGCGGCAGCAGGAGCACACCAGGGGCGCCACGCCTACCAACTGCGCCGTGACGCCTTGTGCTCGATATTGAACCGCTTGTTCAGTCATGGCACACCTCCATCCGGCAGACCGGGCAGAAATCCGCCGCCCGCTTGTGAGCCTTGAGCTTGCGCTCCATGCTGCGCTCCGCTTGCCACACTCGCACGACCTGCCAACCGATTTGTTGCTGGTTGCACGCCCGCAAGATCGCTGCGCCGTGATTCTCGCGGTGCTCCTGAATGCGCTGCGCCAAATCATCGGCAGAACCGATGTAGTGCTGCGCCTGCCCGCGCGCGTTGCGCGGGTCGCCCAACGGACTGTCGAAATGGATCAAATAGACTACGGTCATTTAGCACCCCCTTAACCATGATGTATAATCGGCGTGGGCCAAAGGTTTTAGCACCCCCAGCCCACGGGGAGCGCGGTAGAGACGCGCTCCCCACTGCCTATCTCCGCCAAGACCTCCCCGGCGACAATCAAAGCCCCAACCATTCGTTTCGCGTTACATTTTTCAAACACTGTGCGCTTTTAAAGCCAAACAGAAGAAAAAATCCTCAATCAGTGTTGGCTTCTTTTTTTCTTTTTAAATGCTGGACACAGTGACCAAGTCTTTGGACACAGTGACCAGACGTGTAGACACAGTGACCAGATCGTATGGACACAGTGACCGGGTATCTGGACACAGTGACCAGAGAGTGTGGACACAGTGACCAGACGTGGTGACAGGTTTTTGGACTGATGAAACCTTTGCCGAACACAGCGTTACTCCTGAGAACCCAAGGTTGGCATCGCCAACTGCTGCCATTCCTCGAAATCAATGTCACATCGCTTGACCCAATCCACGTGCATTGTCTGTAAACGTTCCGGGAGTTTTCCCACCTGCTGTGGCGTCAACAAAGGCAGATGCTCCAACACCCGAAAGTGATACCAGCCGTTGCGATGCAACTGCTCGTAACGCACGATGCGCTCGCGTTCCAGGGTTTCCAATGCGCCCTCATAGTGTTTCCCGTGCGAATCGCGCCCGGTCAATCGTTTGCGGCTCCCGTCGGTGACGATATCGGCCAGAGTATCAATGCACGGCCACTGGCTTCCCAACTTCACCGAATAAGCAAAAGCGCACAGTGTTTGCCACAAGTTGAAGGCATCTTGCCCCAGGTAAGGCAGCCAGAACCGCAGCGCGTAATTGCTCACCTTGAACCAGCCGCGCTGCGTCGGGTCAAATTCCATCAGCTCCACCACCACGCGGGGCGGATCATCCATGAGCGGAGGCAACACGACCGGCGCGGCTTCATTCAAGTTATCTATGACAAAACGGCACTCCTGCGGCTTTTGTGTGATTCGCTGCAGCGTGCGCTGGATGGTGGGATAAAGCCGCCGCGTCAACCATTCCACCGCATACTGGTTTTTGACACTGATCACCAAGACGCCCTCTTCGATATCCATCGCACGGCTGTTGCGAAGCCAGGTATCAAATGTGGCGCGCGTCATTTGCAACTCCAACTCACCCAACGCTTGCTGCCACAATTGGTGTATATCCATGCTGATCTGGTCACTGCGACCAGATGTCTCTGATGCTACATCCACGGCTACCTCCCACCTTCAAGATTCTTTTTTCACAAACCCGAATAGGCGTGCTATAATGGTGACAGATAGAGATGGCTGCCCAGAGAGCCGGAGACAGCTTGCCGGCGTACCCCGGCTCCCTGGCCTTTCAGAGGCAGAACCTCCAAAATTACATTTTAGGGGGATCTGTTATATGAAATTGGCTAAAGCTATCAATCTATATCTTCAGGCTCGGCGCGGTGAGATCGCGGACAGTACTTTAATTTGGTATGACCGTCATTTGAAGGTTTTGCTCTCGCACTTGGGGAATGTAAACATCGAGGATATTACCATCACGGACCTCAGGGACTACCGCGTCAAGCTGCTGGAGCAAGAAGAACGTTGGAAGGATCATCCCACGCGACCGACTGAAGGTGATGGCTTGAGCGCTTATACCATCCACAACAGGCTTCAGACATGCAAGCTGTTCTTCAAGTGGTTGGTAAAGGAAGAGCTGTTAGAGGTTGACCCAATTGCGCGACTCAAGCTGCGCAAGCTGCCCGACGAACCGCCGAAGGCCATCAGCGCAAAAGACTTGATCGCAATGATCGAAGCAGCGGAAACAACCCGCGACCGTGCGCTCGTTCTCGTACTGGCCGACACGGCGTCCAGGGTCAGCGGCATCGCCGAGTTGAAATTGGAAGACGTGGATATCCGGCGTGGAACGCTCAACGTACATACCAAGGGGGACAAAGTCTTGGAGGTTTACCTGACGGAGGAACCGCTGGAAGCGCTGCGGCAATGGCTGCGCGAGAGGCCTGTGAATGATACCCAGGAAGTTTTTAGCAGCCGTTTGCACGGGAGAGGATTGACAACCAGCGGCATATACCAGGTGCTCAAAGACCTGGCGAAAAAAGCTGGTGTCAAAGGTAGATACAACCCGCATGCCTTCCGCCATGGCGCGGCACGCGCGATGCTTGAAAATGGTGCGGATCTAGCAACTGTCAGCCAAATACTCGGTCACGTCAACGTGAACGTGACCGCTCGTTTTTATGCCCGCTGGTCGCATCTGGAGCTGCAAAACCGGCATCGCCGTTTCAGCCCTGTGCGCAATTTGAGAAACAAAAAGCGCAAAATAGAAGAATAGATAAGATGCCCGCCGAGCTGATGTACAACAGGGGACTGAAAATCCCTGTGTCCTGAGTTCAATTCTCAGTCTCGGCACACAAAAGAGGCCGTTTTCTCTCTTTGGAGAAAGAACCGGCCTCTTTGCGTTTCTCCAGCCTCTTCTGGCCGTCCGCGTAGGGGATGAACCACACGCCCTCCAGAGTCATTGCTGCTTGCGCCGATTTATTTCATCCGCGTCCCTCTTCCAAACCACGAATCCCAAGCAAAACCGGCGCCGCCATCCGCGAATGGCCCACGAATCAGCTTGACGCTCTTCGTGTATTCGTGTTCTATTCGTGGACGGTCTACCGTCCGCCAGCCCGATCGGGAGACAGGCGGCAATTCTTGCCGCTGGCACGCTTCGTCGCTGTAAAGGTCATAGGCGCCGGAAGAAGGCGAGAATTGTGTCATAGATCGGTCTCCTGAAAAGTGACTTCACGTTGATACCAGGACAGGTTGGTGTAAGTCCCAAAAAACAATGCATGAATATTGTGACTGATGTCAAGTAGAGTGACGAATAGGACCGGCGCAACGACTTCCAATGACCGATGACTATGGATCATCCCCCAGAAAACAACTCTGTGATAAAATTTGCTACGGAAAGACAGCTCAAAACGCCAACTCGCACTTCACTAAGGCAAAAGAGGAACCGTGAACAAAGATACAAAGCGTCGCTTAGGATTGATTTTTTTCTTCGTTTTCATTGATCTGTTGGGATACAGCTTGATTTTGCCGCTGTTGCCCTACTTTGCCGAAACTTATAACGCATCCCTGACGACGGTGGGACTGCTGGGGACGGCCAACGCGCTGGCGCAGTTGATCGCGGCGCCAATCATCGGGCGGCTCTCTGACCGCTATGGACGCCGCCCCCTGCTTATTTTCAGCATTGCCGGGACGGTGCTCAGTTTTACATTGTTGGGCCTGGCGCGCTCGCTGCCGCTCATTTTCCTGAGCCGGATTCTGGATGGGTTGTTGGGCGGCAACATTGCCCTGGCCCGCGCTTACATCACCGACGTGACCGATGAGAAAAGTCGCGCGCGTGGTCTGGGTATCATCGGCGCCGCCTTCGGGCTGGGGTTCATCGTCGGCCCGGCCATGGGCGGGTTCCTGAGCCGCTACGGCTACAATGTCCCGGCGCTACTGGCAGCAGGGTTATCTCTGTTGAACCTGGTTGCCGTGGTGCTCTGGTTGCCGGAATCACTGACGCCAGAACGGCGCGCTACGTTACGGCATAGCCCCAAGACGCGGTTTACCTTGAAAGCGCTGTGGCAGGCGCTTAATCATCCCTGCACCGGGCCACTTTTGATCCTTCAGTTGCTCTACAATCTTTCCTTCACCTTATTCCAATCCAACTTTACCCTTTTTGTCAAAACCAGATGGGGATTAACCGCAGAAAACACCAGTTTCATTCTCACGTATGTGGGAATCCTATCGGTCATCGTTCAAGGATTTGCCATCGGTATGCTCACCCGGCGTTTTGGCGAACGGAAACTAATGATGGCCGGCCTGACCGGTCTGGCAATCACCTTGATCGCGTGGGCCGTTGTCCCCGGCGTGGGATGGTTGCTGGTAGTCTTGGCCCCGTTGGCGCTCGCCAGCGGGATTCTCGGTGTGATGCTTACCAGCCAGTTGACGCAATCGGTTACCAAAGAAGAGGTGGGCGGGACATTGGGCTTGTCGTCGGCATCGCAAAACCTGGCCCAAATTGTAGCCCCGGCGATGGGAGGATGGCTGCTGGATTCGGTGGGGACCTGGTCCGTGGGCGTGCTTGCCGGTCTGATCATGACAGGCGCGCTGGTCTTTGCGCAACGCCGGGTGCTCGCTGTGCCGGAATCCGAGCTGGCATGTTATCTGCCGGAAGAACCGGCGGAGGCGTAAGTTTAATCAAAGTGGGTGAACTGTAAAGATGCTTTCGATCCAAGACCCCGTCTACGGCGACGTGACCTTCACCGAGCCGTTGCTGGTTGATCTGTACCATTCCCAGGCGGTGCAACGTCTGGCGCACATTTACCAGGGAGGCATCACGGCCTTCATCAAACCGGAGCGCCGGACGACGCGCCTGGATCATTCGTTGGGCGTGGCGACGTTGTTGCGTCGCCTCGGCGCCGATGCCCTGGAACAGGCGTCCGGGTTGCTCCACGATACGCCGCACACAGCGTTCTCGCACGTCATTGATTTTGTCTTTCCCAACCACGAGCACACCTACCACGAACGGCAACGCGAGGCGATATTGTCCCGCTCCGACCTGCCGGCGACGCTGGAGCGTTACGGATTGGACTGGCGCTATGTCACCGAAGCGGAGAATTTCTCGCTGTTGGAACAACCGCTGCCGCATCTCTGCGCCGACCGCCTGGATTATTTCCTGCGCGATGGCGTGGTGGATTGGAAAGTCATTTCGCCAACGGAGGCGCAGCATCTGCTGGCGCATTTGACCGTTTGGAATCAGGGCATCGTGGTTGACGACGTGGACGTGGCGCGCTGGCTGGCCGAGATGTTCATCAAGCTGGACGACCTCTGCTGGTGTGGCTTGCAAGAAGTCGGGTGGTACACCGTCGCCGCCTATGCGCTGCGCGCGGCTCTGGCGCACGGCGTCATCACCGAGCAAGACTTCGCCGGCGCCGATGAAGCGCTCTATGCGCGTCTGCGCGCCGCCGCGATCCCCGAAATTCAGCGCTGGCTGGCCCTGCTACGCCCCGACGTGGACTTCGCCCGCGTCGCCGACCCCGCCGCTGCCGACTTGAGAGCGCTGCCCAAAGTGCGCGCCATAGATCCACCGGTGCTGGTCAACGGCGGCGCCGCGCCGCTCTCGCAACTGGATCCCGCCTTTGCCCGCCGGCGCGCCGCCTACATCGCCGGCAAGCAGGGGGAGTGGTTCCTGCGTATTCTGGCTTGACAGAGTGGGCGCGCCGCTTATAATCGGCGCTAAGTTCGCTTATTATCTCGGAGGAAACATAATGAAAAAATACGAATGCATCGTATGCGGCTATATCTACGACCCGGAAGAGGGTGATCCCGATAATGGCATCGAACCCGGAACCCCCTTCAATAAGCTGCCCAAAGATTGGGTCTGCCCGGATTGCGGCGCGAGCAAAGACGAATTTGAAGTTATGGATTAACTCATCACCGGGCAACCATGCCCCAGACAATATCCATTTTCCAGTCCACACCTTTTGTAGTATAAAGGGTGTGGACTTTTGTTATTTAAAAGGATAGTGTTTTTTCGAGCCGGGGTACCGGCTCGAAA
>DAOUFX010000326.1:0-5045 GCA_034429675.1 Anaerolineae bacterium | reverse complement strand
TTTCGAGCCGGTACCCCGGCTCGAAAAAACACTTACCTTTTATCTCCTGGCCGGCAAGGCCGTGATTTTCATCCCGCCGCAGGTGAACCGCGGGTTAATGGGGAATTCCTGTGTTTTTGACGTATTCCCGGTGGTTTCCATTCTGAAATTGCAAGAAATTTGCCCCTTCCATTGAACACCCTTATAATGGAAATAGTTTATCCTCCAATGCAGGTGGGTTCGAGCAGAATCGCGGTAGTAGCGGCGAATGGCGCAGTCTCTTTAACTTCAGGGCGCTTAGGATACGTTGAAGCAATGCTCTCATTCCAAATTTCTATCCCAGATTTTGAAGTTGCATTATGTTAGAGTCCTAAGGCTACGTGGCTGAAAGGAGACGCTTATGAGCGAACAAAACCAGGCATTAGTGACTATTTTTGAGGCCATGGCCAATATGCTCGATATCCAGGGCGAGAATTATCATCGCGTGCTCGCCTATCGTCGCGCCGCAGAAAACATCCGCGCATTGGGAGAGCCGTTGGATTTGATTTGGCGTGAGGGCCGTCTGCGACAGATCCCCGGTATTGGCGATATTCTGGCTGCCAAGATTGAAGAGTATCTGCAAACCGGGAAGGTCAATGCTTACAACAAGCTGTTGGATCAAATCCCCAACGGTTTGTTGGAGATTATGCAGATTTCCGGCATGGGCGCGCGTCGCGTCAAGCTCTTTTGGGAGACCCTGGGGATCACGACCGTGGAGGAGATGGAATCTGCGGCGATGGCCGGGCAGTTGCGCCAGATCAAGGGGGTTGGGGCGGGCACCGAACAGAAGTTGTTGGAAGGTATTCGCGCCTGGCGTCGCCAACATACCGGACGGATTCCCCTGGGCGTGGCCTGGCCTCTGGTTCAGGAGATCTGTCGCGCCTTGCGCGCCGTCCCCGGGGTCTTGCACGCGGAACCGGCCGGCAGTCTGCGCCGGATGCGTGAGACGGTCGGCGATCTGGATCTGTTGGTGGCTGCGATGGATTCTGCCGCTGTGGTAGATTGTTTCCGCACGCTGCCCATGGTGGACGAGGTCTTGTTGCTCGAACCAAGCCGGGCCTCCATCCGCACGATGGATGGCATCCGGGTGGACATGCGTCTGCTTTCCCCCGGACGTTGGGGGTCGGGGCTGCAACAGTTCACCGGCAGTCAGGCGCACAATTTGCGCGTGCGAATCCTGGCGCAGGAACAACGTCTTGAGCTCAATGAGTATGGTTTCCGGCAGGAGAACGGCCAGGAAATCATTTGCGCCGGCGAGTCGTCGGTTTATGCCACTTTGGGCATGATCTGGATTCCGCCGGAGTTGCGCGAGGATCGTGGCGAGATCGAGGCGGCGCGGGCGCGTGAGTTGCCCCGGCTGGTGGAGCGCGGCGACCTGTTGGGCGATTTCCAGTGCCATACGTTGCGCTCTAACGGCGATCACAGTTTGTTGGAGATGGCTCAGTCGGCGCAGAAGGCCGGGTTGTCCTACATTGTGGTCGCCGATCACAGCGAGGGCGCGCTGTGCGGAACCGGTTTGACGCCTGAAGAGCTGGATGGTTTTCTGGCCGATGTGGCGGCGGTGAATGCGCAGTTCAACGGGACGTTCCATGTGTTTGCCGGGGCCGAGGTCACGATTGAGCCCGATGGCTCGTTGGATTGGCCCGACGAGGTGTTGTCGCGTCTGGATTTCGTCGTGGCTTCGGTGCACACCGACCTGGGACTGCCGCGCGATCAGATGACTCGTCGTTTGATCTCGGCGATGCGCAACCCGCTTGTGGATATGATCGGCCATCCGACCGGACGCTGGTTGGGCCGGCGTGGGAGCGTCGCCCTAAATATGGAAGCGGTCTTCCTGGCCGCGCAAGAGACCGGCGCGGCGTTGGAAATCAACGCCTGGCCGCAGCGTCTGGACCTCAACGACGAGCACGTGCGTCGCGCAGCAGCGATGGGCGTGATGCTGGCGATCAGTTCGGATGCGCACGACAAAGATGGGTTTGCCGTGTTGGACTACGGCCTCGCGATGGCGCGGCGCGGCTGGGCCGGCCCGCAACATCTGCTCAACACCCGCACGGTCGAGGAGGTGCGCGCTTGGCGCGAGCACAGGATGGCAAAATGGGATAGGTGAAGTTTCGCGTAACCCTTGCCGGGATGTGATTTTGCAGTACACTTGAGCTTTGAACAATAAGGATGCGGGACGGAGCCCGTTGTCTGACGGGGCGCCCGTCCCGTTTTTATGGAGAGGACTATGACATCATTGAATTTTATTGCTGTGGATTTGGGTGGCACGCAGATTCGCGCGGCGCGTTACACATCGGAAGGCGTTCAGGAAGCGCGGGTGGCCATGCCCACCGACGCTCGTGATGGGCGCGAGGCGGTTCTGCGCCGGCTTCATTCGGCCATCCATCAGGTCTGGCCGTTGGACGCTTCGGTGGCCGGAATCGGGCTGGGTGTACCGGGGCCGGTGGACTTCAAGCGGGGCATTTTGCGGCTCGCCCCCAATCTGAACGGTTGGGAAAATGTGCCGTTGCGCGACATCATGTTGGAAAAGTTCAGCGTCCCGGTGTTTCTCGGCAACGATGCAGACGTGGCGGCGCTGGCCGAACACCGCTTTGGCGCCGGGCGCGGCGTCTCCGATATGGTGTACATGACGATCAGCACCGGCATTGGCGGCGGGCTGATCTTCAACAATCATCTGTTTACCGGCGGCAACGGCCTGGGCGGTGAGGTGGGCCACACCGTGGCCGATCCGCGCGGCCCCCGTTGCGGCTGTGGCAACTACGGCTGCCTCGAAATGATGGCCTCCGGTACGGCCATCGCGCGGCGCGCCCGCGAGCGCATTGCGGCGGGCGAACCCTCGCTGCTCACGGAGATGGTCTCCGGCGACCTCGAACGGCTCACGGCAAAGGAGGTGAGCGACGCCGGGCATCAGGGGGACGCGCTGGCGACGGCGGTATTTGAAGAGGCCGGCGTCTATCTGGGAGCGGCTATCGTCGGGATGATGTACGTGCTGAACCCTTCGTTGTTTGTGCTGGGCGGCAGTGTGACGCTGGCCGACGATTTGCTCTTCAATCCGATCCACCAGACGGTCGCGGCGCGCGCGCCTCAGGTTTATCGAGAGCAGACCCGTATCGTCAAAGCCATGCTCGGCGCGGACGTGGGGCTCTGGGGGGCGTTGGCCCTGTGTCTGATGGAACTGGGATTGTAGGGCGCGCCCATGGGACGTTGGGTGATGTTTCTGGCGGCGATCTTGTTCATTTTGACGACCGCCTTTGGTTGGGTCGTCGGACCGGGAATGGAGCAGGAATTTGTGCCCGGCGTGTGGGTCTGGGATGTCTCGCTGGGCGGGAAGACCCCGGCTGAGGCGGCGCCCTATCTGTACGCGGCGTTGCCTTTGAATCAGCCCAATGTGATCCTGGTGGGGCCGGAGGGGCAGCGTTGGTCCTTTTCGCCGGCAGACCTGGGGATGACCGTCGCGATGGATGAGACGTTGTCGCGAGCCTATGTGGTGGGACATAGCCGGGGCGGTCTGGGGGCGTTATCCGAGCGCCTGGACGTGATGCTGAACGGCGACCATCTCTCGCCGGTCTTGTCGTGGGATCCGCGTCCGGCGGCGGCGCGCTTGCAGGCTGTCGCGCAGGAGCTGGAGCGCCCGGTGAAGGACGCCGGTTTGCGGATGGCGGGCGCGCAGTTGGCCCTGGAGCCGGGCAGCATCGGACGGCGCATGGAGGTCTCGGCCACTCTGGAAGCTCTTTTGCCGTATTTGTACGCCCTGGAACCGGCCGAGATTGTGCCGGTGATCACCGAGGTGCGCCCGGAAATCAGCGACGATCGGGTGGAGCAGGCGATGGGAATGGCGCGTGCGATTCTGTCCGAACCGCTGACGCTGTTGCTGTCTACCCCGGACGCGGGCGACCCCGGCCCGTGGGTGATCACACCGGATGTGCTGGCCGGGATGCTGGACGTGCAGGTTGAGGCAGACCGCGTGTGGGTGGGCGTGGACGAACCCGCGCTGGCGCAATTCCTCGGCCCGGTGGCAATGGCGCTGTATCGCGCGCCGGTGGATGCCACTTTCCGCTTTGACGCGAGCGCCATTGCGCTCGAACCGATTTCGCCGAGCGTAATGGGGCGCGAGTTGAGCGTCACCGCTTCGATCTCGTTGGTGAACGACCGCCTGCAAATCGGCGAGCATTTCATCCCGCTGGTCATCCACACCCTGCCGCCGGCTCGCCCGGACACCATGACCGCCGCCGATTTGGGAATTCGTGAGCTGGTGGCCGTCGGCGAGTCCTACTTCACCGGTTCGTCGTCGGCGCGCGACCGCAACATTCGCCTGGGCGCCTCCAAATTCGACGGCATCATCATCGCGCCGCAGCAGACCTTTTCGTTCAACGAGTACCTCGGCGCCGTGACCGCCGAAGCGGGGTACGACGAATCTTACGTCATCATCAACGGGCGCACCGTGCCGGGAGTGGGCGGCGGCATCTGCCAGGTGGCGACGACCGCTTTTCGGGCGGCGTTCTACGGCGGCTACCCCATCGTGGAGCGTTGGCCACACGCCTATCGCGTCGGCTATTACGAGTTGGGCGGCTTTGGCCCCGGCTTCGACGCGACCGTCTACTCGCCGCTGGTGGATTTCCGCTTCACCAACGATACGCCGTACCACATTTTAGTCCAGACTGAAGTGGACCCGGCAAACGCCCGGCTGCGTTTCTTGTTCTACAGCACCAAAGAGGGCCGCACGGTGGAGCAACTAGGGCCGGAGTGGGGCGAGCCGGAGCCGCCGGAGGCGCCGATTTACGAATTTGACGCTACTCTCCCGGCGGGGACATCGGTGAAGGTTGAGACCCCCCACGATGGCTTGCTGGCGACTCTGGGACGAATTGTGCGTTCTGCGGACGGCGTCGTGCTTTACCATGACACCTTCATCAGCCATTTTGTCCCCTGGCCAGAGCGTTATCGCTACGGTCCGGATTTCATCCCCCCGCCGAATGCTGAGATCATCAAACCGGAAGAATAGAAGTGGGGAGTTGGGGGCGGGCGCAACC
>DAOUFX010000325.1:0-7346 GCA_034429675.1 Anaerolineae bacterium | reverse complement strand
CCTAATTGCCCCAATCCCCTAATTGCCCCAATCCCCTATTCACTATCTTTAAGGAGGATACGATGTTACGCAAAAAGGTTCTGTTGATAATGGTTCTGGGTTGTTTGTTGATGTCCTGCACCGCCCGCGTCATCCAGGAGGACGAAGCGACGGCGACGCCGGCTTCCTCGACGCCGGATGCAGGCGTGCAGGCCACGTTGTTGGCGTTGCAGGCGCAGAACGTTGCCCTGGCGACGCGGGTAGCAGTTTTGGAGCAGACGCCGACGCCGCTGCCCACCGTGACGCCGACGCTCACCCCCACGCCGACGCTCACCCCCACGCCGGCGCCGCCGAAGGTGGTGCGCGTCGTGGTGACGGCGACTCCTTTACCCACCTGGGCGCCGTCTACGCCCACGCCGTGCCCGATCGCCGTGGGCGCGGATCTGCAATCTCTGTTCTCTCGCTACCGGCTGGACTACGCCGTGGGTTGCCCTACCGCTGCGCAGGCGAGCCTCTGGACGGCGGAGCAAGCGTTCGAGGGCGGGCGCATGTTCTGGCGCGAGGATCGGGACGATGCCTTCATTCTTGCCAATTACGGCCACCAGGTTTTTATCACCGCCGATGTTTACAAAGAGGGCGATCCCGACGACGCCTGCCCTGAGTTTGGTCCGGCGCCGGCTGGATATTTCAAGCCGATCCGTGGTTTTAGCCGCCAGTGGTGCCGGAACGTCGAGGTGCGCAACCGGTTGGGGTGGGCGCTGGAAAATGAACACGGGTACGATGCCGTGTGGCAGTCCTTCGATCGCGGCACCATCGTCAAGGATCAGGGCGGCCATCTCTGGGTTCTGTACAACAGCGGTTATTGGAGCTATTTGAATTAGCGCGCGCTGCCGGGAGAGGTTTTCGCAGGCGGGGGAACTCGTCTGCGAAACCGTTCCCCGTCAGCTCAATTTTCTCTCGGTGTGGACACCCTGAATTGCGTTTGACAGTTTTTCTCGTTGGTGGTACTTTATGGAGGAAGCAGGATGCGGGGGGACGTGAAACGTGAAACTGGAAATCGGTAATCGGTAACTCGCTGATTCGCTGATTCGCAATTCGACAAGGAGCATTTTGATGATATTGGGATTGATTTCGCTGGGCCTGGTGGGGTGGTTTATGTTCGCTGCTGTTGGGCGTTCGCTGGAGAGCGGCGAATGGGAGGGGTTTTTGACCTTTGGCCGTGGGACGGAGAGCTTCAGACCCTGTGGGTCCAGGGAAGTGTGGTGGGTGCGCAGCAGCGGCTTTTCGATGATCATTGATCAGCTCAAGGAGCAGTACGACCAGGTTGCCGCCACACCATACGATCTCGTTTTTGTCCGCATCAGCGGCGATGTTAGCAAAAAAGGCCAGTTTGGGCCGTTGGGATCTTACCAGCGGGTGGTTTACATTAAAGAGATCCACGAGGTGCGCACGCGGCAGGATAACGATTGTCGCAAGCGCAAGGGATAAGTTGAGGTTTCAAAAAAGCCCGGAACTCAGGTTCCGGGCTTTTCTCATGCCTATATTTTTTCGGCGCGGAGTGGGGCCATCAGCCCGAACTGGATGTCGTGGGGAACCGGTGCATGCGCGACGATGTCCGGCCACAGTTCCAGACGCGGGGTGGCGATGAGCGCCGTCGAGAGGCGGACGGTATTGAGGTCGTCGTGCAGGAAGACCCGTTGCCCGCAGTGCAGCGCGTCGCATTCGCTGTGCCGTCCCGGGCCGCAGCTCTTCCACAGGCAGACTCGCCCCAGATACTCGCCGTTGGTATCGGCCAGAAAGACTTCGCTTTCGCGGTTGAAACTCTGGGCGTGGCCGCGGAGCTGGCGGGCGGCGGCGGCCAGCAGGGCGAGATCGGCGCCATCGGCTACCGTCACCAACACGTCTATGTCTTTCGGTTCGGCTTTCTCGGTCGCCAGCGAGCCGATGAGGGCGATGCGCGCCACGCCTTGCAGTTTGGCCGCCGCGCGCACGAAGGTCAACACTTCGGCGATCATCCGTTTGCGCAGAGCCGTCGTCTGGGGGGTGGCTTTGCTGTCCGGTAGAACCGGGCGAATTTGTTGGGATGCGAGCCACGTCAGCACCCGTTTGCGCGCGCGCTCGGCGGCAAGGCCATGCCAGCGTTTGCGCAGTCCCGGATGTCCGGCCAATTCCTTCTTGAACTCGCCAAACGCCCCGTCGCCGCTGATGGCGCGCCAGAACTTCTGGCGCAAATCCTTGTCGTCCAGGGTGTTGACGAACGCTTGCAGGTCGCCGTAGGCAGCGCTGGCGTCGGAGGGCGGAACATTGAGGTAGCGCGCCGGTTCCTGCTCGACGCTATGCGCCTGTGCGAGCGCGCGGCGGTGGTACTCGGGCAGAGCGCGCTTTTGTAAGATGGCGTTCAGGTCAAAGTCGGCGGCGTTGGAGGTATAGAATTCCTCGTAGATGGCCTCCAGTTCCCACGCAATTTCGTCGGGCGTCATCACCACGTGCCCGGTTTCCAAATCCAGGTAATAGCGCACGCCGGCGTTGCTATATTCAAAGGCAGCCAGCAGCGCGTCAAGGTCCACATTAAGCTCGCGCATTTTTCCTCCGTTGTTTTGCGGGGCGGGCGGATTCCTGCCGCCCCCGTTTTGTCGCTTTTGGGGTTTTGTCGGTCACACTATCTTTCTGTTGCTGCTTTTTCCTTATATCTTTCTCGACAAACAATTTCTCTCCTGTGAAAGGGTCCATTTCGGTGTAGTACATCACGCTGGAATAGGTCGAGGGCGTTGGCGTGAAGATTTGGACCTGTTCGGGGTGTATTTTAAGCTCGCGCGCCGCAAAATCACGGAGTTGTTCCATGTCCTTGTCGGTGCAGCCGGGGTGGGCGGCGATCAGGTAGTAGGTGAGGAACTGCGGCTTGCCGGCCTCCTGGGTCAGTTTGTAGAATTGCTCCTTGAATTTGAGCAACGATTGAACGTCCGGTTTGCCCATCTTTTGCAGGACGTGCGGGACGGTGTGTTCCGGCGCGACCTTCAGCTGGCCGGATGTGTGTTGCTCGACGACCTGGCGCAGGTAGCGCAGGCCGTGTTTGAGATCGGCCAGCGCCATGTCGTAGCGGATGCCGGAAGCGACGAACACCTTCTTGACGCCGGCCAGCCGGTTCAAGCGCTGCAACAACGCCATCGCCGGGCGATGCGTGATGGGGAGCTGCGGGCAGGGCGCCGGGTAGATGCAGCGTTTGTGCTCGCAGATGCCGTGCGCCAGTTTTTTCTCGCATTCAAAGCCGTACATATTGGCCGTCGGCCCGCCCACGTCCTGGATATAACCTTTGAATTTCGGGTGTTGGGTCAACCGGGTGGCTTCGGCCAGGACGGATTCCTCGCTGCGCCATTGCACGGTGCGGCCCTCGTGGACGGCGATCGCGCAGAAGTTGCATTCGCCGTAGCAACCGCGATGGGTGGCAATCGAGAAGCGGATCGTCTCCAGCGCGCGCACCTCGCCGCTTTGAGCGTCGTGGGGGTGGACGGCGCGCTCGAAATCCAGCGCGTACACCGCATCCAGCTCCGCCTGGCTCAGGATGGGCTGGGGCGGATTCTGCACCAGGTAGCGGGTGTCCTGTCGCTGGCACAGCCCTTTGGCCGTGCGCGGGTCGTTGTTGCGATAGAACGTGTGGAACATCTTGATGAACGCCGCTTTATCCGCGGTCACGTCGGTGTAGGCAGGCAGCTCAAGGTAGCCCGCCGGTTTCTCCTGGCCGACGTAGCACAGCCCGCGAATTTGCCGGGGATCGGCGCCGTCGCGCAGCGCCTGCGCCAGCGCGACGACGGCGCGCTCGGCCATCCCGTAGATCAAATAATCCGCTTTGGCGTCGAAGAGAACCGAGCGCCGCACGCTGTCGGACCAATAATCGTAATGGGCGATGCGGCGCAGGCTGGCCTCGATCCCGCCGAGGACAATGGGCGCGGTGTTTTTGAAGCAGCGCCGGATGAGGTTAGCGTAGACGACGACGGCGCGGTCTGGCCGGCGATTATTGATCCCGCCGGGCGTGTAGTCGTCGGATTTGCGGAATTTCTTGACGGCGGTGTAGTTTGCCAGCATCGAGTCAATGCTGCCGCCGCTCACGCCCCAGAACAGTCGCGGTTCCCCCAGACGCGCAATGTCGGCGTCGCTGCGCCAATCCGGCTGCGCGATGACGCCCACCCGGTAGCCGGCAGACGCCAGCACCCGCCCGATGACGGCCACCCCGATGAAGGGGCTGTCAATGTAGGCATCGCCGGTGACGAGGATGACGTCGAGGGCATCCCAGCCGAGCCGGTCAAGCTCTGTGCGCGTGGCAGGGAGAAACATCGGTGGGTCAGACTCCTGGGCGCGTCCACGGCAGCGCCGCCGTCTCGAAACGCAGGTGGGGGGCGCCGGCGGTTTCGGGATTGGCGTAGATGCCGTGATACTCCGGCGGCATCAACGCGGCCAGCTGGTACATCATCTCGTCCACGATCTGCTGTCGCACCTGGCGGGTCACCTTCTCGCCGTCGAGGTTGAGACGGAACGGCTTTCCGACGGCGATGTGGTAGTCGGTGCGGCGCAGGCGGCGCAGGTTGTCGCGATATTTCTCGCCGCCGTAGCAGGCGATGGGCAACACTGGCGCGCCGCTGCGCTGCGCCAGCATCACCACGCCGGGCCGACCCTGTTGCAGGCGTCCGTGGTGGCTGCGGGTGCCCTCTGGGGTGACAAACAGGATGTAGCCGGCGGCCAATGCTTCCAGGCCCCGCCGCATCGCGGTCAGGTCTACTTCGTCGCGGTTGATGGGAATGACATTCCAGGTATTGAACAATATCCGGTATCCCAGGTTTTTCCAGTTTTCTTCCTTGGAAAAGCCGATGCCCCAATCGGTGGGGACGCGCGGGTAGAGCACGGGCAGCTCCAGGAAGTTGACGTGGTTGACGATGACGATCAGCGGGCCTACCAGCGGCACCCGCGCCAGTTGGCGGCCATCCACTTTGCAAATGATGCCCGTAGCGACCTTGATGAACCGGTTCACCAGGGCCCGGGTGATTTTCTGGCGCTTCGTCAGCGGCGAAGCAACACGATCGGTCATGGAACTTCTCCCTCCCATAGTATGAAAGTCTAACAAGCGAATCAGCGGGTCAGCGAGTCACCAAGTACTGATTGTAACTATACAGCCGTCATCTGGCGCAAGCAGACCGACTAAAGTCGGAGTGTACTTACGCGATTGTATTCACCGGCTTCAGCCGGTTCTTCGGCGCAACGCTGGGAAAGATGCCTGTACGGTTACTACCGATTTCTGATTTCCAGTTTCACGCTTCACGTTTCTCTTCTCGTCTACCGTCTACCGTCTACCGTCTACCGTCTACTTTCCTTCAACAATTTCCCTACGTCCTCCAACGTCCCCCGGTAGGTGGGTTCCGGCGCGATGTTTTGCATATCGGTGGCGCTGCCGGGGACGAGGAAAGTGCGGCAGCCGGTGTGCGCGGCTACCATGTCCATAGATTCGTCGCCGACGACCAGGGTTTCTTCCGGGTCGCATTTCAATTCGTCCAGGATTTCGGTGTAGTAGCGCGGGTTCGGTTTGGCGAAGTGGCTGTTTTCGTAAGTGGTGACTTTGCGATACGGGAAGTCCTCGACGCCGGCCCAGGCCAGCCGGTGCTGCGTGGCGATGGCCGGGAAATACGGGTTGGTGGCAATGACGACGGCATAGCCCAGATCGAAAGCCAGCTTGACGACCTCGCGCGCCTCCGGTTTGCGCCGGGTGAATTGGCGCAGCTTGGGGAACTCGTGCGTGTAGAACTGCATCAACGCCGGCTCCAGCACGGCGCGGGACACCCCGACAAAGGGATAGAAGACCGCAGCAAAGGCGGCTTCGTTGGTGCGCGTTCCATCGTTTTCGGTGATGGCCGCCGATCCGGCCATGATGCCGTCCACCAGTTTCTGCGGCGGCGCCATGTGCGCCATGTTGATCGCCAGAGCTTCCAGGTAGGGCGGGAGAAAATCACGCACCATATCGTGATCCAGCAGCGTTCCGTCAAGGTCGAAAAGAATAGCTTGAATGCTCATAAGTACCTCGGCAAGAGTTGCAAGTTTCAAGTTGCAAGTCGAAAGTCAAAGGTCGAAGGTCGAAGGTCGAAAGTCAAAAGTCAAAGGTCGAAAATCAAAAGTTAGCGAATTACCGATTACCGATTTCCAATTTCACGTTTCACGCTTCACGCTTCACGTTTCACGCTTCTCCTATTCCTCATCAATCCCCCACCAGTACATGTCGGCCAGTTTGCAGTGTTCCTGATGCAGGCGCACGTAGCTTTCGTAGCGATGTTGGTCAATTTCTTTGCGATCCAGGGCCTCGCGCACGGCGCAGTTGGGTTCGACGGTGTGTTGGCAATCGGAAAACACGCAGTGCGGGACATAAGGGGCAATGTCGGGGAAGTATGCGTCAATCTCTTCGGGGTCCATATCGAACAACGCCAGCGCCCGGATGCCGGGGGTGTCGGCCACCCATCCGCCGATTTCCAGCGGCGTCATTTCGGCGACGGTGGTGGTGTGGCGCCCTTTGCCGGTGACCTGGCTGACGCTCATCACCCGCTTGCCCAGCTCCGGTTCGAGGGCGTTCAGCAGGCTGGTCTTGCCCACCCCCGACGGGCCGATCAAGGCCGAGGTTTTGTCCCGGAGATAGCTGCGCAAGGCGTCGAGCCCCAAACCACTCTTGGCGCTGGTGTAGAGCACTTCGTAGCCGATCCATTCGTAGATGGCAAACAGGTGTTTGGCCGCTTCCAGTCCGATCAGGTCCACCTTGTTGGCGCAAACCAGCGGCGGAATCTCCTGGCGCTCTGCGCCGACGAGCAGACGGTCCAACATCTTGAGGCGGGGCGTGGGGTTGGCGCAGGATACCACAAAGACGACCTGGTCGGGATTGGCGATAATGACTTGTTCCTGTTCGCGGAGATACCCCTGCCGGTCCCATCGCCGCGACCCGCGCCCGGAGGCCAAAGGCTTGAGGCGGGTAAGCGCGCGCTCGCGTTTGGCAATCTCCTCGATCACACAGCTGCCGTCGGGGAGAATCTGCCACTGCACGTGATCTCCGACGGCAACGATGGTCGCTTCCTGATGCTCTTTCTTCAGTCGCCCACGCAACCGCGCGACAATGTGTTGGTGATCTTCGGTCAGCAGGGTGTAAAACCCACTCTGCGATTTGATCACGAGACCGGTCTGTAACGTTTGCCCCATTCGCTCCTTGTGGTTGATTTTCTTCCTGGCTGTTTGGGGACAACGAAGCTGAAAAATCGGATTCCGACCTCGTTGTCCACTCTGAACTATACCATAATCCTGTCTCTCAGACAATCCTTTTTCAATAAAAAGAGGGTGAGGGTTTGGGG
>DAOUFX010000324.1:0-7633 GCA_034429675.1 Anaerolineae bacterium | reverse complement strand
CACACGGTACCCCGTGTGCGAAAAACACCTTCCTTCTAATCTCTGCTATCGCAATGCGATTTTCATCCGGCCGCTGGTGAACGTCAGTTAAGGAAGTGTTTTTTCGAGGCGAATACTCCCGCACCAAGTCTGCTTGCACACGGGCGCCCCCGCATGAAAAAATACCCTTGTCTATTTCTTCCGTTGAATTCCCTTAAAAACATGAAAGGAGCAAGAGATGGAGTCTTCACATCATCACCGCCATGCGCGACGCGCAAAATGGACGTTTTGGGGCGTCGGCCTGGGATCGCTGGCGTGGCTGTTGCTGCGCAGCGGCACCAATCCGAAACGGCTGGCCTATCCCTGCCAGCGCGTGGCCCTGGCGAACAGCGCCGGTTTTTTGGGGTACCTGGTCTCGGTGCTGGGTCTCGGCCACTTTTACCACCATCTCAGACGACGGGGCGCTTCTTTAACCGGCGTCGGGTTGTTCGTGATGGCGTTGGCATTGCTCTTTGCCCTCACGACGGCCAATCTGCCGCTCACCCCGGTCTACGCCGAGCTGACGCTGCCTGCCTGGACCAGCGCATCGGCAGTTTCGAATGTATTCGCAGTGTCCGGGGTACCGGCGCCGGAATGTAGCCTCGACGGAGGCGCACTGCCCGCCACCCCACCCTGCAACGACGCGGCCTATGCGCTGCGCGACGCCGGGATGGACAGCCTGGTTGCCGAGATGGAGGCGCGCGGCGATTATTTCTACAGGACCGCGGAGCACGCCGCCGGCATTGTCGCCGCCAACGATGTCGTCGTCATCAAGATCAACAATCAGTGGGCCAACAACGGCACGCCTCAGGGGCGATTGAGCACCAACAGCGACGCGCTCAAAGGCCTGATCTGGCGCATTCTCCAGCACCCCAACACGTTTACCGGTGAGGTTGTGGTCGTCGAGAATACGCAGGGGGTCGTCGGAGATTGGGACGTCACCCCGGCCAATGCCCAGGACACCGGCCAGTCCTATCAGGACGTTATCAATGCCTTCCAGGGCCTTGGCTATCCCGTCTCGCTGTTCCGTTGGGACGACCTCAACGGCAGCCGCGTCGCCGGCGGCAACGTGGGCGATGCCGGTTATCCCGTCGGCGAATACGCCAACGGTAACAACGACAATGCCTACATTATGCTTGAGGACAGTGCCGGCAGCGCCACCAACGAACTCTCCTATCCCAAGTTCCAGACGGCCAGAGGCACCCGCATCAGTATGCGCTACGGCGTCTGGTCGGGCAGCGCCTACGATTCTGGCCGTCTGACCCTGATCAACATGCCGGTGCTCAAACAGCACGGTATGGCCGGCGCCACCATCGCCTGGAAGAACTTCATCGGCTTTGTCACCGTCGGCGACAACACCGCCCGCTTTGGGGGATGGGACGAGATGCACGGCTATTTCTGGGGGTACCAGGAGTTGGGTGACACCACGTATGGCTTGCTGGGGCGGCAACTGGCGCTGATCCGCGCCCCCGATCTGAACGTCGTGGACGCGATCTGGGTGGCCAACGACAACTACGATGGCACGGCCACCCGCCAGGACATCTTGCTCGCCAGCACCGATCCCTTTGCGGTGGACTGGTACGCCTCGGAGTACGTTCTCTATACCCTTTATCATAACCAGGACGCCTCGGCGGCGCGCAACGGCACCTTCCGCAGCGCTACCCGCGTCAACCAGAACAGCGCCGCCGCCGTTTGGCCCAGCGCCACATACCCGTACATGGATTTGCTAGACGCCTACAACGAAGACACGCCCGGCGCCGGTGAGCATGACCAGATGAACGTCTACGTCGTGAACGGTGGGACGGCGTGTGTGAGCGTCACCGGGACGACGATCAGCGGCCCGGCCGCCGGCTACACCGGCACGCTTTACACGTTCAATGCCGCAATCGCGCCCGCCAACGCCTCTCTCCCGATCACCTTCACCTGGGCGCCGGAGCCTGACTCCGGCCAGGCGACGGACACGGCGCAGTACAGCTGGGCCGTGTCCGGCACGCAAACGGTGGCCGTCACGGTTGCGAACTGCGGCGGCAGCGCCAACACCACCCACGACATCACGATCGCCCAGAGGCCCACGACTTCGTACCGGCTCTACCTGCCGTTGGTGCTGCGCAATTTCGGCGTCGCCCCGGTGTGCGCGACGCCCCTGACCGGCGTAACGATCGGCGGGCCGGCGAGCGGCTACACCGGCACACTGTACACGTTCAGCGCCGCCCCCAACCCGGCCGGCGCGACCGCTCCCATCGCCTACACGTGGACGCCCGCGCCGCAGAGCGGACAGGGCACGGCCAGCGTCACTTACCAGTGGGGCGAAACGGGCAACCAGACCATCGCCGTGAACGCGAGCCACTGCTCCGGCGATTACAGCGCCGGCGCCGATCACGTCATCGCCATCCAGGCAATCCCCGCCGGCAACCTCGTCCAGCCCGGCGACCTGACCTACGTGGGCGCGTTCCGCCTGCCCGACGGCGGCGAACGCCCGCTCACCTTCGAGTACGGCGGCAATGCGATGACCTTCAATCCCGACGGGCATATCACCAACAGCGACACGTTCTCGGGCTCGTTGTTCGTGATGGGACACAACCGCCTGGCCTGGGGCGAGCTGCCGGATGGCAATCAAGTCGCCGAGATCAGCATCCCCGTCCCCGTAAACTCGAGCAATCTGGAGGATTTGCCTTACGCGGAATTCCTACAAAACTTTGGGAACGTCGCCGCCGGGCACTTCACGTCGCTGGAAGAGATTCCACGGGTGGGCATGGCCTATCTCAACCATCCCGACACCGGCCCCAAAATCCATCTCGGCTGGGGACAGCATATGCCGCCCGAATCGCCGCCGCCCACCCACGGTTGGTTCGATCCTCACCTCGTCGCGCCAAACTTTCAGGGCGAGTGGTACATCGGGACGCAGGATTTCAACAGCGTCAACGGCTACATGTTTGAGATTCCCGCCGCCTGGGCCGCAGCCCACGCAGAGAGCCGCTATCTGGCGACGGGGCGCTACCGCGACGGCGGATGGGGCGGCATGGGGCCGTCGTTGTTTGCCTACACCCCCTGGCTGGCGGGCGGCGCCGCGCCCGTCTCCGGGACCCATCTGGCCGAAACCGTGCTGCTGCGCTACGCGAGCAGCGACAATACCCCGGACATCGAACACGCCCTCACCCATTACCAGCACCCCGATGAGTGGGAGGGCGGCGCCTGGCTCACGACGGCATCGGGCAAGTCGGCCGTCCTGTTTGCGGGCACCAAAGGCACCGGCGCGAAGTACTGGTACGGATGGGTCAACCCGGCCGGAGCGGAATATCCCTGCATTGAGGTGGCACTGGTGGATCAGTTCACTACCTGTCGCTACGACAACGGCGCGCCATGCCCGGAATCGGACCTGACCGGCTGCGCCGGCCACAACGATGCTCGCGGGTGGTGGAGCGCGCGTTTCGATGCCCAAATGATTCTCTACGCTCCGGCATCCCTGGCGCAGGTGGCGGCGGGGACGGCCCAATCGTGGGATCCGCAGCCCTACGCCGTCGTGGACATTGACGATCGCCTGTACCTCAACCCGCCGGAGTCGGAGATGGACGCGCTGGGCCGCGGCGACCAGCGCCGTATGCGCATCGGCGACGTCGCCTACGACCGCGCAAACGGCGTGTTGTACGTGATTGAACTGTATGCCGACGGCGCCAAACCGGTTGTCCATGTGTGGCAGGTGCAATAGTATTGTTGTCCTTGCCGCGCCGGGCGCCATCGTGCGCGCCGCCAGGTAGGGCGAACGCACTTAAGGCTCGAAGCCCCATCCCGGGGCGGGTGCAGCCAGGAAGAACGCCCTCTCTAACTTGTTTGAATCCGGTATAATGGGCAGCATTTCTCTGATAGCATACTTTATGAAAGAGGTAGAAAAGATGCGTTCGCGGATTCAATACAGTCAACTCGTTATCGGACTATTCAGGGGGATTCTGACCCTGACCATGCTTCTCACCGCCGGATTGTTGTCCCCTTCTCACGCTTGGGCAACATTTTTGATGGAGGAGAACTTCAACTACGGCGCGGTCCCCGGCAGCCTGACCACGTTGAGCGGCGGCGTTTGGGGGGCGCACTCAAGCGCGGGCAGTAACCCTGTCCAATACAGCCCATCGGGATTGGCGCTGGCGGGTTACGGGTCGTCCGGCGTCGGCGGCGCGGCGACGATCAGCGCCGGCGGCACGGAGGACGTCAACCGCGCCTTCGGGACGCAGAGCAGCGGAACGTTGTATTACGCGGCATTGGTGCAGGTTTCTGCGGCGACCGGCGGCTATTTTATGCATTTCAAGGACAGCGGCACCATCTTCCCGGCGCGCTTGTTTGCCAAAGATAACAGCGGCGCGCTCCAGTTTGGTATCAGCACAAATTCCGGCACAGGGACTTACGCCGGCAGTTTCAGCTACGGGACAACGTACCTGGTCGTGGTCAAATGCAACCTGGGCACCGGCGCGACGGCGTTGTTTGTGCTGGACACCTACAGCGCCACCGAACCGGCGACGCCGTTGGCCAGCGCCAGCGGGACGGCAGTGGCGGTGGCGGGTATCGCCATCCGCCAGGCCAGCGGTGGCCCGGACGCGACGATTGACGGCGTCCGCGTGGCCACTTCCTGGGCCGAGGTTGTCGGCAGCAGCGGGCCGGCGCCCGTCCTCTCGCTCGCCAAGACCGCCGCTCCCGGCGCGGTTGATCAGAACGATCTTGTCACTTACACTCTGACGTTGGCCAACAACGGCACGCTCGCCGACGCCTCGGTTTTCCTCACCGACACTCTGCCCACCGCGGTGGACTTCGCCTACTGGATCAGCCAGCCCGCCGGCGCGACCATGTCCGCCGACCAGCTCACCTGGAACGGCGCGCTGAACAGCGCGCAGAGCGTCACGTTCGCCTTTGCCGTCACCAATCTGACCGGCAGCGGTTCCGTCGTCAACACGGCGCAGTTCCGCGGGACGCAGCAATCGGGCAGCGGCAGCGCCAGCTTCACGGTGGCCGGCGTCGCCAGGATTCACGACGTCCAGGGCAGCGGCGCGGACAGCCCGGAGGTGGGCAACGACGCCACGGTCGAGGGCATCGTCACGGCGGACTTCCAGAGCGTCGCCAGCATCGCCGGTTTCTTTATGCAGGAGGAAGACGCCGACGCTGACGCCGACCCGGCGACTTCCGAGGGTATCTTTGTCTACAACAGCGCGACCGCCGTCAGCGTCGGCGACCGGGTGTTGGTGACCGGGCCGGTGGAGGAGTATTACAACCAGACGCAGTTTGGCAGCGGTTCGAGCGTCAGTCTTATCAGCAGCGGCAACCCGTTGCCGTCGGTTTCGCCGGTGGCGCTTCCCTTCGCGGATGCCGCCGCCCCGGAGCGCTACGAGGGCATGCGCGTCAGCTTCGCCCAGACGCTCTACGTGACCGAAATCTACAAGCTGGGGCGGGGTGGGGAGCTGCTGCTCTCGTCGTCGGCGCGGCTGATGCAGCCCACGCAGGTGATCACGCCCGGCGCGTTGTCTATCGCGCTGCAGGCGGCCAACGATCTCAACCAGATCGTGCTGGACGATGGCAGTCTGGCGCAGAACCCCGCTTCAATCATCTACCCGGCGCCCGGCCTGAGCGCGCTCAACACGGTGCGCGGCGGCGACACGGTGCAGAACATCGTCGGCGTGATGAGCTACGGCTGGTCCGGCTGGAGCGGCACTAACGCCTATCGCGTGCATCCCGCCCAAATGCCCACCATTGTCCACGCCAACCCGCGCCCCGTCTCCGCGCCTGACGTGCGCGGTACACTGCGCGTCGCCAGCTTCAACGTGCTGAACTACTTCGACACGTTCAGCGGGTGCAAAGCCGGCGTCGGCGGCGCTACTGTTGACTGTCGCGGCGCGGAGAACAGCACGGAGTTCACCCGCCAGCGCGACAAGATCATCCACGCGATGCTGGCGATTGACGCCGACATCTTCGGCATTATGGAAATCGAAAACGACGGCTACGCCAACGAAGCCAGCGCGATTGACGATTTGGTGGACGGCCTGAACGACATCGCCGGGAGCGGAGTCTACGCCTACCTGAACGCCGACACGCGCACCGGCGCCACCAACGCGCTCGGCACGGACGCCATCAAGGTGGGCCTGATCTACAAACCGGGGACGGTGACGCTGGCCGGTACTACCGCGGTGCTCAACAGCAGCGTGGACCCGGATTTCGACAGCAGCAAGAACCGCCCGGCGCTGGCGCAGTCGTTCGCGCACGCCGTCACCGGCGACATCGTCACTATCGTGGTGAACCACCTCAAGTCCAAGGGCTCGGCCTGCACCGGCGATCCCGACACGGGCGACGGGCAGGGGAACTGCAATCTGACCCGCGCGGCGGCGGCGCAGGCGTTGGTGGATTGGCTGGCCGGCGATCCTACCGGGGTTAGCGTCACCCGCGCGCTGATCATCGGCGACCTGAACGCCTACGCCAGGGAAGACCCCATCGTCGCTCTGGAGGACGGCGGCTACACCAACGTGCACGCGCTCTTCGGCGGAACCTACGGCTACGTCTTCGATGGGCAATGGGGTACGCTGGATCACGCCCTGGCCGATTCTGACTTGCTGCCCTATGTTTCCGGCGCAGCAGCGTGGCACATCAACGCCGATGAACCCATCGTGCTAGACTACAACACCAACTTCAAGACGGCGGGCCAGATTACGAGCCTCTACGATTCCGGCCCCTACCGCGCCTCCGATCACGACCCGCTGCTGATCGGGATCAATTTCACGCGGCATTTCACCTGGACCGGCGCCGCCGGTTCGGGCTGGAGCGCCGGCGGCAGTTGGAGCGCCGGCAGCGCGCCCACCGCCGCCGACTCGGTCTACATCCCCGCCGGAGCCACGCCCTACCCGGTGCTGAGCGCCAACGCCTCGGTCAACCAACTGACCCTCGCCCCCGGCGCCGAGCTGACCCTGGCCAACGGCGTCAGTTTGACCGTCGAGACTGCCGTCAACAACCAGGGAACGTTGCGCCAGACGCGCAGCAGCGTTTCCAGCGCGACTTCATTCCTGAACTTCTACAGCCGCCGGGGCGCGCCGCGCTATTATGGCGTCACGCTGGCGCCGGCGGGCAGCCTGGGTGCGACTACGGTCACGCTGCGCGGCCATAGCCAGTGCACCGCCGTCGCCGGCGAGACCGTCGCGCGCTGCTTCGATATTGCCCCCGCCAACACCGGCGTCTCGACCACGCTCACCTTTTACTATCAGAGCGACGAACTTCCCTCCGCCTGGGCCTTCGCCAACGTGCGCGCCTGGCACTGGGGCGGCAACGCCTGGAGCGCTGCCGGGACGGCCAAAGCCGCCGGCGTCGCCGGCGATCACTACTGGACGCAGGCGAGCGGCGTTGCCGGTTTCTCGCCCTTTACGTTGCGGATCGGCCCTAACGCGCCCACCGCCGTGAGCGTGCGCCAGGTCGCCGCTCAATCCGGCGCGCCCATCGCCTGGGCCCTCCTCGCCTTGCCGGCGCTGGCCCTGCTCTCGCGCCGCCGTCGCTAGGATTATTCATCACGGAGGCGCGGAGGACACAGAGATCTTTTAGATTTTTGGACAGGAGGTAATGGGTAGTGTTTTTTCGGGCGGGTACCCCCGCCCGAAAA
>DAOUFX010000323.1:0-35107 GCA_034429675.1 Anaerolineae bacterium | reverse complement strand
TCGGTGGCCTGGCGCTGGTGTTCCGGCAGCAGCGCGCCGAGGGTTTCCTCAAACAAGGTTTTGGCCTTGCTCAAATCGTTCTGCTCCCACAAACGTTCCGCGTTGCGCAGGCGCGTGGTGTCCTCTTCAATGCGTTTGATTTCGGCCAGGACGGTGTTGTGCATCGTCTCTACCACCGCGCCGACGGAGGTGTAATCGCGTCCCTCGGATTTGGCGTGCGCCACCCGTTGCCCGGCCAGCTTCAGGGACTCGGCAGCTTCCGTGCGGCGGCCGCTATCCCAATCCACGCGCGCCTGAGCCTGATGGGCGGTGATGGCGACCAGGTCTATGCTTTCGTCGCGCAGGCCGGCGGCGTCCAGGTGAGCCGGGTAGATTTTCAGCACTTCCTCGAAAACCTTCTGCGCGCCTTCAAACTGCCGCTTCGCCTGATCAAAGGCGCGCTGTTGGTTTTGCTGTCGCCCGGCTTCCAACAATTGCCGCCCGTAAGTCATGCCGGTCTGAAGGTAGAGCTGTTGCCACAACGGCACGTCCTGATACCGGTCACGCTGCTGTTCCAACTGCGCCAGCGCGTCGGTCCAGCGATTCTCGGCGATGGCCGTCTCAATCGCTGCCAGGTCACGTTTCTGGCTGTCCAGATAACTGTGGGCCTGCCGGAGCCACCCTTGAGCCTTGGCATACGAAGGAGAGCTTTGAGGGATGTTTTCCAGCAGCATGATGCCCTGCTCAAACTCCCGCGCGCGAAGGGCTTCTTCGGCTTTGCGCAGCAATGCTTGATGGTCGCCCTGGCTCAACGCATTCGTGCGGGCATTTTCCAGTTCACTTCTCAGCGGTTGGTAGACCGGCTCCTGCGGTAACTGTCGCAACATATCTTCGGCGGCTTTGGCAGCGGCTTCCCAATCGCTGGCGGCGTTGGCCTTGCGAATTTCAGCCTGGGCATTGTGCACCCGCGTCTGCCAGTTGTGCAGGTCAAGGGCCTGATTGCGCTTGTGCTCCAAATCTGTGTGGAACTTCAGAATCCGGGGCGAGGCCACCGCGAAGTCGGTGATGGCGATGTACTCATTCGCCGCGCCGCGATAGTCGCCCTGCGCCATCAGCGCGTCAGCCTCGGCGATGCGCTCCTTGAGGTCGGCCTCTTTCTCAACCGCGCGCTGCGCCAGACGCAGGCCCTGGTCGGCTCTGGGATTGTTGGCGTCCAGGTCGCGCGCCTGTTGGTAAAGTTCCTGCGCCTTCGTCCAATCGCCTTCGGTCATCGCCTGTTCGGCTTGTTGTAAAAGATAAGGTAGTTGCGACATTCATCCTCCTGATACGTGAAACGTGAAACGTGATGCGTGAACCACAACTCGTCGTTCGTAATCCGCTATTCGCTATTCGTAATTCGCTATTCGCTCCATTCTCACAGCTGCCGCATAACCAAAGGCAGAAATACCTTTAGTGGAGAAGCGTAAGTGATGGTTCCGTTGCTGGGTTGGCAGCCGCGGAGTTCGTTGCTGCAGATCCAGGCCCGGTTGCGGAGGATGAGGGTAGGATAGAGAGGGACGACGGAGTCCGGGTGGTAGATCTGGTTGGTCGTAGAAAGGCAACTTGCCGCCACCAGCGGCGCATCTTCGCCCAGTGCAAAGGTCTGAGTGTAGGTACGGGCAGGAGTAGAAACCAACACGTCCTCAATCGCGGCGGTGTAGGTGAGCGTGTCATTCGCGTTGAAGGCTTCCAGTACACACATTGTGACCGAAACCTGTCCCGTTTCAGCAATGGGGCCAGGAACGCGCCAGACGACGGTGTTTCCTTGCACGGCATAGTCAACGCCGGAAGGGTACACGCGCAGCGGGAAGAGTTGCGCGGGCAGCGTGGCCGTGACCAATACTGCATCGTCAGAGGCGTCGACAGTGGGGGTATAAGCGATGGTGTAGATAACCTCAGAACTGATATACGTCGTGTTTTCCTCCATCCAATGCGCGGTTGGCTGCGCGTTCATCGCCCACGCCAGCTTGGGCTCCGGAACCTTGACAGTGAACGTCACCGCGTCGCCCGGCGCGTCCTTGGGCAGCGCGCCGATAGAGCAACTTAAGATATTGGTGGCGGTGATATGTTTGCAACCCGCCGAACAGGTCTCAAAGGTCGCGCCAGAAGGGATAACATCCGTGATCACCACCCCGGTCTGCCCATCGGGATGAACCCAGGGGTTGCTGTAGCTGAGGGTGTAGGTGATCAGTTTGCCGTAGTCGAAGTCGCCGTCCAGGGCCACGGATTTGTGGAGGGTGAGGGTAGGAGTAGGAACGGACAAAGAGGCTTTCCATACCGCGTTGGTATACCCACTAGCCGTTTGCCCGCCGAGAACGTAGAGTTCGCCGAAGCGTGAGGCGACAGCGAGCCGCCGGTTCCCCCCGCCGGGTAATGGAGAAGATTCCCAGGTTCCAACCAGGGCGCAGGTGTCAGGGTCGATGCCAATACGGTAAACTTGGTCATTCAGCACGCTGCCGGTAGTTTCTCCACCCAAAACGTAGAGGATATTTTGGTCGATAGCGACGGCATGGAAGGCAAGCGGGCGCGGCAAGGTCCCGGCTTGTGACCACGCTGAAATAGCACCATCGGCACCGAAAATCGCCCAGTAGACCTCTGCACGCGAGTTGGTACTACTATCACCACCACCAACAACATAAAGGCAAGTCTCAAAAGCAGCAATTCGTGTTATCAAACCTCGTGGCAACGCGGTTTCAGAACGCCAACCACTCAACATGCCATCTGAAATGACGCCAGTCGACCATACATTGGCAACCGGACCAGGCAAACCACCCACCACGTAGATGCGATCTTGTATTGCCGCCGCTGCCGTAAAATTGAGCGCTGTGGGAATCGCCGTCTCTGAACGCCACTCCGTGCCATCAAAAGAATCCACACGATTGAGAATGCTACTACCATCATAACCACCAATTGCGTAAACGTAACCATTGACGAAGGCTCCTGCCACGCCCAAACGAGCCGTGGGTAATGCAGAAGCGCCCTCCCATTCCACACCCAACGGATCGACTGGTAGTTTGTTTACTGCTGCAGTTCGTTGATCGACAACGCCAGGCCATCCTCCTGCATAGTAAAGGTCATTGGCCAATATAAACGCCGCACCATCCCCCACCGGTGCGGGAAGCATGGGAAGCGGTGTCCATTGCGGCGCGGGGCCCTGTGCGTGGCTCTGGATAACCATCGTAGCCAGACTCAATCCCATCACTAACAAACCAACTATCAATCCTAGGCCAAAAACTTTGAGTTTCATCGTCAATCTCCTTTCATAGAGTCAGTCGAAAGTCAAAAGTTGCGAGTTAAAACTGTCTAAATGGGAACTCCCAGAAACAGACTAGGTTCAGATGTTCAAAGTTAAAATCCTGTGCCTTCACGTTCTTTTGCCTTCGTGGTAAAAAGTTGCTCCTCAGTAACAAACGCTAGGTTTGTGCGAACTGCCGGGAAATCACAAAAACCTCTATGGACAGGTACAGACCTCGTGCGGGGTACAATCGTGGTACTCTGTACGACAATCTTTTTCAATTTGACTTGTTTCCGCGTTATATTTATCCTCACAAACTTCAACTGAGCACTTGTCATATTCCGTTCTACAGTTGGGGCAACCGCCATTCTGCCCACAAGATTTATCCGGGCAGTTGTCGTTGGGCAGATCAGGACAGATGCTGCCGGCATCAGGGAACCCGTCCGCATCGCCATCCGGGCAGCCGCGCAATGTGCCAGAGTTGCTTGGGCAGCAGTCATCTTTGTCTAGCACGCCGTCGCCGTCGCTATCCGGGCAACCATCATGTCCGGCGGCAACTTGAGCAGCATCATGGCAGAGATCAGCCTGGAGTGTCCGGCAGGCCTTGTCGTTCTGGTCCACAAAGCCGTCGCTGTCGCCATCCGGGCAGCCGCTCAAGGCAGCGACGCCGGACGTCTGCGGGCAGCAATCTTCTTCATCTGCTACGCCATCGCCATCGCTATCCAATTGAAGCGTCAGGTTCAACGCCAGCACGAATTCACGGCCTGGGAGATTGTACGGCGCCCCATCGGGCGTCCGAAATTGTAGCATCAAAGGAGCGGTGTGCTGCCCTTCTTCTAAGGGTGGCCAGGCATAATCAAATGTAAATGTCTGCCCGGCGTTGAGGAGTATCTCAGGCGACTTGGCAATTACTTCGAGGCCTTGAAGCACCCCGGCCTCAATCAGCCGGCACTGGCCGGTGTTGCTAATAACCACAGTAGTCTTGAGTCCCTCTACCGGTTTGAGCGCGCGGACAGTACGAACAACATCCACCGGACTTTCCTGGTAGACGCCAAAATCGAAATCAGCCGGCTCGCCTTCCTGGGTATTGATGGTACACCCGGCCAACAAGTCACCCAGCGGCAACGGTGTAGATGTGGGGGTTGGTGTGTTCGTGGGTGTTGGGGTAAGCGTGGGCGGCAACGGTGTATTCGTTGGGTATGGTGTGTAAGTAGGTTGGGTCGTAGCTGTGGGGTTTAGCGTCGGTGTAGGGGTACACAATCCGTTGGCGACATCGCAGGCAAAAGCAGGAATGCTGACTACGCCGGCGCTCCACAATCCCCCTATCATTACAACGGCGAGCAACAAAGCCAAAGGAACGCCGATCGCCAGAACCTTGCGCAATGAGATTCCGCCGGCTTGGGCGCGCAAAGTCGCGCAGTTCTCCATCGCTTCGGCGTGCAGTTGCGCCCACAATTCGCCCACTTCGGGCGGCACAGAGTTTTTAAGGGTTGATCGCTCGCTCATACTTTTTACCTCTTCGGGGCAGCCGGCCGCAGCGGCGGGCGGTTTGCGTTGGATTCTTTCGCAGGCTTAGCATCTGGACGAGCCGCCGGAACGGTCTCAGGCGGCGGCGCCTTCATTGGCGCCGGGACAGTCTCGTTTCGAGATAAGTTTCGCTTTTTAGGCGCAGCCTGTCCCTCGGTCGCCCACGGCTCGGTGGCCTCCTGCACAATTTCCCACAACCGGCTGGCCGTGTCGCGGCGGCCCTCGGTTTCGGCCCGCTTTGCCTGCTCGTCCACGCCCTGGCGGATCGCCTGGTAGGCTTTTTTGGCCAGCCAACTCGATTGCGGCACCACCAGGATTTGCCGCTGCAATTGTTCCGGAGCATCGGACAAGGCCAGGATACCGGCAATCTGGCGGCCCAGGGCAGCGATTAACTCTTGTTGCAGAGCGGAGTAGTTTATCTGCAAAGCCTGGCGCAGAGTAGCCAAAAAGGAAGAGGCCTGTTCATCCAAACTCTTGAACACACCTTTGGCTTCCAATTCTTTGGAGAGCAATTCCAGGCCTTGCATTGCCTCCTGGCCGGCCAGGAGCCGCTGCGCCTCGCGCAACTGGGTCGCCACGATGTAGTGAATCGCGGCTTCCCTGCCTGTTTGCGCCACCCCCGCACGGTCATCCCAGGACAATTCAAGCGCCTGCCACGAACCGCGCAATTGTTTGACGGCCTGGTCAAGGGCGCGGGCTTGCGTTTGCAGCCCGGTCACTTGCGCGGCGTCGTAGCGGTACACGGGGGCGGCAGGCTTCTCGTCCGGCGCGCCTTCCCCCTCCGCGGCAACCGGCTCAGCAACGGGCGCGGCCTGCGGCGTCTGGAGCTTGATCTGGGCCGCATCCTGAAGCAGCTTCTTGAATGCGGCCACCTGGTCTTTCAGAGCGTTCAGAGCGCCGGTCGCAATGCGCCACCCCGTTCCCATCTCGACAGGAGGCATTTTATCCGGCAAGAAAGGCACTTTGTCGAGCGGCAGGCTGCTTAGCTCGTTGTTGAAAGTTTCGGCGCGATCCAGCAGCAGTTCCGGCTCGCGGAAGCCGCTCATATCGTGAAGTTTGAGCAATTCTGCGGCGGCGGCGGCGGCCAAAATATTTTTTGGCAATTCGAGCGCGGCATGCATTGCCGGGGAAGGTGTGCCCAACGCAATGGTGGTCTGCCACCACGCCTGGTAGTAAAGCCCCAGCACCCGTCGTGGTTCGGCGGTGGGGTGTTGTTTTTGTTCCGCTACGGCTTCTTGTAAAGCGCGATGCAAAGCCAGCGCCGCCTCGCGCCCGGTCTCTCCCAGGCGCTTTTGCAGTTCCGCCGTCCGGGCGGGCGCCGCCTTCGCCAATATATCCAGACGCGCGTCGGCCAGGTCGCGGCACGTCTGGATGACCTGCGCATAGTTTTGCCGTCCGGCCTCGGGTTCCAAATCAGGCGCCGGTTGTAAGGCCTCGGTCAACTCCATTTTGGCGGCGCGTTCCAGCTCGGCGCGGGCGGCGGCGAGGTCCTCGACAGGCACAGACGGATGGACCGGCAGCGCAGTCCGCTGGCTCTCTTGCGCGGCGGCCTGGAAGCTGTACTCAGGCGTGGCTGCCAGGCGGTTCAGAAGCGCGCCCAGGTCACGCTCCGCATCCAGGCGCGCGCGCAGAGCCTCGTGCAAGTTGCGGCGCGGCTCCTGGACGGCAGCCGACAATCCATCCCGCAACGTCTGCGGGACGCCATTCCACAACGCATCGAGTTCTTCCAAAGCAGGACGGAATTCGCGGGCCCGAGCACGTTTCTCAAGCCGTCCCAACTCCTCCTGGACGAAATCTTCCAGGTGTTTCAGCAGAGTAGCGCGCCACTCTGTCGCGCGTTGGCGCAGTTCCGTCCAACTCTGCGCCCCGGCGAGCGCGTCCAGGTCTTCGGTCAGGCGCGCCAGCGTCTCTTGCCGGTCGGCCTGGGTCAACCAATACGGGCGGCCGGCGCCTTGCAGGCGTTGCGTCACCGCTGCGGCCCGGTCGGCCAGAGCCGACATTCCGGCGAACACCGACTCGGTCTGTGGAAAGTTTTGCGCCCCTTCGCGAAGCCGCGCGCCAAGCTGCGCCAGATCGTCCCGGGTCAAAGCCCGGCACAAAACCTGCCACTGTTCCGCGGCCCGGGTGCGGGCCTCCTGCGCCGCGCGGCCTGTGTCATCGCGCAGGGCATCCAGCACCTTGCGCAAGTCGTCAAAACTCTGCGGTTGAGTCAACAGCGCGGTTGCGCTCATCCGGTTCGCCACGCGCCGGCGCGCGTCATCGTGTTTCTGGCGCAAGCCGGGCGTCAGGGGGGCGCGCGCTTGCAACGCCTCGCACAAACTGACCACTTCGGCATAATCGCCTTCATCCCAAGCGCGCTGGATATTGGAAGAAGCGTCGCGGGTGACTTCGATCCGCTGCTGTAAAGCGCCGGCCTGGCTGCGCAATTCACCCTGGAGATGGAAGGGCCGCCCTCCGACCACGCCGGGCAACGCCTGCTCGCCGGACAGGTCGCGCAAAGGGCGTCTGTCCCAGGCTTCAAAGCGGCGCAATTGGTCGAGCGCCTGGTCAAACTCGTCGCTATTAAGATACGTCTCGGCGGTCTGGTAATAGTTGCGCGCCTGTTCCAACAAGCGCGCGCCGGCTTCGGCTTCGGACTGCATCTCACGGGCCTGAGCGCGGGTGGGAGCCAGTTGCAGCACCGCGCGCGCCCGGTCCAAGGCGGCATCGTACCGCCCGGCGACGATTTCCTGCTGCGCGGCGTGCAGCGCCAACGCTTGCTGGCGCAGCGCATCGGTCACTTCTATGCGGGTCTGCATCTGCCGCGCAAAAAGCTGCGCCCGGCGCTGGGTGGGATCCTCGCGTAGGATGGCGTCGAAGCGCTCCGCCGCCGCCGCAAATTTCTGCCGCGCATTTTGGTAGGTTTCGGCGGCCTGAGCATAATCGGCCTGCGCTTCGTCGGCGGCGCGCGCTTCTTTCAAGGCGATCTCGCCTTGCGTCACGCTCTCATCCGCCTGCACGTAATGAGCCAGAAAGTTCCGGCGTTGGCTTTCGCGCGCGCGTTCCAGCGTTAACCGCTCTTTGAACTCCGGCTCGAAGGGCGCCAACTCCTGTAATTTTTCCAGTCCCTTTACCGCCTCGGCGTGAACGGCAATTTTTTCTGCCTCGACAGTCAACCAGGCCGGCGTCAGTTCGTCCACGTGATTTTCAGCCTCGGTCAACGCGGCAGCGATCTCCCGAGTGTAGCGCGCGCCGCCCAAAATCCAGTTTTCCAGGTCCTTGAGCGGCTCCCACGTGCGGCTCTCCGGGCGCAAGCGCACCACTTCGGCCATCGCGCCTTGCGCGTCTTGCCAACGGCGCTCCACCAAAGCCTTGACGGCGCGGGTTTCCAGGGCCTCCCATTCGGGCGTGCGGCGCTCGTCGGCGCCCTGATGCTGGAGCTTGAGCAACTGCCCCACCCGCGCCAACCGTTGGTAGATGGTCGCCAACCGCGCCGCCTCACTCTCCGGCGGCAAAATCTTGAGCTGTACCGCAAATTCCTGATCAGCCTTTTCGTAAGCGCGCGTTCCCATCGTCACCTGCGCCTGGGCGATGGGCTGCCAGTTTTCCTTGTCCAGTTCATCGTGCGCCTGCTTGCGCGATTGTTCAAAGGATTGGCGCGCGTCGGCCGGCGGGTTAAGGCGCAGCGCCAGGTCGGCGATCGCCAGCACGCGGTCGTAACGGGCAGCGGGTTTGGCCTGCCACAGGCGGTCGTCCAGGCGGCGGAAAACGGCGGAGGTCTCGATTTGCGTCAGGGCCTCGTTCCACCAGGCCACGTCGTCGGCCAACCCTTCGATCTGGGTATAGCGGCGCTTGACGTCGCGATGGAGCAGTTTGGCGACGATTTGTTGGCTGCCGGCAGTCAAGCTATTCCATGCCGGATTGCCCATGCCCAGGTTGGCAGGAGTGCGATTCTCAGCGTCCAAGGGAACGTGACGCCCGGTAAGAAGATAATAGAGGTGCCCCCCAAAGAAAAAGAGGTCTTGCGTCATGGCCTCCGGCCCGCCGGTGATGTTCCAGTCAATCATCTTGAAGGTGAAATCGTGGTGGGCCTCGTCCAGCCATTGAACACGGAAACGGTCGCCTTTGGTGGCCGGTTCGAAGTCCTTCAGCGACATCCCGGCGCGGTGCGTCAACGCGATGGCGTCCACCACGGCCTGCGCGATAGCGAAAACGCGGCGTTCGTCGGCCGGGGCGGTCACGTCAAAGCGTTCCAAAGCCGGCGGCGCGATCTCCTGCACCACCAGCGGTTGACCGGGCGCAATGTCGCCGGTATCCAACAGGGCGATGATGCGCCGTTTGGGCGCAGTCTCCCTCGCTCGGCGGTAACGTGAGGAGGCATCGGGCAAGCGTCGCCAGGCGTCGTCCTCGGCCTGATTGAGCTGGGTGAGCACTTCGGCCTCGCGTTGCAGGGCGGCGGCCTTGCCGATGTCGTCGGCGGCATCGTCGCGCACCACTTTGAGCACTACCCGCGCCTCTTCGCCGCCGTCCAACAGGGCCAGGTAAACATCCGAAACCGCGCCGCGCCCCAGACGCTCGCCCTGCACGCGGTAACGGGCGGTATTGAAGGTTACGACTTCGCCATCATAAAATTTCATGGAAGCTCCTCAAAAAAGCAGTTGCAAGTTCCAAGTCGCAAGTTGAAAGTTTTTGGCTCTGCGTTCTCTGCGGCTCTGCGATGAAATTATGGCAGATAGCGCAGCAGCGCAACGCTGTTATCCTGAGTAGCCGCAGCGACGAAACGCCCTTGAGCCAGAGAGAGTCCGTTGACCAACACACGCAAAGTCTCGGAGGCTAACACCGCGCCGGTGCTCGCATCCACGATAGAGACGCGGCCGTCGTAACCGGCCGCCACTGCCAACAACGGCGCGTTGGCGTCGGCGATCAGGGCGGCCGGACCGTCAAAGGAGTGTTCCCAAAGCACATTGTCGAGGTCGGCGCTATAGGCGATCAAGCGCACTGCGTCATATTCGTCCGGCGTGAGGACCGCGACGCCGGCGTTGTCGGCCAGCGCGGCGACGGCCATCACGGCGCCTTCACACTCGCGGCGATGCAGCGCCATGCCGCTGCCGGCGTCCAACGCGAGCAGCCAGTTCGTGCCGCTGCTCGCGCTGCCGGCGTAGAGCGTACCACCATCCGCCGTCAGGCTCACCGACCAATTACAACCGCGCGCAGCCTCACCGCTGTCTTGCTGCTGCCACACCACGTCACCCTCCAGATTGAGCGCCGTCAGAGCAAAGGCATAGTGCCCCAACACGACCCGTTCCGCCGCAAAGTCCAGCGCGTGAATGCCGTTGTCGGTGTGATGGAGGGTACGGGGTTGGATATCAAAGCGGCTTGCAGACGGCTCCAGGTCGCCGGCGAGGATATCGCCCAGGCGCGTGGCAAAGACCAGGCGCGTAAAATCGAGCGAGGCGCGCACTTGATGCACCGGCATTTCGGCGCCAGCGGCGGGATAACTTCCCAGGCGATGGCCGCCCAGATTGAAAACGGCGGCGCCGACTTCACTGCCCACGACCACGTACTGCCCATCGCCCGATTGCGCGACGCCGTGGACCGGGCGGTGGACCTGAAGCCATCTGCGAACTTCGAGGCGGGATGGCATGGTTCAGTTCCCTGCCTTCCGGGCGATTTCGGTCAGCCGTCCGATCTCGGCGTTGAGAATGAGATGCATGACCGTCGCCATATCGTAGACGCGCTGTGTGGCAGCCTGTTTCTTGAATTCGGCCACGCGGCCATTGCAGAAGGCGCTCAGCTTTTCGATACGATGTTGTGCATTGATCGCCTGCCGCTTGGTATCCGGTTGTTGTTTATCTCCATCTGAGTCAAGCGCATCCGTCACATTCCGTAATGCCTCACTGATCGTTCGCAAAGTCAAAGAGAATGGATTTTGGATATGCCCCAGATCAACGCCCAAACGAGTCAAAGTATCCACCAATGTGGTAATCATCGAATCCGGCACGCCGGGTTTCTGTGTAGCTTTGAGGACGAAATTTTGCAGGGCATTCAGGTAACGCCTCGCAGTTTGCCCCTCAGGCGGCACCACGTCGAAATTCTTATCCAACTGGCGCAGGCGACGGCTCTCACTCAACGGCATTAACCGCCCCCCGTGGTTGCGCAAATCAAGATAAACCTCGGTGGTTTCTACACCGGTTTCGGCATCGTAGTACAACCCCTCGGTGATCAGGCCATAGGCACAAGCCAGGGTAAAGACCTTGAGTTTATCCTCGTTGCCCATAGCAATGACCAGCTCGGGCGAAAGCGGGCGCAAACGGTTTTCCGGCTCGCCCAACTTCTCAATCTTGTTCTCATAGTCGGTCACGATTTGCTCTTCAGGGAAGAGGTGGATGCTCTCCTTACCGCGGTCCAGTTTGACACGATAATCGTTCTCGCAAGCGATGAATTGATCCACCGCGCGTAGTTTGACGCCGCGCGCCACCTCAACAACAGTACAGGCGACATTGCTCTCGGCGGCAACATCCACCGTGCGCCCCTGATCGCCCAAAATGGCTCGCGCGCGATCCAGGAATTCTCGCGCTTCCTCCGTAGCCGCCCGGGCAAGGTTGAAGGAAATGTAGCGTTCGTGGCCCATAGATTTGCCATTGGTCGAAGGATTGTAGCGCAAAAACGGTTCATTAACCTGTCCCACAACATTGGTAAAGCTGGCGTGAGATTTGAACTCCACGGCAATACGGTCTGCGACGGAGACATTTTCGCGTACCACCTGGAACAGTCCCTTGCAACCGACGAAGAATTTTCGGGCGATGTCCTCAGGCCCTTTGGCCTCCTGCGCCCACATACTGACCATTTTGTAGTTCAGAGGTACGGTGTCATCCTTGCGCTCCCAGGTCAGCCCTTTGGCGCCGCGCACCTCGCCCAACACCTGCGTCGCCACAAAATCAACGTGCTCCGGCTGCCGGTACAACTGGTCCTCAAACTCCGGGCTGGTGAGATAACGGCGTACCTTGATCTGGCGCTTTTCGCGGCGGTTGTTCTCGTGCTCGCGCGACCAGTTCTGGAGAATTTTACTGGCTTCCTGCAAAGTACCTTGCCAGGCTTCCAGCTCATGTGCCGTTTGATCCACCACACTCAAATTGCCGCTCTGATCCACCTCGCCCGCGCCGAGCGCATTCAATACATCCAACACCACGCGATAGATGCGGCGATGCAGCAACAAGTTCATCTTTTCGCTAAACCAACTGATGTAGGAATCCTGCGCTTGACGCGGTTTGGATTTTTTGGGGAATAGACCGCCAGAGTCGCTGCGGGTATCCTGCATCCAGCCAATGGCGTTACGCAGCTCCTCGCCGGACTGCCGCAAGCGAGTCTCGGTTTCAGATCGGCGGTATTCGTCTTCCAACACAGTCTTGAAGCTGACCAGACGATCTTTCAGTGCGGCAACGACGGCGCGCGCGGTGGGCAGTTGCGACTCAACCAAAACTTTGGAGCGGGGGTCGCGGCGATTCAGGATATTCATAATCTCCGCATCCAGTGCTTCGGAAAAGCGCAAGCGCAGCGCGTCGCGGTAACGGGCCAAAATGATGTCCCATTGCCCTCCCTCGCGGGCCTCCTCGTCGTCAGGGTCGTATTGCGGCCCCAGGCAATCGTCCATGAACTGGTCGCTAAAGTTGATGAGGCGGGTGTACCCATCGTCAAAGCTTTCCTGTTTGTACTCGCCGTCTTTCGTAGCAATCAAGCCGCCATAGAGATAGTCCATCCACTGTTGAATGGTCTGGTAATCTTCAGCAAAGGCGCCTTCGGAGAGCGCAATCATGTTGAACAACCCGGACCAGCTCATATCGGGCGTTTCCGGATCTACTTTTTTAGTAGCCACAATCGCCTTCTGTACCACGCCAGGATTGACGCGCCCACCCACGTTGGTATCGGCGAACACACGTTCCACCTCTTTGGAAGCGGCCAGATCAACCTGCGCCTGCGCCTTTTTGTCCGGAATGGGGAGATATTGCCGGCGCAGCAGTTCTTGCAGGAAGCGATAGGAAAAACTCTCGATGATGTCATCCACCGGTAAGATATAGGTATAAACGTTGAAGCTGCTATATTGCCAGCCTTCTTCCTTGCCATAGTGCAAACCAGCATTGGAGCGCATACTGGCCAGGGCGTCGCCCAGAGTTTGATCAATGTGCGCCATTACAAAGTCGGAGATGATAGGGAAAACGCCACGCATAGGGTTGCCACTCAAATCCATATCACCGGCGGCGCTGGGGCACGTGGTATCCACCAGGTAAATATGATCTACCGGTTGGTTGGTGCTCCAGGTGATGGAACGCAGATCCTCGCCGTAACGCACCATATAAGGTAGCATGTTACTGTGGGTGCGCACGAAGCGATCCAACTCACGCAGTGCCGCATAGGTGTTAGGCTTGAGATTCGTCGGATCGTTCATCATAGTGGTGTAGGAACTGAAAGCATCGGGCAACACGATGATGGCCGAGACATCCAGGGATTGCCACTTGGAATTGGACTGTTTGGCATGACCAACAAGGTTGGCGACATCCACAACGAATCCAGAACCGGTACCGCCGGCCACTGAGCCGATGATGAAAATCTGGCGCTTGCTCTGTTCGATTTTGACCGCATCCACTGCTTTTTCTTCTTCTGAGTCATCGCCGTACATTTGTCCAATGGCGCTAACAATGGAGGAGTAAATGGGGCTATCCCACCGTTGAAACAGGGCCACACGTCCCACCGGACGACGTTGCTGCGCGCCGCCGCGAATGTCTCTTTCGGAGGGGCCGAGGATGTGCGATAGTTTCTCTTTTTCCAGCCAGTTCATATACGATAGACTGCGCCCGGCGGCCATATCGGCAAAGATGGTGTCCATCGTGACGCCGGGACGACTGACGACGTGGCGGAACTCCGGATTGCGCCCCCGGTCGTCGGTCTGCCCCGCGAGTTGCGTGCCGGCAAACGTATCCACATCCCGCAAATCGTCGGTATCCAACGACAACAACACCACGTTCTCCGGCACCTGGCCATAGGTTTCTTCCAGACGCTCTTTGAGAATGGTCAGGGCGGCCTTTCCAGAACCGCCAACTCCAATGGCTAAGACTCGTTTCGGCATCTCTTGTACTCCTTTCTAAGTTGAACAGGTTAACACTTGAGTTTAGTTTGATCTAATCCGATGCGCAATTTGACTTCCGCGACGCTGGTGGTTACATCTGCAACCGTATCTCGGAAAATTACTTTGAGTGTATTTTTCTCGGCGTCGAAGATTTTGACGTCATTACCGTCTTGAATGACGTAGAATTCCACCGGCTTGAGGTCCTTGACATAAATGTCTGCTTTCTTGCGATCACCGCCAATCGTTATTTTCCGTTTGCGGCGGCTCATCCCCACGGTATAAGTAGAGAGCGGCCCCTTTTCGGTCTTACCTGCACGACAGACCAGCACATAACCTTTGGGGGGCGGGCAACAAGTATGCACTTTAGTCCACGGGATAAGCCAAAAGATAATAAAGGCCAGCAACCCCAACCCAAGAATCCCACCCACCAAATACGGCCACCAGGGACAGCCTTGCAGTTGCAGGATGCCGGGCTGGTCGGGGCATTGGTCCGCGCCGCAGTCGTTGAGACCGTCCCCGTCACTATCGGGACAGGGCGTGGGTGTAGGCGGCGGTGTGGGTGTAGGCGTTGGGGTGGTCGTAGGCATAGGAGTGCAGGTAGCGGACGCCACCTGTACCGGCACATTCCGCTCGGCCGATGACATAGTCCCCTCTTTGAGTTGCGAGCTCAGGCGCAAGCGCAAGGTGGCATCAACGGTGTTGTCGCAGGCGACCCCGGATGATAGTGCCGCGTAAAGCGCCGAAAGATCGCCGCTGAATACCCCCGGAGACGTAGTGGTCAGTTGGACTTCCTGACCGCCGCCAAACGCGCGCACCTGGATACTGTCGGCTACGGCCAGATCATAGTCGGCGATATTCACCGTTATTTCAGAGTTGGCGCCGCCGCACACCAGCGGCGAAGGCGCAATGTCGGTGATATACGGCGCACGCGCCACATCCACAATCAAACGCGCGGTGGCAATGGGGATACGCTCGCCGGTAGCGTCAGCATCGTCTCCCAAAGCAGAACCGGCATTCAGGATGAAAATAAAACGACCGGGTGTTTCCAAAATTGCAGGGTACTCGCCGGCGAAATCAAAACGTATTTCGTAGACGCCGCCGCTGTCGGGCGCAAGGGTTTCGGGAATCCGCAAGGAGGTCTGGAGCCCATCAGGTGTGATCACATCGCCCCATATCGGTTGCGGCTCACTGCCATAACAATCGCTGGAAAGCGTAAAGCGAATGGCGAACTCACGGTTGGGGGTTTGTCGTTCAGCTGTCAGATAGATGTTGGTAATCTCGGTCAGGCTCACTTCGGGCGCTTCAAAGTGGATGCTATAGGCGCCACGACGGTCCAGGTGGACCTTCACCGGCTTATCCGATTCAATGGTCCACACATCGCCTTTCAGATCATCGGTTAGTCGCGCCACACCGATGGAGATGACTTCTACCGGATTATCGGACCCCCGGAAGCGCTTGACGCCGGGTGTTGTATCCAGTTCAACGGTATTGCGTTTTGAGTCCTGCACTGATACCATCCCTTTGTCATCGCTCGTTTCGTGTTGCACTGTGATCACAATCTCTTGTACACATTTGCTGACGAAAAATTGATAAGGCGCGCCCGGTGTAACCAACGTGCCGCTCTCGTCCGGGATAGTATTTTGCAGTTGAGCGATAATGCGGTTGTAAGTGCTATCAATCTGGTTGCGGTCGGTGATGCGATAGGTGAAGATGTGCTCGTAGCGTGTTTGCATCTGCTCCCAGAAGCGCACATATTTTTCATAATCTTCGTCATTGGGGTCTTGTAACAGCATAATGAAAAATGGGATATCAGGATTGGCGCTCACCAGTTGTTCGATCTCCGCATCGCTTTGCCCTGCTTCGGGATAAGGGCGACCATCAGTCATCAAGACCACGGCAGGAAGGTTAGCCGTGCGGCGAGCAGGCGAGGTGCGCAATTCCTGATAAGCCAGTTTGATAGCCTCTATCATATTGGTAGCAAGTTCAGGGGCCGGATCGGCAATTAATCGAGCAATCGCATCACGCGCGCCGCTGACCGGTTGCAACGGCGCCACCAAAGTCGCGGCGCGGCCCAGGCTGATCACCCCGGCCTGGTATTCCAACTCGTTGACCTCGGCAAATCCCAGTCGCGCGACAAATAAATTGACGCCGACAATGCGCAGAAAATCAGGGTCATTGCCCCAGACTTCGCAACCGGCTACAATTCTGTCGGCAGGGAACATGCTGCAAGAATTGTCTACCACGAGCATCATGTCTATGGGCTTGCGATCATCGGCGGCTTGCGCCGCGACCGGCTGAAGAGGTAAATGGCAAAATACCAGCGTAAAGATCATTAAGGTCCTAAACAATAAGAGGATGGTTGGTTTTAATGAATGCATAGTTGCCTCCTGGCGTAGATATATTAACAAATAAAGCCTTACAATCGAACCGATCGCTCCAACTTATGTGCTAAACTCTGCGCGAACTGATCAACTGTTTGTTCTGATGGGTAGTGCACAAGCATTTGTTCCCTTTCGGTGTCTTCTACAGCGTCATTGAATTCTAATGCAGCCTTCAATATGTGTTTACCATAATTGTCACTTGCAATAAAACCTTGCTGTGCTACCACCTGGCGTAGCAGACGATGGATACGCGGATCTGGCTCAAGTTTTGCCAGATGGCATTCTCCGCCGGGCAGGAATACCAGTTCTACTGAGGAAATATCTATGATACGCTCCAGGTCTGTCAGCGCAAAATCGGGCATCAAAAGAATCCCATGAGCACTGTGGATGAGGCCGCTGGTTAGCCCCACACTTTTTACACAGATACCTGCTCTTCTTAGTGTATTCAAAATTAAAATAACTTCAATTTCATCGAACCCATCTGCCACCAAAATAAGCGAACGCTTTTGAGGAGTTTCCTTCAAGCTCAATTTTACACCCCTTTCTAACATTCTACAAACCTGGAAATCGTACCCATCCTATTAGTTATTTTGTCCCACGTTTTAGTATGCGGGATTTTGTCTATGTAGATCAATATACAATCCGCGGGATTCTTGCATCCGGGCAAAGAAAACCGAACAACTTCTGCCATATCGGGCAGTTTCCGCAGCAATCTGTGGATTTCTGATCTTTTCCGCGTACCTCAAGTATGATACAATTCAGATGATAAGTTTTTAAGCTATCTAGTGCGCGGACATTTTTGAAGCAAATCACAAGACTTGGAACCTGTGACTTTTGACTATTTTCAAGAGGAATTTTTATGACCGAATCTTTTCCTGCTATACCCTCGGATTTTTCCAAACGTATCCACCAGGCTCTCAAAGCTTGGTCCAGCCAGTCTCGTGGCGGATTGCTGAATGAACTTGTGCTTGCCCGTTCGGCGTCAGATACGTTGGAAGTCTCCCCGCGCCTTACCACGAACCAGATTCTGATGGATGGATTGGATCAGTTGAAGCGGGTAGATGCGGAAGCCAGCGATTTATTGCAACGGCGTTTCCTGGATCAGCAAACCGCGCAAGCAGTGGCATACCGACTTAATCAGACGGAGGACAGCGTCTATCAGCGGCAACGTGCGGCCATTGTCCAGTTGGCACAAGTGATTTGGGAGCAGGAAATGGCCATGCGGCATTCTCTCGCACAGCGAAGCATAGCGCATCTGGAATCGCCCACTTATACCCGCCTTTTTGGAGTGGCGGAAATGTTAATGCAGTTGCGCGCCAAAATAGAAAGCGCATCTAGCCCCTGGATACTGGCTTTGGAGGGGATGGGAGGCATCGGAAAAACCACCCTGGCCGATGCGCTCGCGCGCGACCTGGCCTACAGCGTCTGTTTCCATAACATCGCCTGGATTAGTTTCCGCCAACGGTTTTTTCGTCTGCCCGGCAGTATCGAAACATTGCCGGCGCCGCCGGGCTTGTCGCCCACAGAGTTAGTAGATCGTCTGATCGAACAATTCGAGTTGGTGAGTCTGAAGCGCCAATCCGATCATGAGAAATGGCTGGGATTGAAAGCTTATCTTCAATCACACCCCAGTCTAGTCATCATTGACAACCTAGAAACCTTGCCGGACTACCGATTGTTGGCCGATAAGTTACGCGAATTGACTAATCCTAGCAAATTCTTGCTGACTACTCGCTATTCCCTGCGCGGCGAAAGCGGTGTATACATTTTTCCGTTGCTGGGTTTACCTCGGGTTGAAACCATGGCGTTTATTCGCTATGAAGCGGAACTCCAAAACCTGCCGGAGTTGGCACAGTCGCCAGAGGCCACATTGGCGGCAATTTATGAATTGACCCAGGGCAATCCGTTAGCCACCAAACTCATTATTGGCCAGATGCATACTTTTACCCTGCCCACCATCTTGGAGCGCCTTAAGCAGGTGCAGGACTCCACGGCTGACAAATTGTTGTCTTTTATCTATGCAGATGCCTGGCAAACGTTGGACGTCAAGCACCGCTATGTCCTGAAAGTGATGTTGGCCGTTCCCGATGTTGGCGGCAATTTGGAGCATATTGCCGGGATCACCACACTGGGTATTAATGAAACCGCCGCCTGTCTTCATCGCCTAACCATTTTGTCTCTGGTGACGGTATTGGGCGGTTTGGATGAAAGACGGTATGCTTTACACCCCCTGGCGCAAAATTTCATTGCACAACAACCAGATATAGACTGGTGAACTGAAATGATTGTTCTGTCAAACGGACAATACTGGCTGAATTACTTAAACCAGCTCCCCGCGGACAAGCCATTCGCCAAAGCAGACCTCCAATGTGCAGCGAAGGCCCTGGATATGGCCGCCGCGACACCCCATGCATGGCCCATTGTGTTACCTCTGGCGTTAGCGCTTCATCCACACATGGAGCGATGCGGTTATTGGACAGAATGGGGGACATTTTTGGAATACCTTCTGTACTATGCCCGCCAATACAATGACCAGAAAGCTGAGACTGCATTTTTGATAAAGTTGGGAAGTATTCAGCAACAACGGGGAAATCATGAAGCGGCAATAGCTGCTTACCGGGAGATATGGCGCAAGTGCAGGCATATAGACCGGCAGATGTTGGCGGTGACATTTTCCAATCTTGGGGATTTGTACCGGTTACAAAGGATTTTTTGGCGCGCCGAGATACTCTGCGGACACGCCATAACGCTATTTGAAACCCTGAACGATCCCCTGCGCGTGGCCTACACGGAAAACACCGTAGGGTTGATTTATCTCGATCAACGCGACTGGGAAGTGGCGCGTCGGCACTTTGATCGCGCCGAATCATTGTTTGTCCAATTAACTCACCTGGTCGGCTGCGCCCTGGTTTGGAATAATCTAGGAGCATTGTACAATTATCAGCAGGACAGCAAACAGGCGCTAACCTATTTGCACCGTGCGCTTGAGTACTATCAACAGATACAAGATCAAACCCGTATGGCGAGAGTTTATATGAATATTGGCAATGCACTTAGAAAACAGGGGGATTTAAAGACGTCCGAGCACAATTTGATATTGGCCGAAACGATCTTTGCTCGAATCGGTCATACGGCAGATCTGGCTCGCGTGCGTCACAATCTGGGAATGCTTTATACGCGACTCAGTCAATACGCAGAAGCGGAACGTTGTTTTCAAAGAGCTCTAGAACAATGGCGAAGCCGTGAAGATGTAGCGAACTATGCAAATACATTAGGTGAATTGGCCGACATGTATTTCGTCTGGGGGCGTTGGGAAATAGCGCGCCAGACGTTGGACACGGAAGACGATTTGCTCAAAAACCATCCCGAAGTCATATCTCAAACCCTGTATCGCGAACTGGAAACTCGACGCCTCAAACTGGCGCCGGAAATATAACCTGCCCGGAAACCAAACACAATGGTTGCCGGGCAGATTAAGTGGCCACATCTCAACTAATTCCGTTATTCGGGACAGGAGCTACCGGTTCCGTTGCACTCTTCTGCCCGCACGACCGGCACCGGACGGACGAATTGGGAGAAGGACAGTGAATCGAAGGACAATACACTCGCCAACCATAAAGCAATCACCAAAGCCTTAAAAATTTTCTTGGACATCTGCGTCTCCTTTCTCAACAGTGGTCTGATGAGCGAGACGTGGAGCTCCTCAGAGATGCTTGATTTCTCTGACTTCGAAGACGTCCAGCGTAACAATTGATTCAAGCTATTCTTAATGTACAATAGCGCGCTTACATTCTCTATTAAATCCTATCACGATCACTATTGCGATAGTAACGCGCTGAAAATGCACTCACTAAACCCTGAAACTACCTGAAAATGGACCGATCCCCGGTAAATTTCGCCGAGTATCCTTGTACCTACCGCCAAATTGAGATTCAACGCCTGGCGCGCTGGATTGCTGCCGGTCAAAGCTGCTCGGTGATCGGTCTATCAGGTTGTGGTCGCTCAAACTTACTCGAATTCTTATGCGAGAGATATGAGCTTTTGTTTACATCAACTTCGGCAACTTTTCCAGCTGCAGTTTTCGTTCCCATCAATCTATATACATTACCTGCGCCGGATATCACCACGTTTTATCGAGGAGTGTTGCGCGCTTTTTACCACGCCGCGCCCACCTTTATTCCTACCATGCAAATCGTGACTGCGCGCTTCTATCACGAGAAATTGGCGACACAGGACCCGTTCTTACTACAAAGCGCGCTCTACGAACTGCTCATGCTTTTTCAACAGAACCACACACGCGTGGTAGTAGTGCTTAATCATTTTGATGATTTCCTCCTGGAGGCTCCATCTAAAGTAACAGATACATTGCGTGGGCTACGTGACACCTTCAGGCACACACTATGCATCATCGCCGGAATGTCGCAAGAAGCGGCCTATTTCCCTAACCCAGAATTGGTAGGGGAAATGTACGAATTATTGGATCGTAACGTGTGTTGGGTTGGCGCTATGACAGATGCGGACGCGGAGGCGATGCTGATGCGTATCACTGCTGCTAACAGCGCACCCACTGCTACCGAAATTCGTGCGATGTCACGCCTGGCAGGCAATTTTCCGGTTCTTCTGCAAAGTATCGCACAATGGTGGGTAAATTTACCTGCTAAACTACCAGTTCAGCAATGGGCGTCGGCATTGAGCATTGAGAATAACGTAAGATACCGCCTACGCAAAATGTGGAATGGGCTGACGCAGGAAGAACAATTCGTTCTAGCCGAACTCCAGACAATCCAACAGCGCTTTCCACCGTCTCAAAAACCGAACCAGGATTCCCCTGATGTCTGGCACACACTAGGACAACGCTACGCCCCTTTGTTGGCCCGCCTAACACAAAAGGGGGTATGTAGTCAAAGAGAAGAAAAATGGGAGATACGGGGGGAACTATTCACTGCTTATATCCAAGAAGTCGGAACTTCCAGTCGGGGACGGATTTGGATAGACTTCGAGACACAAATGATCTATCAAGGATTGGTACCGGTAGAAAACCTGACACCGTTGGAAAACAGATTATTGACATATTTGATTAAGCATCCATATCGCTTGCATGAAAAGGACGAGTTAATTACTCATTTGTGGGAAGCCGGAGATAACACCATGGTAGACAATGATTTGCAGCAGCTTATTTATCGGCTGCGCAAAAAAGTAGATACTACCCCGTCACACTACATCCTTACCTGGAAAGGCCGCCCTGGTGGGTATCAATTCTATCCGGAGGGCCGCCCACGTTAGATAATAAGGGAGGATAAATGACACAGCCCCAAATCATCATCGAAGGTCCATGCGAGCTACCAAAAGCGGTCGAGCCACTTATCCGAATTCTGTTCGCCGACCACCGGCAGATAATTGTGAAGAAAGAATTCAGTGGGAATTTCAGTGGCAGTCGAGTTTTTCTAGTACAACCCATTGCAGAGAGTGGCGCCACGCTTCCTCTAGTGGTTAAATTCGCAGCGACCAATCTCATCGCAAAAGAATGGTCGGCCTACGAAATTGTGCGACCAATGCTGTATGGGTTAGTCCAGATTCAGGCACATAGTCTATCTCCCACTGATAATTGGGGGGCATTGTGCTATCCGCTACAAGGCGGCGGTGTTTTTGCCGTCGAGAGCCTCTCCCAATACCTTCAACAACATACATCTGAAGCCATTGTGCCGGTGTTACGACGGTTGTTCAGGTCGTTGGAAAGCATTCACAATCAAAGTCAGGCATGTTCCAGTTTTTCATGGCGGGGAAGTTATGATTCAATCCTGCCAGTTAATCTGTTGATAACAGCGACATCTCCACCGGCCCACAACCTACTCAAAGTAGTAAACGCCGCAAATCCAGACATCAAAAACGTACAAGTCGGCGATTGGGTACGCCTGGAAGGATTTGCCGTAACTAAAGTAGACTTGCGCCGACAAACCGTCACGCTCAATTTGCCTCGCACTGATAGGGCCGAAGCCTTTCATGTGCGTGCGAAAATGGTAGGGGATATTCCTATTCATGCTGAAAACCAGATTATCCCAGCACTCGAAGGACAGGTTTTAGCGACGCGGCAGAGTCAGTTACAATCCTATATGCATACTCTGTTAGGAGATGAAACCGATGCTTCGGTCGAAAACGTTGTCTCTGCCGCAGGATTGCATTTGCCCAATCCTTTTCTAAAGATTCCTCTTATTCTGAATCAATATCGTAGTGTCCGCACGGCTTTGATCCATGGAGATCTAAATTTACAGAACATTCTGGTAGACACGGAGACCTCCTCAGTTCATTTGATTGATATTGCCGAGGCTCGTCAGGATCACATACTGCATGATTTCCTCCGTATGGAAACGGAGATTGTAACTCATTTGCTTTCTACTGCATTGAATCAGCAATCCTTACCTCCTGACAAAACAATGATTGAATTTTACCAATATCTGCATTGTGCAACATGGGATGAAAACTGCATAACACCCAATGCACTTCCTGTGAATTTACATGAATACTTCACCGCCATCAAGACAATTCGCCAGATTGCCCGGCGGCATTGTTACAGCCAGGAAGCCGATGAATATTATCAGGGATTGCTGTTGTACTTAATTGGAGCGCTCAAGTTTACCAATCTGGACGAACATCCGTCTGCCCCATTACCCAAACAAACGACCTTTTGGGGTGCAGCTGCAATCGCGCAACTTCTGGGAACTGCACCAACTTGTACTCAATCGCCGGCCCAGGAGAAGATATCAAAAACCCCTCATGCGTTGTTACTCTCTTATACTCCCGAAGTTAAAGTGTTACGCAAAGGCGCCGAATGCTTTAGCCCGGCCGCATATGGAATGCCATTGTACGTTGAAGATACGGTCAGCACGTTCACAAACGCCGAGGCAACAATTCACTGTTCTCAAGGCCCGCTGGTTGTCATACCAGCGGATCGCAATCTGCGAATTGATTGTTGCCAGATACCAACAGAGTTGGTGCGTAGCCACTTAAATCTGCGCTATTCCGCGCCATTAAGCTATCTCGCTAATGAGTTTTTAGCAAATATTGCTCTTCCCCCAGAGAAGACTTCTCCTATGGCATTGTCTCCACGCAACACTCGTATTACGGAAAATCGGCCAACATTTTACTGGCGATCTCAACCAGGCGTGACAACTTATCGAGTATCTGTGCGGGCATTTTCGGGAGAACTATGGCGATATGAAACTCTCAAAGCCACGATGCCTTATCCTCCCACCGCCCCATCGCTCAAAGCAGGTAGTAGCTACACCATAGTCCTTGAAGCGCTGGGAGCGTATTTACCACCTGACATGGTCTATCTCGAAATCCTGGATCCTGACAGCTTGAAACAAATGCAAGAGATAGAGGCGAAGATTCTGTCATTATCGTCGGTGCAAGCAACTAAGACCTATTTACTTGCTCAGCTATATCAGAATTGGGGGCTGTGGACTGCAGCTATTGAACAATTGGAACAAATGCAGGCAATGGCACTTCCACCTTCACCTGGCATACAATTACAACTAGGAGAGCTTTATTTGCGTGTAAGGGATTATGATCGAGCTGAGGAACAATATAAGATAGTAGAACACAGTACGCCCCACGATAATACTGCTTGGGCAATCGCTCTTATGGGTTTAGCTTGTGCGCTGTACGCACAAAATCGCCTGATGCCTGCTCAACAAGCACTGGTAGAACTGGATGGCGGTGCGCATGCTACAATAGCGCAATATATTCGCGCACAGTTTGAAAATTCTTTTCCCTCCAAGCCGACTCGTTATCAAGGTGCGATGAGTGTCATGGCCTACGCACGTTTCCTGGCACAACACATCGCAACCCATATCAGTGATGAAATCCGCCAGATTCCAGATCGTTTTTTAGATCAGTTACGGAGTATCAATCATTACTCCCTCAAACCTAAAGAAGCGTGGAATACACTCGGACAAGATAAATTCACCCCCTTAGAAACCCTGGCCGCCTCTTACCTTACCACACACACGCTATTGAACGTCCTGTCAAACGCCGAGATCAAACGGTTGCACCAAACAGAACAGCTGACATTATATTTGGAAAGCCATGCACAGCATGTTGCGCAAGAGACTCTCGGCCTACCGATCACACAAGCACAAGATTTCGCCCAACGCTATGCAATTTTAGTAGCGGCAGATCCAGAGACTCTACTATATCTATGCGCCAACAAGGAACCATAAGTGTCACGTCTGAAAAAGTTACTCCATGCGCTTGTCTGGCAACAATACGACTCAGTTGCATTCCTGCTGGCCATGCGCAATTACCACAACAAAATCTGGTGGCCGGCCTGGTACCTGCGCATGGGAATATGGGGAGGCGCTATAGGAGGAGAACTCCTGGTTGCATATCTCACTGACGTGGACTGGAAACCTATGGTCGCAGTAGTTTTGATGATACCTTTAATAGTACAGATGTTTTGTGCTTTCCTCATCTCAATTCTCGGAGAAGCGCAATTTTGGCTACTTTATGCTTACACTCCCCCGTTGGCAGGCATTGCTTTCTTATGTGGGTTGGGTATCCATTTCGGTTTCTGGCAATGGTGGGGCCTCCTAATCGGGGCGCCGTTTTATCTTGGCAAACTTATCTCGGATGTAAGTGTATTGTGGGTATTTTTGCAACGAGAAACGCTACAGCACAAACATGAACGATTACGGCCTGGTGGCGTCTCAGGATATATGCCCGCATTAACATGGCAACGGCGAGCGAGGAATGTACGGCTGTTGTCCACAGCGATTTTGATCTCTTCCATCATTTACCTTTATCCAGTGCTTCCGAATAAAGGAATAAATGGATTGGGTCTCCACGCTACAACCGTAAGAACTATCCAGGTTGCACTATCTATTGCTATGAGTACAGTCGGAGGATTGGGACTGGACGCCACGCTACTCGCATTAGTATCCAATATCTTACCGCTACGTTTCAACTCACAACATAGATGGTATACAACTTATGTTGGGCGGACGGCTCTTTTCCTCCCTATCTGCTACCTACATTTCATATTTTCCCCGGAAATCCCCTTTATGATGCAAAGCGCTGCCATACTGATCCTACTAAAACAAAGCGGACTTGGTCCAGTCGTAAGCCGTACTTTTCGCCGATTCTCCGCTACCCATCAGCATCAACTGCTGGTGACCATGAGCCTGCAAGATGGTGGAGCAGACGCCATCTACTATCTATTACCATCGCTAACCGCTTCACTCAAACCGGTGGCTGAATGCTATGCGGCATTGGCAATAGAAGCCACTAAGCCCCTCGACCTTCAACGATGGATTCATACTTTGAGTAACAAGCTTTGCATAAGCGAGGAATGGCTTGACAAAAAAGGTTCCCCATGGCTCACATTGCATCGTGTACGCGATGCTTTACTCACCTTTCAGAACGGTGCAGAGTTGGAGCTCGCGCTTCAAACTTTGCAAGAATTGCGTAGCGATCTCTACACTTCTGATAGTTCTCTCGACAGTGCATCGGATGGCGCATGGCCAACAGCACTATGGATACACTTAAAACAACACCAGGGAAATCTACAAATCGGGTGATAAAAGATGAAAGGTCAATCTTCCCCTCTTATTTTTGATACCATTGTACTGCGATTCACTCGCCAAATTCATTACGCCAACGAGAACGCCTTCCAGTTAGAAATTCGCCGCTCACCGCCTCCACTGTCGGGCGGGGCATTCGAAGTGAACATTGCTGATCAACTACAACAACTTCAAGACCTTTTCTCTCAAAACCTGACAAATGGCCAATTCTTCAGCCGCTTCCAAATCCCCACAATGACAGACACGATGATTGAAGATCTGAGTACAATTGGACAGCGTCTCTACGCGCTTTTGCCCCTGGCATTTCAACAAACTTTCCCGCGTCTAGTACAAAAGATATTTGAAAAAGGGCATGGATTGAGCTTGATCCTTGAGGCACGGGCCGGGGATAAGGCAGATCGCTTGTTGGGATTACCCTGGGAGTTGCTCTTCTTTGAATCCACCGGCGTTTTTCTTGCGCGCTCCCCGAGAGTGTTAGTGACGCGGCGATTGGTTGATGCTGTACGCCGCAGTCCACTGGAAATGACGCCGCCATTCAATATCGTTCATGTCATCGCACATGCACCCATCAACCCACAAAAATATCAGATTGACGCGACACTTCGTGAGATGGAACAACAAAGAATACCAGCAGCAACTCAACCGGGGGTTTATAGCCTGGTCACAGAACCAGGGTCAATTGAGCAATTACTAAGCGTCCTACAAGAACAAGCCTACCATATTTTGCACTTTCTAGGACATGGAGAAGTATTGAAAAGCGCAACTGACATAAAAACGACCGAACGTAGCTATCTACGCTTTTTGGATGCCGCCTATGAAAGTCAATGGATCAATGGAGAGCAACTCCAACACCTTCTTGAATTCACCCCTACAGTGCAATTGGTGGTTCTTAACGCTTGCCATGGTGGAGCCAATGTAGCGAGAAGTGTGGCCTTGGAACTAATTTACCATGGCTTGCCCTATGTGGTAGCGATTCAAGGCGACATCCTACAAGAAGCGGCACGTTACTTCATCGAGACATTCTATGCTGAACTGCAGCGCGGCAATGACGTAGCATACGCTGTCGCTGCAGGACGGGCAGGAATTGCTGCGCATTTACCACAAACATGGGATTGGTGTTTACCAGTTCTTTACACCAACGTTGGTTTGGATGAACCATCCTCTGACATTCAGAACGCCGAACGTCTTTGGAGATGGATGAGTGCGCCAACAGCTCTCCGGCGACTAGGGATGGTCAATCTTGTCCTGGGTGTTCCTCACTTGTTAGTGGGACTGCTACTCCTTATTAGCCAAAAAACTGTCCCGTTACCATTCTCTGTATTTATCAATTGGCCAGCCGCCCTTATGATGTTCCTGCCGCTATTGACAGCGATGGTCTTTTATTGGCGCACCCCGCCTAAAGCGCTGGAACATTGGTCACTATCTACCAAATTATTGCTACTAGTTCGCGTACTTGGAGCCACTTCAATAGCCGGGGGAGTTTCTTCGTTCTATACTTGGCTTGTCTGGCTCTGGTTTATAGCAGTGGGGTTTTGGAAGACACTGTCGCCTGCAGCACAAATCCTTCTACTAGGAGCGATTTTCATCCCCGGTGCAATATTGGAGTGGAAGCTAAGCCGTTCGCAAGCGCATGGACATGCTCGATCATTCATTTCAGAGACACAAATAACACTACCAATCTTTGAATGGAGTCAGATCACTCTTATTCTAGGTGGCTATGGGCTACGAATGCTTCCTTGGGCTTTGTATATCTTTTGCTCACAGTACATCCAACCACCCTGGGGGAACCTTTGGGTCGGCATTTTATTATTGATGCTATGGTATGCATCATGGAAAGAAGAGAATGATAACTGAGTGCGTAATGTTTGAATGCAAATGCCCTACTTCCCATCCGTAAACTGGCACTGTTTTCGTTTGACAAAAGCCCGCCCAACTTCAGTCGCTCCGCCCTTTGACAATCCAGCCCCACCCGCTTCCCCGCTCACCCGCATCATCGCCAAAACCACCGGTCGCGTCGTCGCCGTCCGCATTGATTGACGTGATATACTTGAGCTATGACCACCAACACTGACAGTGAAACCAACTGCCCGACCTGCATCACGATCCCAGAGAACCCCCAGGTCGGAGACTACATTGCCGCCATACACCACTGGACCGCCGCCGTCGCGGAAGGACGGGCCAAAGTAATCTCAGGAGATGGCCCAATCTCCGCAATCCTCACCCGCATCGAACGCGAAGACAAATTCGTATACGAACACCGCATCCGCTGCGAATGCGGCGCCATCTATCGCTGCGCCGTCTGCATCCGAAGCGCAACGCCGATACTCACTAAAACCCCGCCACAAACAAAGCGCAAAACATCCATCTTCCACTTCGCTATTTGACGCAAGCTCCCGTCTCCTGGGTTACCCTCACAGCCCGCAAAGCCTCGTATGCTTAGCCCCGGACCCGCCGCCCGGTCAAACCGGTGACCTGATACATAAAACGAATGGTTTGACACGCTCCATTCCGCATGCTATAATGATTGACGGCGTTTATCTAACCTTTTTGCTCTCAATAGCTACATAATCTCACTGATTATTAAACCGGAAGATAACAGCCACACTGCGTGTCTGATCGGCGCACTCGAAAAAGTAGATGCGTTCACTCATTCCCACCTGACGCTCAACAAATACCTCCCAAGAAACCCCGAAAAATCACCCTGTTTTCGGGACTGTGGCAATAGTATGTGTATACCCCTATTCTGTTCATCTGGAGGAAGAAATGAAAATGAAAATCAATTTGACAAGACGTGAGTTCTTGAAGCAAGCTGCATTATTTTCAGCGACTGCCGCGCTGGCGGCTTGCACGCGCCCCCCTTCCACCCAAGAGCCAGGTAAGGGCGAAGAAACCGCTGCGCCAACCACTGCGTCTGGAGATCAGCCAACCACTGCGCCTGCCGTAAAGGAAGTTGCGCCAGGCGTGCCCAGGGATCAGTGCCTCATCCTGGAGAACCCGTCGGGGACTGTGCAACCGGCAGATGACTTCAACCGCTGGCGGAACGGCTACAGCGGCTCCTGGGTGTGCGGCCTCCAACAGCTGGCCCTGGATGCGTTGTGGTACATTGACCCGAATGCAGGCGTCAATGGCGTCTGGGACAATGCTCTGGCCGCTGAGCCGCCGATCTACAATGCTGACTTCACCCAGATGACGGTCAAGCTGCGCCAGGGCCTCATGTGGAGCGATGGCGTCGAGTTCACGGCGGATGACTTGTACTATACCGTTGATACCATTATGAAGAACGCCGGCTTGGGCAGTAATGGCCTGTTCACGGGCAACATTGACAAGCTGGAGCAACCCGACAAATACACGGTTGTCTTCCACCTGAAGGCTCCTAACTCACGCTTCCACGCTGCCTTCACCGTACGCTGGGGCGCCTGTTACATCATGCCCAAGCACATTTTTGAAAAGGAGGCAGACCCGGTGGCGTTCAAGTTCAACCCGCCGGTCAGCCTGGGCGCCTATACCCTCAAGGACTTTGATCCAAACGGCAAATGGTACCTGTGGGAGCGCCGTGAGGATTGGCAGAAGACCTCGGTTGCCCTCCTGGGCGACGTGGCGGTCAAGTACGCCATGTACATTGACCCGGGCCCCAGCGACAAGCGCGTTATTGCCCAAACGGCGCATGAGCTGGATGTCATCCACGACTGCACTCCCGAAGGGCGCATCACGCTGGCCAAGAACAGCTCGACCTCGATTGGCTGGTTCCCGTCCTTCCCCTGGGCTCACCCCGATCCGACCCTGCCGGCGGTCATCTACAACAACGAAAAACCCGGCCTGGACAAAAAGGAAGTCCGCTGGGCATTGACCCTGGCGATTGATATTGCTCAGGTCGCCCTGGCTTCCTACAAAGGCGCGGCAACCATCTCCGCCATCCACGTGCCGCCGACCGGTATGTACCCCAAGTACTATCACACGCCGCTGGAAGGCTGGCTGAATGACTTTTCTATCAAGGTTGGTGGGGAGGACTACAAGCCTTACGATCCGACCGCCGCTCAACGGATTGCCGATTTAGCCCGCCAGAGCCTGGGCGACCTGGTGCCAACCGATCCCGAAATCATCAAGCAATACATTGGCGCCGGTTGGTGGAAATACGATGTCCAGGCTGCCGAACAGCTGATGCTCGACGCCGGCATGAAGAAGACTGGCGGCAAGTGGACCTTGCCTGATGGTTCCCCCTTCATGGTGCCGCTCATGAGCATGGGTGACGGCAACCCAACCATGAACCGGGCTGCCGCGGCGATCGTCGAAACCTGGAAGGCTTTCGGCGTTGACGCCACCCTCGATGCACAGGCCAATCTCTGGCCCATCATGAGCAGCGGCGAATACAGCGCCAGCCTGGCCTGGACGATCGAGACCTGGGGTGGGCACCCCGACCTGTTCTTCTTCCTCCAGTCCTGGCACTCAAAGTTCTACGTAGCGAGCGGCGAACCCGCTTCCGGCAGCAACAGCATGCGCTGGAAGAACCCCGAACTCGACAAGATCATCGAAAGCATCCAGAATATCTCGTTCGACGATCCCAAGGGCGTCGAGTTGGGGCTGGAGTACTGCAAGCTGGCCGCACAGGATATGCCGATTACCCCCATCATGGCATACAACGTCTTCACGACCATGGACACCACCTACTTCACCGGGTATGCATCTGTGGATGATCCCTATACCGATCCGGTGCCGAACTGGGGTAACACCAAGTATATGTTCGTCAAGATTAAACCCAAGAATGCATGATCTCGCCGCTGCAAAGGTTGCGTTCCTCATTGGGCTGGCGCCAATGAATTGGACGCGATAATCGAGGAAGAAAGGCAGTGGCAACATTCTCCCCCTCCACCGTGGTTGTCCAAAACGGCAGCCACGGTGGAGGGGGTTTCATGTTAGAGGTAGTCCAAATGCGAAAGTTCATACTCCGTTATTTAATTCCGCGCTTCCTTCAATTCTTAACGATCACTTTTGTTGGGATCACGGTCACTTTTATCATTCCCCGGCTCTCTCCCACGGACCCGGTAGAGGCGCAGATATCCATGATGATGGCGCGGGGTGAGACCCTCGATCCCCAATCCATCGCCTCAATGCGCGCCGCTCTGACCGATCTGTACGGCCTGTCCGGCAGTCCGGTCCAGCAGTATTTTGCGTTTTGGGGGCGTTTGCTCCGGGGCGACCTCGGCCCGTCGCTCGCTAATTTCCCGACCCCGGTGTCCGAGATGATTGGCCAGGCCATGCCTTACACGCTCAGCCTGTTGATCACTGCCGTGATTATTTCGTGGATTTTTGGCAACCTGTTCGGCGCCCTGTCCAGCTACTATCCTAAAAACAAAGTTTTGAACGTGATCGAGGTGCTGGGCCAGGCGGTCCGCCCTATCCCCTACTACATTGTCGCCGTCGTCCTGCTGGTGGTGTTTGCCTTTTTCCTCCCAATCTTCCCCTTCAGCGGGGCTTACCCAATCGGGACTCGGCCCAGCTGGTCTATCGGGTTTATCTTGACCTACATTAAGCATTCCGTGCTCCCGGTGGCCACTCTCGTGCTGGTCGGGTTTGGCGGCTGGTTTATCGGTATGAAATCGCTCACCTCCAACATCATCTCCGAGGACTATGTGGTTTATGCTGAAACCGCCGGGTTGAAAGGAAGGAAAATCCTCAACGCTTACATCATGCGCAACGCCTTGCTGCCACAGATCACCGGGCTGGCTATGTCGCTTGGAGCGGTCTTCAGCGGCGCCCTCATCATGGAAGTTGTCTTTGGTTTCCCGGGGCTTGGTATGCTGACCATGGCGGCGGTCCTCAGGAACGATTATTCCATGATTATGGGCATCGCCATTTACTCGATCATCGGTGTGGCTGTGGCCGTTTTTCTTATGGATTTAATTTACCCGCTGTTCGATCCGCGGGTACGCTATCAATAGGAGGTCAATCTGTGTTGAAAGTCTTGCGTGACCTGCTCCGATACGACGGACGCTTCCGTTTCGCCTTTATTCTATTAACAGCCGTGGCGGTGATGGTTCTGCTATCTTTCGTTTCTCCTTATGATCCGAACAAAACTTTCGTGGTGGCGATGGACGCCCCCCCATCGCTTGAACACCTTTTTGGCACCAATTCCCGGGGCCAGGACATTTTCTGGTGGCTGACCTTTGCGGTGCGCAATTCGCTGATCATGGGGGTAATTACGGCGGCTATATCGCGCGTGATCGCCATTATTGTTGGTCTCACCGCCGGGTATCAGGGCGGATGGCTCGACCGGGTGCTGATGTCCATCAACGACAGCTTCGTGATTATGCCCCTGCTGCCCATCCTGATTCTGCTGGGTTTCCTGCTGCGCAACATGATGAACCTGTTCCTGCTCGGCGTCGTCCTGGGATTCTTTGGCTGGCCCTATGACGCCCGCCTGATTCGTTCCCAGGTGCTGAGCCTGAAGGAGCGCTCATTTACACGGACCGCGTTTTATTCCGGGACCAGCGGATTTTGGATCACGATCAACGAGCACCTGCCCTTCGTGCTGCCAATCGTGTTTGCCACCACCATTAATAACTTGCTGTGGTCACTTGGAATGGAGGTTACGTTGAGTGTGCTGGGGCTTTCGGATCTGACTACCCCTTCCATCGGAACCGCACTCTTCTGGGCCAACCAGCACGGAGCGTTGGTGGCGGGGGTCTGGTGGTGGATCGCTGCGCCGGCGCTGGTGGCCATCGCCCTGTTTCTCGGTCTGTATCTGTTCTTCGCAAGCATCAATGAGTACATTGATCCACGAACCCGCTTGCGCTTGTTGGGAGGATAACCCGTGGCGTTATTAGGCGTACAAAACCTCTGTGCTTACTACCGGACTGAGATCTATGGCATCTCCCGGACCGTACGGGCGGTTGATGGGGTTTCTTTTGACCTCATGCCGGATGAGATTTATGGCGTGGCCGGTGAGTCGAGCTGTGGCAAAACCACCCTGATCAAGGTGATCTCAGGCAATGTCAAGCCGCCACTCAAAGTGAATTCGGGCAGCGTTACCTATCATTTCGGGGCCCATGACGTTGACATGGTGCATATATCCCAAGAAGAGCTCCGGCGCACTGTGCGCTGGAAGGAAATCTCTTATGTGATGCAGGGATCCATGAGCGTTCTCAATCCGGTGCGGAAGGTTATCAAGACCTTCGAGGATATTGTTGGTACCCACGAAGGCATCCCGGATAAGAAGCAATTCCTCGCCCAGATGCGCGAGCATGTCAACCGGCTGGGACTCCCGACCGAGGTACTGGACTCTTACCCGCACCAGCTTTCTGGTGGAATGCGGCAGCGGGTGGCCATTGCCCTGGCAACCGTGTTCCGTCCCAGCCTGATTATTGCCGACGAGCCAACCACCGCCCTGGATGTCGTCGTTCAGCGCGGCGTTTTACAGATGCTTAAGGATATCCAGGCCCTGAGCCACAATACAGTCCTCCTGGTAACCCATGACATGGCCGTGCATGCCAACGTGGCCGACCGGGTAATGATCATGTATGCCGGCCGTATTGCCGAAGAAGCGCCGACCGACAGCATTTTCAATGCGCCGCTCCATCCCTACACCCAACATCTCATCCGCTCGCTGCCGATGATCGGTGAAAGGTCAACCAAAGCCAGTTTACGCGGCGCCCCCCCCAACCTCGCCAACCCGCCAGGCGGCTGCCGGTTCCACGAACGCTGTCCTCAAGTGATGGAGATTTGCCGGACTGAAGCGCCCGCTTTGATCACGGTTCGCGAAAATCATCGGGTGGCCTGCCACCTGGTCAAGGAGACCTCCCTATGAGCACAACCGAAAAACTGCTGGATGTTCAACATGTCACAGTCGAGTTTCATATAGGTGGGCTCCTGGGAGGCTCACTCTTGGCGGCCGTCAATGACATTTCCTTCTCGCTGGATGAGGATCGTCCGGAAATTTTTACCCTGGCGGGCGAAAGCGGCAGCGGCAAGACCACCCTCGCGCGCCTGCTCCTGCGCGACCTTGAACCCACGCGGGGCAAAGTGCTGTTTGAAGGACGCGATCTGGCAGAGATTCGTAAGCGGTCCGAATTTAAAGAGTTCATGAAAAAGGTTCAACCGGTGTTCCAGAACCCGTTCGAGACTTTCAGTCCCTTACGGCGGGTAGACGCCTACTTGATGGATACGGCTGTAAATTTTGGGATTGCATCAAATCGTCGTGAATCAATCCCGGTTGTAGATGATGCGCTGCGTCATGTGGGGTTGTCGCTGGAGGAAGTGAGCCGGCGCTATCCCCACGAGCTTTCCGGCGGCCAGGTCCAGCGCGTTTCGGTCGCGCGGGCGCTCATCTCCCAGCCCAAGCTGATCCTCGCCGATGAGCCTGTCTCGATGGTGGATGCCTCGCTGCGCATGGAAATCGTCAACCTGTTCCGCAAGCTCCGTGATGAACAGAAGGTGAGCGTCATTTACATCACGCACGACCTGGCGACGGCCTACTACATCAGCGACCGCATCGGAATTATGCTGCGCGGTTATATCGTCGAATCTGGACCGGTGGATGATGTTCTGAACCGGCCTTTCCATCCCTATACCAAGCTTCTCATCGAATCGGTGCCTGAACCCGCGCCCAAAGAGAGAGAGTCTTGGGCCAAGCATATTTCGCTTGGCACGACGGAGGTGAAGGAATACGGCCGGGTGGGATGCAAATTTGCGGGCCGTTGCCCGCAAGTGATGGATATTTGCCGCCAGGTGGATCCCCCGGATGTGCAGGTTGAACGGCGGACGGTTAAGTGCTACCTGTATCGCGATGGTACCGGGCTGTCATGACCGAATAATACATCCGTTCCATAGTGGACCCCACCAACAGCCCAGACGATTGAGCTGTCCCAGGCCAAAAACCTCCATCCGCCTGAAAACTGTGCCGACAATCTCGTCCAAGCAGAACTGGGGGGCACTTTAATTGATAAAATGAGAAAACATGTAACCAGACGGTAAAACATACTTCCTATAATTGAGTACGACACTTTTTATCTCCTCCGTGTGGGATGTAACTCAAAGACCCTGTGGTTCTTTTTCAATACGATATAGACTCGCACAATGACACACATTTTAAGTGCAATCAAAATTTTTTTACCTCTTCTGCGACACGCTGAAGTAAACGTAAATAACCCAAGTTGCTACCTAAAGAGGGAGACAAAAACCATGGATTTCACGCTATAGTATAGGGTACCAAACCAAAACAATAGCGGAGGAAATCCATGGACATTCAAATTATAGCGATTTTCTGCATTTGCGC
>DAOUFX010000322.1:0-8691 GCA_034429675.1 Anaerolineae bacterium | reverse complement strand
CAACCCAAAACGGGCGCAATTGCTTGCGCCCGTTCGGTAGAGATTTGTTTTCCGGACTTGTCTCTACCTCTCAGTGTACTTCAGAGAGGTGAATATGCAAACCAGAGAGGAACTTTTGCAACAGTTTGCCGGCATCGTTGATCGCAACGCCCGCAGCGGCGTCTTGGGCGTCCCGGTACACGCCATCCACCTACGCGGCATCGCCGGGCCGCGCGCCGGCGCATTGGAACTCTGGGCCGCCGAGCACACCGGCGCGCTCCTGCGCGTCCTCACCCGCGACGACGCGGCCCTTCTGCGCCAGATGATTCCCTGGGATTTCGGTCGCAATCGCCCTAACGCCTTTATGTCGGGGCGCTACCTGCGCCTGGACGCCCCCTGGCCGGACGCCCTCGCCGAAACCAACATCCCGCTGTCCGCCCTGGGCAGACACCCGGACGGCGACGGGCGCTGGATTGCCGGTAAAAACGAAATGGGCGACACCATCACCATCGGCTTCAGTCTGGATCGTACCCCGCATTGGCTGTTTTCGGGAACGACCGGCAGCGGCAAAACCGTCAGCGTCCACACCGCTTTGGTGCAGCTCGCCCGCGATCCGCAGAACCGTTTCATCCTGGTGGACGGCAAGCGCGGCCACAGCCTGCGCCAGCTCGCTTGCCTGCGCGGACGTATCGGCCCCATCGCCGCCAACCCCCTCGAATGGAAAACCGCGCTTCTGTGGGCCAACACCGAGATGAACCGTCGCTTCAACAATCCGGGAGACAACACCCGCCTCGTCGTCGTCGTCGAAGAAATTCAGGAGATCATCGCGGACGCCTCCTGCGCCGAAGCGATCACCCGCCTGGTGACGTTGGGTCGAGAAGTCAGCGTCCATTGTCTGCTCACTACCCAACACCCCACCGTCAAAGCTCTCGGCGGGCCGCGCGTCGCGCGCAACCTGGCCGGACGCCTCGCCCTCAAAGTCACCGACGACGTGGCCAGCCGCGTGGCCGTGGGCGGCAGCACCCCGCGCGCCGATTACCTGCTGGGCCGCGGCGACGGCTATGCCGTCAGTGTGGACACCATCCATCGCGCCCAGATGGCCTTCGCCGAAGAAACCGACATCGCCCAGGCATCGGGCGGCGAGGCCGAACTGCCGGCGTGGGACGCCATCAAAGTGGACGACCTCGGCGATGCCCCCGGTCCGGCCCACCGGCCTCAAGATAACCTCACCGCCGCCGAGATTGGCGCGATCCTGATAGCCGCGCAGCAGCAGATGGGACGCCGGCGTTTCCAGGACTTCGCCGAAGAAACCACCGGCGATCGTCCCGGCAGCGACAAGGCCGATCGCCTCATCCACCTCGGCCAGGCCGCCCTCGAATGGCTGGAGAGCGAAGGCTACACCGTTATGGAGATGGAATGAGCAATGGAATATTGCCCGTGCCTGAAACTATGTGCCTGAAACTACTACACACCCCCTTCCGCGCCTATTTTCACCCGTAGAGGGGCCTACATAGTTTCAGGCACATCCGACTCTTGACCTTTGACTTTCGACTTTGGACTTTCTTAAGGAGGACCTTATGGAGAATTCGACCAACACGGCACTTTCTTTCAAGCAAATGCTGCTGATCGGCGGACTGTGTGCAGCGGGTATCCCGGCCATCGTCCTGGTCATTTTGGGTGACCAGATAGATACAGGCACACTCCGCGTTTGGGCCATCCTTGCCACCATGCTGGTGCCCGTCGCTGGCGTCGGGGCGTGGTATGCGCGGGGCGCATTAGCACGCGCCGAAAAGAGCGGGCTGGACACTGGGATGAACCACACCCTCGACGTCGTCCGCGCCGTGCGCATCAACACCGCGCCGCCCACTGCAACGCCGGCGTCGCCCATGATCCTCCCGCCGCCCGACTTCGAACTCGTCCACAACGAACAACGGGTGATTGACCTATGAACAATACCCAACCACAAACCCTCTGGCAGCAAGCCCTCAGCGAGCTTGAACTGCAAATGACCCGCGCCACCTTCGACACCTGGCTGCGCGGCTCGGAATGCAGCGCCTACGATGAGGAGTCCCACGTCCTCATCGTCGCCGTCAAAAACCATTACGCCGTCGAATGGCTCGAACACCGCCTCTACACCCTCATTGAGCGCACCCTCCATCGCATCACCGGCAACGGCGTCAGCGCCCGCTTCATTGTGACCGAGGAACCTCCGCGACAATCCACAGGATCACAACAGGAATCCATAGATTCCGATTGGCAGGCTCCCGACTTCGATCCCTCCAACACCCGCAAAGTGGCCGGCTGGTTCCCGATCCCAGAATATGCCTGTCGCTTCTGGGCGCCACTGCTGGGCCGCACCGCCTGGCGCGTCTGGGAGGTCATCCGCCAATCCGACATCCGCACCGAAAAGAGCGAATGGACGCCGCCGCGCCGCTGGAGTGTGCCGGAACTGGCGCGCCAGGTACCCTGCGGCAGCCAGGCTCTCACCGGCCGCAACCGCGTTGCGCCGCCGCACACCCCCGGTGCAACCCTGGAAGTGCTTCATCCTATCGGCGAACCAGAACGCGAAGAATGGATCCTGCACCAGTCAGGCGCCTTCGATACCCTCCAGGCCGAAGGTGTCGCCGAAATCAGCGCCGCCGGCGACCGCCGTCACCGCGTCTACACCATCAGCGTGCGCACATCCCTGCCGCTGCTGCACCCCACTCAGGTCGCCGATCTCCGCGCCGAACTCCAGACCGCCCACGAATCTTGGATCGTGGCCCACGGCCTCGATCCCGCCCTCTGGTGATTCTATTGATGCAAATGCATAGAATATACTGTGCAAATGCATCAATAGAACCTCAAAGAGGAAGCCCCGGACAACTGACCGGGGCTTTTTCTTTGACGCCAGATACCGTGCAAACCCACGCACAAAGCACACGGCTATTGATGCATCCGTTGAACAAAAGCCTACACGATACTATGCAAATGCACAATATCGTCTATGCAAATGCACCGATAGCAGGCGTGGATAAGAAAGAAAAAGAAAAGACTCGAAGAAAGATCGGAGTCTTTTTATCTTTCTTTCTCTTAAAATCTTGTGGTCTGTGTACCTTTGCACTTTAACTAAACCGGTTATACTGGAGTTGTCATACAAAAACAAATTGCCCCGCGATGTACGAGCATCCGGGGCAATAACCATCGGCGATGACCGCGCCGTGGTGGGAATAGAGTACCACACCCGCCCCCGGCGTCAAATGCCGGGGGCGTTGCTGTTCTCAGCTATTTTTGAAAGGAGGAAAAATGAAAACGTCAAAACTGATCACTTACCTAATAGGAAGTATAGCGATTGTCATTCTAATGGTGTTTATAGCCAATTTTGCCCCGATCCTATTGTTGGCGTCACGCTCGGTGCCGACGACTCAGACGCCGCCAACGACGATGCCCACAAAAAATGCGCCGACGACTATGCAGGCTGTGGTATCGATCATAGGTACACCCACCATTTCATCAAGCTCTATAAACATGACTGCAAGTCAAGAAACCACTACGGAAATCAGTTGGTGTACTTTCGACGCACAAGCTGTGCCCGCGCAAGCTATATTGCCACTAGATGCTTATACTTTTGCAGAACCAAGGATAGTATTAACCAGCACGACAGAGGTTGCTTTATTGCAATGGATTTCAGGAACGCAAAGTCTACTTCTCCGTAGTCATCCTGTCAGCGACTCTCCCAAAAGAGTCATTGAAACCTTCAATCCGCAAACTGGCGAGCGTAGGCGTTATGTTGAAGCGCAATTGACAAGTTTTGAACCGGTTTGGCTGGACACCGATCAAAGTGTGTTGTTTGTTGAGCGATTGCCCGATGGAAAGCAAATGCTGCGCCTTAGTCATGGGATAGATCAGCCCGTCATTGATTTGGCTACCGATATCCCCAGCGGTGCAATAGTCGTGGATGCTGTTCACCAACAAATTGTGCGACTGAACAGAACAGCCGTACAACAGTTACAGACTGTGGATGTCTCGTACAGTGATCCTACGCTTACGGCGCAAACGCTCGGTCTTGCAACCCTTGATTTGTCAGGTCGTCCTGGTATGGATTTGAATCCTGCCGGCACACATATTGCTATTTATAGCTACGAGGGCTTCTACATTCAGGATCGCGCAACCGGGCAAATATGCAGATTGGATCTCGGACAGGTAGGCACGGATAAACGACAAGGTTTTTGGCCTCGATGGAGTGATGACGACCGATATATGGCTTTGATCACAACGTATGGCATCCGCGAAGGCGATATGCTCCGCATAAGCGAGTTGATGATAATAGATATGGCTACAGGAGAAAAGCGGGGAATTGATTTTGATGGAAGGTATGTGTATTCCAGTTATTGGTTACCTGACACTTATACTTTCTTAATCACGGTTGCTGATGAAAATGAGCCGAATAGTGGTCTTAAGAACCTTTATTTGGTAGACGCAGTGGCTGGCAAAGTTAAGGATATATTGCCAGATCATAGATTTTCGACGAATAACTTGGGTATTCAATGGACAACAAATGAAAAAAACATCTTTGTGTCGTGTGGTCAGTTTGCTTCGAAACAGAGCGAATCTGACGAATGGCGCATCTGTGAAATTGAAGTGGAGGTCCGGCAATGACCAAGTCCTCCCTAGATTGGCGATATGCTTATCTACTTGTTATGCTTCTATTGATTTATTGTGGGGCAAGTTTCACTTTTACCGACGCGGTAGCATCCGAAATACTTGCGCCAACGCCAACTTGGTCCCCCCCTTCACAGATTGAGAGTGGTGAACTAAGGATGCGCTGGCTTGATTCGTACGGAGTAGCATTGGGTGAGACTAACTGTAGTCCAGGTGATGCTCACTATGGATGCACTGTGTTCTGTGATAACCAATCCCCTTATACATGTGCTAGCCCGGTTATACCTTATCCTTACGGGAGTGCCTACCCCACACTCTCATATCAAAATGACTACCTGTTGGACGTCGTCGCGCAAGAAACCAACCCAAATGGCTTCGCTGACATCACAGTGAATGCGGAAGCGATTGTGGCTCGGTCGTATGCTTACCACTACACAGGCAATAAGCAACTTCTGGAGAATTCAACAACGAATCAAGCCTTCATTCCCTGGAAATTCGATAGCCTGAATACTGAAACTCTGGATAACCCCGCGATTCCCTGTGCCAGCAACAATTTGAATGATGATCAACACGAGGTCTGCAATGCTGTTGGATCAGGCTATTATCTGTCATGGGATGATCCCAGCAATCCTACATTTCTTCCGGCCCGCACAAATTTTGTGGGCGATATTGTCAATCGTACCACCTCCAGCGGCGACCGCGCCTATTTGATTGGCGTAGAGGAGCCAGTGAGCAATCTCAATACGCCCTGCCCAGCGGCCAATACTGCCGGAATTACTTATGGCATGAGCCAGGAGGGTGCGAATCGCTGGGCTGAGGGGAATCAATGCGGGCCAATTTACTATCCAGACTCATATTTACCGTGGAATGTGCAATGGACACGCACCGAGCAGATTCTCTTCCATTATTACACCGACGTGCATATTCGTGACAACAACAAACAAATCGTGACGGCGCTTTCGCCGGTGGACCGCTGGAATCCTTTGAAGTTTGATGGCGCTCTTCTCGAACCTGTGCCGGTCCTGGTACGAGGAGCTACACTGCCGGCTGCGGCGCTGGTGCAAAACACCGGGTTGAGCAACTGGACATGCGATGGCGTAGCTGTATCCAATTACCGCTTGCGGTATTGGTGGCAGCGTGAAGGGCATGTCGCTGAAATTGGCGAAGTGAGTCAAAGTTTGTGCGGTTTACAGCAAGGTTCATCGGCGTGGACGTATTTCCTTGTAGGCAGTATTCCTAATTGGGGATACGGCTATTACACTTTGCAATTCGATATCGTCAAAGATACTCCGAGCGGCGACGTTCGCTTCAGCCCGGCCTGGGCGACCTACGATAAGCAAGTCTTTGTATTTCCAACCTCTTTGTCGGGCGGCTATACGTCGCCGGCGGCAGGCGCAGGCGTGAACTATGCAGTAGATTTGACGGCGCAAGTGAGCGGCGACGGTAACAGCGCCGGTGTGACGCGAGCGACATTTCAAGTCAATGTGGGCGGCGCGGGGTGGGTGGTGGCCGGCGTTGACGACCACGATTGCGCTCCTGGCAATAGTTGTGTATACGCCGCTGTTTATTCCCTGAACGGGATTCGCAATCAAACAGAGCTTGTCTTGCGGGTCAATGTAGAAGATCAGGCCGGCAATGTTCAGGAGGGATTGGGCGGGACGCGCTCCATTGTCATCCACGACGATCCGCCCACGATTAGTTTGGATACGGCCAACGGCAATGCTTCAACTTTGATCTGGAGCAATCAATCACAATGGACGTTCGCCGGAACGGCATCCGATCCTGAAAATCATCTAGGGGCGTTGCAGTTCCGGTGCAGTGGGGATAGCTGCGGCGTCAGCGGCGCGCGCAGCGAGGGCGCTGCCTGGACTCATACACAACAAGCCATGTGGGGACAGGTGGACATAGCCTTTGCAGTCAGCGATCCGGCGCTGAACGAAGCCGTGAGTCGCCGCCTGGATTTGCGGATTGACGGCGCGACGCCGGTCACGACGCTTACGCTAAATAGCGCTGCCCCCAAAGCCTGGTATAGCGGCACGGTGCAGGCGCGCTTGACGGCTGTAGATCGCGGCAGCGGGCACGCCACGAGCGGCGTGGGGCAGATTCAATATCGTGTAGACGCGCAGACGCCGCAAACGCATTCGGGCGATCAGGTGGATTTTACCGTCAGCGGCGAGGGGCAACACACAGTACGCTTTTACGCATCGGATGTAGTCAGCAATGCCGAGGCCGAACAACAAGCCGGTTTCGGTATTGACAACACCGCGCCAACAGCGGGTAACCTCAGCGTGATTAGCGGCAGCGGTTTGGGCAATTGCCCCGCGCCTACGGGAACAGTGTGGTTAGCGGCAAGCGCCAGCGATGCCGGCAGCGGTGTACGCCGGATGCGCTTGAGCAATGACGGCGTGATTTGGTCTCAGTGGCGCGCCTATTCATCTCAAACTCTGTGGGCGCTGCCGAGCGAAAGCGCGCCGGGTTCAGTCTATTTGCAAGTGCAAGATGGCGTCGGGTGGATATCCACGCCCATTTCGCGCACCCTATCGTATGCAGCGCCGGACGTGTGGTGTGCGTATATGCCGGTAATGCGACGCTGATTATCGCTATCGCCGTTCTCCCCTCCCAACAAGAAGACCCCAGGAACCCACCCCCTGGGGTCTTCTATGTCCCGGACTGTATCAGGCCGGCAATTGAGAAGGCCCGATAGAGCACAGCAATTGACACGATCCTGATTAGTCGCGTAATAGACGTCGGCCTGGCACAACCCGGGAAACTACTTCAACACTCTGAAGCCGGGACCGCTGCCACTCACCGTCCCGCGATACCCCGCCACCTTCACCGCCGAGCGCGCGCCGGTTGTGGGATTGTACAGCCCAACCCCGTACAACCGGCTCGTCTTCATGAAGTCCCCGGAGAAAATCCGATAATCCGTGTTGGCGAGCGCCGCCATCCGCGAGCAGGGACGCCAGTGTCGGCCACGTGATAACACGCTGCCCTCGTTGCGCCCGATCTGGCAGGTCCACACCAACAGCTTGTACCCGGCCGGGATGCCCGACGCGATGAAGCCGTTCGTGTTCCGATCACTGTGCAACGTCCCCAGATCGCCGTAGCGCTTCTGATTGACCCAGGGAACGCTGAGGTTCAAAGTTGTTGTCCCCTCCTGCAACACGCACTCGCGCACCTGCACTGGATTGAACAGCATCCGCTTTTCTATCCACGTCACCGTCCACACCTCCTGCACTGTCGTCACGTGCCGGCGCAGGCACCAGGTCAGGTCTTTCACCGTCCCGTCGCCGTAGGTGGCGTCGAAGCCGGCCAGGCCATTGCCCGGCCATTGGTTTTCCAGCGGGTTTCCCCGCGCCAGCTCTGACCAGATCACGCCATACTGCGCCGTCCAGTCTACCCCGTTCACCAAGACCTGCGTGACGTGGCGCGGGCTGCGCCCGGCTTCGTAGAAGTGATCGCGCGGCAGGTAAAAGTATTTCGCGCCCACGGGTAACGTTGCCGTCGCGGTAAAGCTCAGCGTGATCTCTGGGATTTCGCCGGGCAGCAGGGCCGCCAGATCGTCCTGGAGCGCCGCCAGGTCGTTCTCCAGCTCATAGTGGGATTTGCGCCCGATCGAGGTCAGGTCGTTGTGATCGCCCATCACGCCTCCATCGAATATTGCGCCGAGATGGCGGCAATGGCGACTTGTGTAGCGTTCCCGGCGTTGATCAGGGTGTAGCGCAGTTGCAGTTGGTAGAACTCAATCGCGAGATCCTGCACGATGATGCGCTGGCCGGTTCCCGCCGCCAGGACGGTCGTCCAGGCAGTCTGCCCCTGCACGCGATATTCGATCTTCACGCTGATGTTGGCGTCGTGGGTGTCCAGAAAGAGGCCAATCGCGTGCAGCATTTTGAGCTTGTGCACCGAGTCCATCGAAAGCCAGGCGGTCGTCAGCGTCGCCGTCGCGGCGCGCTTGTAGGTGCTGGTGTGGTGTAAGCCGAGTTGGTTGCTCATAGCGGGTTCTCGTCCGTGTAAGTGCCGCTGCCGATCAGCAGCAGCTCGCCGCCCAGGTTGTGCAGCGCCGGGACG
>DAOUFX010000321.1:0-16412 GCA_034429675.1 Anaerolineae bacterium | reverse complement strand
GCGGGCAGGGGACCTCGCCCGCGAAAACCCCACCCTGAACCCGAATCTGGGGGTGGGGATTTGGAGGGCAGGCGCAGTCCACCCCCAAACCCTCACTTTCCCCCTTTTTGTTGAAATGATACAGACTATTCGACTACATAGACGAAAGACTGCTAGATTATTTTTCAAAGGAAAGGAGCATAGTCATGAATGAGCGAGAGCAAAAAACGGCCGACAAGAAGCAGGTCAAACCCAACCCCACACCTGCGGCGACGCTTGATCCCACCGGCGGGCAGGTAGACGCAGGCGGTCTGCCCGGCGATCTGATCGCGGCAAACGGAACAAGCTCTGCCCCAACGTATGCGTCGCAGCTCGGGAACCCGCATTTCCAGACGGCGCAAAAACAGGCGATGGCGGCGAAAATCGGGCAGGTGGGCAGCAATCGCTATTTACAACAGGTTATGTCGCAAGTACAGCAAAGTGGGACGCCATCCGGGCCCCAACCGGCGGTTTCTCCGGAACAAGCCCCGGCCAAAGACGAACAGGCCGCACAGTCCCCGCAACCGGCGCCCACAGAAGACAAAAAAGCGGCGCAGGCGCCGGGCCGGGAAGAAAGCGAAGCGCAAAAACCGACGGCAGATGAAGCGCCGGGCGGGCTCCAGGCACCGGCTCAGGCGGCGGAGAATCAGGCCCGGACAGGCGCTGCGGCCAGAGTCGAAAGTTCGGCGCCACAGGCGCAGGGGCCCGTCGCCCAACAGAGCGCCGATCCAATCGGCGAACAGTTGAAATCGCTGATGGGGCTGCCGCCGACGGAGCGCATCGCGGCGGCGGCGCAAACCGGACGGTCTATCCCCGGATTGTTGGCGCAAGAGCAGCAGGCGATCCTCGAAACGTTCCCAGGCGCATTGAAAACGCCCATGGGCATCCCCACCCTGAAAGAAGCCACCGGCCTGCAAGAGCCCCCGCACCAGGAAGCGACCCGCAACCCGCTGGCAGCGCCGGAAATGGCCGAGGTTCAGCCCGCGCCGGAGCAGCCCGCAGATCCCAAATCAGCGGGACTGGCATTCCTGGCAGAAAGCCAGGCGACCGCCGAGGCGCTGGACAGAGATGAGAAAGCGCAGGTTCCCGACCAGGCGCAGACGCGCCGGCACACCAACACCTCGGCGGGGCCGCGTCCCAAAGCTGACATGACCGGCCCGACCGACCCGGCGCTGATCGAACAGAAGCAGGCAATCTCCGGCCAACAGGTGGGCGATCTGGCGGCGCAGGCGGCCCAGGCGATACAGAAGGATTACGGTGAAACCGCCATCTACCCACCTGAGCCGGCGCGCGAACAACCCGCAACGGCAGAACGCGCCGAAGAACCCGTTGCAGCGCCGGAAGCGAAAGAGCCGGCGTCCTGGGGCGCCGTGGCTGCCGAGACCGCCGCGCAGTCGCAGGTGCAGTCGTTGCTCGCCCAACGCCGCGAGCAATATCAGGGGACTTTACAAAAAGCCCAACAAAGCATGGATCGCCTCACCCAACAGCAGCAAGCCCTCGCCGGGCGCCAGGAAGAAGCCGGCGCGCTCGGCGGGCAGATGCGGCAAACCGTCGCCGTGGCCCAGGATCAACAGCTGCAAAATCGCGGCAGACAGTGGCTCGGCCAGGGTGGAACGGTCAACGCAGAGATGGCGGACCAGCAAGAACAACTGGCGGCGGCGCAGGCACAGACGCAGTCGGCCATCGCCGAAACCCAGGTGCGCCAGGCGGCCCTGCCCGACGTCGCGGAAATGGGCGCACGCATGGCGGAGAGCCCGCAACTGCAAGAAGCCGCCAACGCCGAAACCATGCCGGACTTTGAGGCGCAAACGAATCAAATGATGGCGCAACACCAGGAACAACGCGCCGCCCGCCAGGCCGAGGTTGACGCGAAATGGACGGAAGCTCAGACGATCATCACCCAACACGAAGAACGCCAGCGCGCCAACCTGACGGACATCCAGATGCGCGCGCAGCAAGACGTGGCCGGCATCAAGGAGGAGGCGCAGGCGCAAAACGGGGTCATCATCGGCGAATACCAGACGCAGACGGAGCAGACGCGCCAACAGGGCGAGCAAACCATCGCCGAGACGGTGGCGCAGGGCGAGCAGGAAGCCGATCAGGTGTTGACCACCGCCGAGGGCGAAGCGGGCCAGACCAAGGCCGCCGGCGAAAGCGATGCCGCCTCCGCCATCAGCGCGGGACAGGCCAGGGCCGATGCTATCATGAACAGCGTGCCCCCGATGAAGGAAGGGGAAGGCGCCGAAGCGGAGCACGCGCAGGCCGAAGCGGAAGCTAAGGAAAAGGCGGAAAGGGAAATGAGCGAGGCCGAAAAGGAGGCCCAGGCGCTGCTGGATCAGATGGAGACCGATGTCCAGGCTATCCTGGATGATGCCACTTTGACCGCCGCCGAAAAAGTGCAACAGGTCAACGATATCGTCGAACAAACCATTACCGATGTTAATGCCATCATGGAGACCAAACGCACCGGCGCAACCTCGGCGATGGAGATCATCCAGGCAGAAATCGTGTGCGCCCTCATCAAAAACCGGCTCGACGAAGCCGTGGCCGAGGTCAGCGAAAGCTTGCTCGAAGACGAAGTGGTGGCGGCCAGGATCGAGGAGATCAAAGACGCCATCCGCGATGGCACCGGCAATATCCTCATTGACGCATCGAGCCTGGACGACGGAAGCTATCCCGGGCCTTTCATCGCCGCGGCGTTCCGGCAGCGCATGATCAATTGTCTTGATACCCTGATGACGCGACCAGCTGGGTTGGAAATTATCATGCAGATTATGGACGACACCGAGACGGTGACGATCACCGCCGACGAGACATCACTCGCGTCCGCCGCCCGCACCAACGATGCGCTGGAGAGAGATGACGGCACGGCCGGGCCGGGATGCAACACCACCATCAATATCCATCCCGACCTCGACGACGACGACCTCGTGCTCTTCGACAGCAACGGCAACGACATTCCCGCCCCGCTGTGGCTGATCCTGGGGCACGAATTGATCCATGCTGCGCACAACTCCGCCGGGCGCAACGTTCGCTCCGACGAAAGCGGCACGACGCGGCCTCCGGTCACCAGCCCCGATTACGGCAACCTCGAGGAGGAACAAACGATCACCACCGGCGATTTGACCGAGAACGACCTCAGGGAACAGTTCGACATAGCGGGGCCGCGCCACGGACATGGGGGCCGGGTCGTGGATGACCCCACAGCGCCCTAGATGCGCCGCACAGGCGGAAACTCCAGAAGACAGAGAAACCCGGTTTCGATAAAGAAGTGATTCATGATAATGAAGAAAGCCATCCGCTATAGCACAAAACTTGTCTGTCTGCTCGTTGCGCTCTGGTCATTGTGCGGCTGCGCCGCCCCCGCAACGAACACAGTCGAAAATACTACTGCTGAAAGGAGTCTTACCATGCAAACACAATCCGCCGACCCCATCCAGGTCGTATGCTCTGCCACAACCCACGCCGAAGGCGCGGTCGTTGTGCAAGTTCAAATCAAGAATGTCTCAGACACTACGCGGCATCTCTTCAACAGCGCGCGTATGCCCTACGTTCTGCTGCAAGCAGATGGATCGTTGCTGATTCTGTACGGCGTGAATCCGCCCGATCCCAACACCGATTACTTTATGATCGAAATCCCGGCCACAAAACCGTTGGCGCCCGGCGAGACGCTTGAGAATGAAGTCAGCCTGACGCCGTTGTATCTGGGCCATCACTATGGATTGCCCCGGCAGCGCAGCCGCCCGACGGCCAAACACGGGACAACCACGGTGTATTGCGAGGTCGGCTGGGGCGAAACGCCCATTCTGCCGGCCAAAGAAGAAAAGAGTATCCGCAACATCCAACAACTGATGGAATGGCAACATGTCACCCGGGCCGAAGCCGTTCAAGTCGAACTGCCATAGCCGGCGCACGCGAGGAGCCCGGCGGGCCTCCGCCGGGTTCCCGCCGCAGTTTAAACACATCCAAGATCGTGCCCAAAGCGCCGAGGAGGAATCATGCTGAAAGACAAACGCATTCTGGCCATAGATGACTCACTTGCCATTCGCAATTATCTCAATCTCATTCTTGCGCGGCAAGGCGCCAACGTCGCGGTCGTCGGCACCGGCGAAGAAGGCATTGCCGCCTGCGACCAGACGGACCGGCGCTACGATTTGATCTTGCTCGACCTCGTTTTGCCGGATACCAATGGCATTGATGTTCTGAAACACATCCGCGCCCACAACAACGAGACGGCGGTGGTCATCCTGACCGGCTTGGGCGGCATCAAGTCCGCCACCGCCGCGATTCAGGAGGGCGCCGACGCCTACATCGAAAAGCAAGACATCGCCGCGGGCAACGATTTGACCGAGTTCTTCTACGTCCTGGATCAGGCCATGGAACGCCGCACCGGCATCATGGCCCAACAACAATTGGCTAAGATCAAGGCAGATTTCTATTCCATGGTCACCCACGACTTGCGCAATCCCGCCAGTTGCATCTACACGGCGGTGCAGATGATGACCACCAACACCAGGCCGCCGCTCTCGCCGCAGATGATCACACTGACCGAGATCATTCAAGAAGCCTCCAAAAAAATCATGGGATTGATCAACGACTACCTGGATTTCGCCAAGATTGATGCGGGGTATTTGCAGTTGGAACCCACCCATGTGGACTTGCGCCACGTCGTCGAGGCCAGCGCGCGACTGAGCCAGATGCAGGCCGAGTCAAAACGGCAAAAGCTCACGCTGGAACTGCCGGAAACACCGGTCAACGCTTACGCCGACTACGAACGGCTGACACAGGTGGTGGATAACCTGCTTTCCAATGCCGTGAAATACACCCCCGAAACCGGTGAGATCGCGATTCGCCTGTATGAGGAAAACGACCAGGCAGTGTTCCGCATCAGCGATAACGGCGTCGGCATCCCCCCTGAGCAAATCCCCGCGCTGTTCACCCAGTACCACCGCGTCCCCGGTGAAGCCACCCGCGGCATTCGCGGCACAGGCCTGGGGTTGCTCATCGTCAAGGAAATCGTCAGCGCCCACGGCGGCGACATCACCGTCGAATCCGAAGGAATCAAAGGCAAAGGCAGCACGTTCACGTTCACCATTCCGCTGAGGCCGGCGGACGTGAAACGTGAAATTCGTAATCCGTAATCCGGTTACTGTCATAAAGTATTCGCCATAGTTTGTCTCAGCGTACTTGAGCGAGTTCCCCCCCCCTTTAATTCCCCCCCAATGGGGGGGGAGGAAAGACTCTATCGCGTGCATTCCCCCCGTTGGGGGGAGGAAAGACTCTATCGCGTGCATTCCCCCCCGTTGGGGGGGATTAAGGGGGGGACGTCTTGGCGTCAGGCGCGGCGAATACTTTAAGACACTAACTAATCCGTAATTCGCTGATTCGCTCACCCGCTCACCCGCCAAAACCCGACCAATCCCGGAGGTCGCTATGGATAACGTACAGACTGAGGAATTTCTGGCCTATCAACGGCGACTGCGCGACGCCGACGAGAGCGTTCGCGAAACTGCGTGTCTGGAGCTGACCGCCATCGCGCCGCCTTTCGCCGATACGCTGTTATTGGAAGCGCTCGGCGATGCACGGCCTCACCTGCGCCAGCTTGCCGCCGACGGGTTGGTGGAGCTGGCCTCTCACACGACGCTGGATAAGCTGGCCGAGATGTTGCGGCTGGAAGATCCGGCCCCCCGCAATCAAGCCATCAACATCCTGACGCATCTGGGAGCGCGAGCCCGCCCAGTGGTGGAGGCGCTCCTGTCCGACCCGGATGGCGACGTGCGCATTTTTGCGACCAACGTCCTGCAAGGCATCGGCGACCCGGCTTCTTTTCCGGCCATTCGCGCGGCGTTGCGCGATCCCAACGAAAACGTGCGCTACGCCGCCGCCGAGGCGCTCGGTTATTTGAACGACTCGCGCGCCGTCGCGCCGTTGCTGGAAGCGCTGCGCGACGATGAGTGGGTGCGTTTTCCGGCCATCGAAGCGCTGGGGAAACTGGGCGATCCGTGCGCGCTGGCGCCCTTGCAGGAATTCCTGGCCGACCCCTGGTTGCGTTATCCGGTCATCGAGGCGCTGGGGCGGTTCGGCGACGAAACCACCGCGCCCTTGCTGCTGCCATACGTGGGCGACGAGAATCCGATGGTCGGCCACGCGGTCATCGCCGCGCTGGGACGCCTGGACGAGCGCCACGGAACGGCCTACCTGATTACGCTGGATCACCCGGCGGTAGCGAGTCTGCTGGCCGATGCGCTCACCGTGGCCGACGAGGCCGTCCGGCAATCGGTGACCGTCGCGCTGGGCTGGGTAGGCACCGCCGAGAGCCTGCCGCTGCTCCTGCCGCGTCTGGCCGACGATTCGGAATCGGTGCAGCAGGCCGCGCTGCAAGCCATCGCGCGTCTGGGTGGACGGCATCTGCCGGCGCTCATCCAGACCTTCGCCGTGCCCGACGGCGACCATCGCCCGCAACTGGCCGCCGCTCTGGGGCGAATCGCCGATCCGGCGGCGACGGCGGCGCTGATCGCAGGGCTTGCGGACCCCGCCGGGCCGGTGCGCACTGCGTGCGCCGCCGCCCTGGGCCAGCAAAACGCCCTGCAAGCCGCCGAAGCGCTCATCGTTTGCCTGGAGGATGGCGACGCTGCAGTGCGCCGCGCCGCCACAAACGCCCTGGGAAAATTGCGCAGCGTCAAAGCGAGCCGCGCGCTGCTGCCCCTGCTGGCCGACCCGGAACGCGACGTGCGCAGCGAAGCCGCCCAGGCCATCGCGCGGGTGGGAACCCGGCAGGTGATTTCGTATCTGGCCCCGTTGGTGCGCGACACCCGCCCCGAAGTCCGCGAGGCCGCCATTCAGGCGCTCGGTCTGATCGAGGACAAATCGGCGGAAACTTACGTCATTGACGCGCTGAACAACCCCGACCTGGTGGTGCGCCGCTTTGCCGCCAGCGTGTTGGGACGGCGCCATGTCCCGCGCGCGCGACCGGGATTACTGAATGCGCTGTTGGACGAAGACTGGCAGGTGCGCAAACTGGCGACGGAAGCCCTGGGGCTGCAGCGCGACGAACGCGCCATCCCCGGGCTGCTCGGCGCGCTCCACGACGGCAATCTGTGGGTGCGCTACGCCGCGGCGCATGCGCTCGGCGAGATCAGCGCCCCCGGGACCGCTCCGGCGCTGCTGGCAGTCCTCGAACACGACGTCCCGCCGGTCCAACTCGCCATCGCCGGCGCGCTGGGGCAATTGGGCGACCCCGCCGCGATCCCGGCGCTGCAAACCTTGAGCGGCAGCGCCGAACGGGACTTTCGCCGCGTGGCCGCCGAAGCCCTCGGCGGCATCCCCGGCGCGGAGTCCTGCGCCATCCTGACCGGACTCTTACACGACGAGCACGCGGGGGTGCGGTTGGCCGCCATCCGCGCCTTGATCAAACGCAGCGCTCCCGATCTGCCGGCGGCGCTGGCGGCTCTGAAAAACGACCCGGACGCGCGGGTGCGGCAAACCGTCGCCGCGGCGCAACCGGTGGTGGAGGACAATGAGTGCAGCATCCACACTGACCTTTGACGATTTCGATGCGCTGCGCACGCTGATCCTCGATCACAGCGGCATCTGGCTTGGCGACAGCAAGCTGACCTTTTTGCAGTCGCGCGTGGCCGAAAGACTGCGCGCCTGGAACATTTCAACAGCTCAGGAATACTATTATTTTCTCAAGTACGACCCGCACGGCAGCGAGGAATTGCAACAACTGCTCGATGCGATTACGGTGAACGAAACGTGGTTTTTCCGCGAAATCGAGCCGGTCGCGGCGTGGTGCGCGCTCATCCTGCCGGAATTGCTGCCAATGAAGGACGAGACGGTGTCGCTGTGGAGCGCCGGATGCGCCACCGGCGAAGAACCGTACACGTTGGCGATGCTGCTGTTGGAGTTGCAGCCGCATCACACCCGGCGCTTTGCCATCCTGGCCACCGACATCAGCCTGCACGCGCTCGAAATGGCCCGCAGCGCCAGTTACGACCCGTACAGCCTGCGCCGCACCGAAGAACGGTGGCAAAAACAACATTTCAGACAGGATGGGCCACGCTATCTCGTCAAAGAAGAAGCGCGCCGTATGGTGCGTTTTGGACAGGCCAACCTGGTGGACGCTGCCCTGGCGCAACGCATCCAGAAGATGGACCTGATCCTTTGCCGCAATGTGCTCATTTATTTGAGCGACGCCGGACGCGACCGGGCGCTGGACACGTTCTACCACGCCCTGAAACCGGGCGGCCATCTGATCCTGGGACATTCGGAAAGCTTGATCCACACCCGGACGCCCTTCGAGATTGCCAGGATAGACGGGAAAATTCTGTATCGGAAGTAGAGGCGATGGAGGAGACAAAATGACCGCAACCATTCTCGTAGTAGATGACTCAACCAGCATCCGCAAGATGGTCGAATCGGTGTTGCGCTACAAGGGCTACAGCGTGACCGCCGTCGCCGATGGCGAGGAAGCCCTGGAAGCGCTGGCCCGCGAGACATACACGGCGATCATCCTGGACGTCAACATGCCGCGTCTGGACGGTCTCTCGCTCCTCAAAATCCTGCGCGAACGCGCCGAGTGGGCCGGCGTCGCCGTGTTGATGTTGACGACGGAGGGGCAAGAGGCAGACCGCGAGCGCGCGCTGGCGCTGGGCGCCAGCGCCTATATGGTCAAGCCCTTCAAGCCGGGGGAGTTATTGGAGCGCGTCGCGGCGCTCCTTCCCGATGAGACGGTATGAGCCACGACGAAGATTTTGAAGCGCAATTGCTGGCGCAGATGCGCCAGGATTTTCTGGCCGAGTCGCAGGAGATTCTCGACCGGTTGGCGCCGCTGTTGGTGCAACTGGAGCAGGCCGCCGAACAACAACAGGGCGACGACCCGCAGCTGCTCCAGGCGATCTTCCGCGAGATGCACACACTCAAAGGCACCGCCGGATTTGTAGGACTGGCGGGCATCCAGGTTTTGGCCCACAAGTTGGAGGACGTCTTCGGAGCGTTGCGCGACCAGGCGTTGGTGGTGACGGCAGAAGTGATTGACCTGGCCTTCGCCGGCATGCAATGTCTGACGCAAATGCGCGCGGACACGGTCAACGGCGGCCACGCCGCAGAAGTTGCGGATCAGGATGAAATCACCGCTTTGCTGGCGCGCCTGGATGCGGCGCTGCACCCTGGGACCGCGCCGGCTGAGGCGACGGCGCCGCCGGCGACGGAGAAAACGGCTCCCCCACCCTCAGAAACCGCAGACGAAACCCCGGAAAGTCAGGAGCCAACCCGCGAATGCCTCCCCGCCGAGACGCCCGCCGCGCCCCCTGCGCCTGCAGGAGACGGCACGCTGCGCGTTCCTACCGGCACACTGGACAAGATCATGGAGCTGGTCGGCGAGCTGATCACGGCGCGCAACACCCTCCACAGCCTCGCCGAACAGAGCGGCGACGAGAAATTGCTTGCGTCCGCCGCCGCCATCAGCCGGCTGACCCACGATCTGCAGAGCGCGGTCACATCGGTGCGGCTGGCGCCGGTGGACCAGCTCTTCCGGCGCTTCAGTGGCGTGCTGCGCAACACCGGGCGCGAGTGCGGCAAATCGGTGAAGCTGACGATCGAAGGCGGCGACACCCCGCTCGACCGTAGCATCTCCGAGCAGATGTACGATCCGCTCATCCACCTGCTGCGCAACGCCGTGGATCACGGCATCGAGCCGCCCGACGAGCGTCTGCGTCTGGGCAAGCCGGAAACCGGCGAAATCCGCCTCTCGGCGGAGCGGCGCGGCGACGACGTAATCCTGCGCATCAGCGACGACGGCGGCGGCATTGACCCGGAGCAGGTGCGCCGCGTCGCCGTCAAGCGCAAGCTCTACACCGAAGAAGAAGCGCGCGCGCTTTCCGACGAGGAAATCGCGCAGGTCATCTTCACGTCCGGGTTCAGCACCGCCGCGCAAGTCACCGACCTTTCGGGGCGCGGCGTGGGGCTGGACGTGGTGATGCAGCACGTCCAACGCCTGCGCGGCAGCGTGAGCATCGAGACGACGCCGGGCCGGGGCGCCACCTTTGTGATCCAGCTGCCGCTCACCCTGGCGATCTTGCAGGTGCAGCTGGCGCGGGTCGGGCGGTTCATCTACGCCATCCCGCTGCATCTGGTGCGTGAGACGCTGCTCGTCGAGGCGGACGCCGTCCGGGAAATGCAACGCGGGCCGGTGATCTTCGTCCACAACATCCCGTTGCCGCTGCGCTACCTGGCCGACTACGGCCTGGGCGGCGGAAACGGCAAAGCGCCCGCGCCCGGCGCACCGGATCAGAAACGCCCGGCCCTGGTCGTGCGGCTCACCGGCAGGCAGGAGGTGCTGGTCGTGGACGAACTGGTGGGCAAACAGCAGGTCGTCATCAAGCCCCTCAGCCCCTACCTGGGTACAGTCAAAGGTGTGGATGGCGCCGCCATCCTCCCAGATGGCGCGGTGACGCTGATCTTGAATCTGGAGGAGTTGGTGAAGGATGGGGACGGGAAACGTGAAACGTGAAGCGTGAAACGTGAAATTGGAAATTAGTAACGATACAGGTCAAGGTGCGACGCACTTGGGCAGCAGGTGAATGACGAATTCTGTGCTATGACCGGCGCCTTTGCCAGCGTAAGAAGTGCGTTGCACCTGTACAGTTACATTCGCAATTCGCTGACTCGCTGATTCGTGTATTCGCGCCTGATTCGTGGATGGCATTCACTGATTCGGCTTTAGCTTTATTTTTTGGAGGAACCATGTTCAAGAACTTATGGAAGATCATCACCGGTAGCTTACGAATGCGCATTATTGTGTTAATTACGGGGGTACTAAGCCTCCTTGTCGTTGGCTTTGTCATCTATGATGTGGTCGCGCAACGCCAGATGCTTGAAGACAGGATGTTTGAGAAGGGCGAAGCTCTGGCCATCAGCGGGGCGGCGACGGTGGGGCACATTCTGGAAGACGCCATCGCCACCGGACGGCTAACCGAAGAGGAAGTCTTTGACGACAACTACCAACCCATCCCTGGCACCAATCCGACCAAATATCACACTGCCTACGACAGCTTTACCGACGCCAACCTGACGGCCATACAGGACTCTTACATTGACAAAGACAAACCGGACGTGCGATATGCGGTCACGGTGGACAGAAATGCCTACGTTCCCACCCATAACAGCATCTATTCGCAAACGCTCACTGGCAACTACGACATGGACCTGGCAAACAACCGCACCAAGCGTTGGTACAAGGACTTTGCGCCCATCGTCAATGCTACCAAAAACACACAACCCATCCTGCGCGATATCTATGTGCGGGATACTGGTGAAGTCACCTGGAATATCTCCTCTCCCATCAAGGTCAACGGCAAACACTGGGGCGCCTTTTTGGTGGGATTCTCCCTGGATCGCTCCAGGGAATTCACCAGAATGGCAATTCAACGTGTAGCAATCGGCGCTATCATTTTGATTGTTGCCACCGGCATAATCGCCGCCGCCGTAGCAGAGACCATCAGCAAACCGATTATGGCGATGCGCGACTCGGCGATGAACCTGGCGCAGGGAGACCTGACGAAGGGGATCACGCTAAAAGCGCGTGGTGACGAAATCGGCGAGCTGGTGGCCGCGCTCAACAGCGTCATCGCCGCCTGGCGCGGCATCATCGGCGGGCTGCGCGACGATGCGCTGCGGCTCTCCACGACGGCGGCGGAGCTGGCGGCTTCGTCGGAGGAGCTGTCGCGCACGACGGCGGCGCAATCCACCGAGATCGGGCGCACGGCCAGCGCCGTCGAAGAGATGGCGGCCAGCATCCGCCAGGTGGCGCAAAACGCCGAGAGGGCCGCGCAGACCTCGGCCATCTCCAACCAGCGCGCCGAAGGCGGCGGGAAGCTCGCCCGCGAAACGGCAAGCGTGCTCGAACGCGCCAACCAGAGCATGCAGCAGTTGCGCGCGCGCTCCCAGGAGATCGGCAAGATCGTCCAGCTCATCCAGGACATTGCCTCGCAGACCAACATTCTGGCACTCAACGCCGCCATCGAAGCCGCCGGGGCCGGCGTGGCCGGCGCGCGCTTCGACGTGGTCGCCGAGGAGATCCGGCAACTGGCCGGGCGCACCAGCCAGGCCACCGGCGAGATCGCCGAGCTGATCAACGCGGTGCAGGCTGAGACGCAAACCGCCGCTGAAGCCATCGCCAAGAGCACGACGATGGCGCAGGAATCCGGCACGTCCCTGTCCGTCATCGTCGCGTCGTCCGTGGCGGTCAACGACATGGTCCACAACATCTCCACGGCCACCTCCGAGCAGTCCCTCGCCAGCGACGAGATCGCCAATTCGGTGGACACGATGGTGAACGGCAGCCAGCAGACGGCACTGGCCACGCGCGAGACGGCCCAGATCGGCGTCGAGCTTTCCAACCTGGCCGAGCGGCTCAAAGAAGCCGCCAACCGCTTCAAGGTTTAACGTGGCGACCCAACCGCTGCCAACCCTGCCGGGCGCGACCTATACCACGCCCGACCTGCGCGTGGTCATCTTCAAAGTCGCCGCGCACGAGTACGCAGTAGACGCGACCCTGGTCCAGGAAGTCATTCAGATCAACGACCTGGCTCACATGGACGGCATGCCCGACTACGTCGCGGGCATCGTCAAACGCCGGGGACGCATCGTTCCTGTGGTGGATATCAAAAAGCGCCTGGGCTTGCCGCCCGGTCCGACTGCCGGCGAGCCTTGCGTGGTGATCATGCGCCTCGCACCGGGCATGGTGGGATTCCTGGCCGATGCTGCTTCGGAACTGCTGTGGATCAAGACTTACGATTTTGAAATTCCCTCCCCTCTGATTGCCGGCATGTTCCGGGAACACAGCGCGGCGCTTCAGGGGATCGCACACCTGGATGGGCGGCTGTTGGTCATGCTCGATCCGCTGAAACTGTTGACCGACGGGGAGTGGCAGGAATGGCCGCAAGCGCCGGGCGCAGACGGCGCATCCGCGACCCTCTACGCCGGAGAGATTGAGAAACAGGCCAACCGGGCTCAGATGCAGCGGGCGCGGCGGCGCTTGTTGACCTTCGATCTGGGCGACGAGCTGTACGGCATCGAGGCCACGGCCATCGCCGAAATCCGCGAGGTGTTGCCCTGCACGCCGCTGCCCAACACGCCCGATTACGTCCTGGGGCTGATCAACCTGCGCGGCAGCGTGCTGCCGGTGATTGACTTGCGCCGCCGGTTCGGGCTTCCCTGCTGCCCGGAGGGACCGGACAACCGCCTGATCATCCTCAAGGGCGCGCCGCACATGATTGCGCTGCGGGTGGACTGCGTCCACGAGTTGGCGCGGCTGGCGCCCGGCGATTTTCGTCCGGCGCCGCCCGGCGTCGCGCGCATCGCGCCGGAGTATTACGAACAGGTGGCGCCGATGGGAGAGCGTATGCTCATCGAACTGGATGTAGCCAGATTGCTTGCCGATGGAGTGTCAGCTTGAACAAAATTCGCACCCTGATTGTAGACGACTCGCTCTTTATGCGGCTATCTCTGACCCGCATCCTCGAAAGCGACGGGCAGATCGAAATCATCGGCGAAGCCGAAAACGGCGCCGTCGCCCTCGAAAAGATCGCTCAGTTGCACCCGGACGTAGTGATCCTGGACCTGGTCATGCCGGTGATGGACGGGATGACGGCATTGAAACGCATCATGAGCGAAACCCCCACGCCGGTGGTCATTTTCAGCTCCTCCACTTACGATGGCGCGCAGGCGACCCTGGAGGCGCTGGCGCTGGGGGCGGTGGATTTTGTGACCAAACCCGGCAGCGGCATTTTGCACGGCAGCGCGCCGGTTGACGTTCACGCCGTCCACCGGGAGCTCGGCGAGAAGGTCAAGGCCGCCTATGCCAGCAAACTCAGCGCAGCGCTCAACCTGTCCGCCACCCGCGACCGGTTCCGCGCGGTCGTGGAAGAGATGACCCGCTCGCGTCTCGCTCCGTCCGAGCCCGAAGCGGCGGCAAGGCGCAACAACGTCAAGGGCAAGCGGTTGTTCGCCATCGCCGCCTCGACGGGAGGCCCGACGGCGCTGCAAATCATCCTTTCAGAGCTGCCCGCCGACCTCAACGCCGGCGGCGTCGTGGTTCTCCACATCGCGCCGGGGTTTACCGGGCCGCTGGCGGCGCGCATGAATGAGCTATCGTCGCTCAACGTCATCGAAGCGCAAGACGGCGCCGAGATTCTGCCCGGCGTCGTCCTCATCGCGCCTGCCGGGGTGCATCTGACGGTAAAGCGACAGCAGGAAAAGTTCACCGTGCAGCTTACCCCGGAGCCGGCCGACGCGCTGCACCGCCCCTCGGCGGACGTGATGTTTGGCTCCATCGCCAATTGTTGCGCCGAAGACACGTGCGCCGTCATCCTCACCGGCATGGGCAACGACGGCGCCCTGGGGATACACTCCATCCACAAAAACGGCGGCTACACCATCGCCCAGGACGAGGCCACCAGCGTCATCTACGGCATGCCGCGCCGCGCCGTGGAACTCGGCGGCGTGGACATCTCCCTGCCGATTGGGCAGATCGCGGCGGAGATCGCGCGGGTGACGAAGAAGTGAAGCGTGAAATCCGTAATCCGTAATCCGTAATCCGTAATTCGTAATTCGTAATTCGTAATTCGTAATTCGTAATTCGTAATTCGTAATTCGTAATTCGTAATTCGCTGACTCGCTGACTCGCTCACCCGCTGACTCGTAATCCGTAAACTATCCCGGGCACCCACGGCTGCCGGTGGTGCTGCGGACGGGGAATTGAGGTGAAACCTATGGCGACGACACCCTTTGAACGCCTACCCAATATCGTCTGGATCATGGCGGACGACTGCGACTTTCGCTGGCTGAGTTGTTACGGAGGCCAAACGCACACCCCCGCCATTGACCGCATCGCGGCGGAGGGCATGCGCTTCGAGCAAATGTACTGCTCGTCCGCGGCCTGCACGCCCAGCCGCTATGCCTATCACACCGGGCAATACGCCGGACGCTGCGCCGATGCGCACTTCCGGCAGAGCAACCCGCTCGATGACATCTACAACGTCGAATGGAACACGTTCATCAACGAAACCACGTTCACCATCAGCGAGGGATTGAGCGATTACCGCGGATACCGCACGGGCGTTGTTGGGAAGTGGCACGCCGGGCGCGACCGCACGCTGCTCGACCTGCCCGTGCTCAACCCGGACGCCGACCCGGACGACCCCGCCGTAGACGAAAGACTGCGCCGTTATCAGGCGACTCTCTGCGCCGAGGTCAAACACAGCGGCGGCTTCGAGTACGCTGCCAGCATCGTCTGGGGCGACATCGAATCATTCCCGGTCAAGCGGCTCAGACGCCACAACCTGGAATGGATCACCAAAGGAGCGCTGGACTTCCTCAACGTGCGCGATGAGCGCCCGTTCTTCCTGCACATAGCGCCAACCACGATCCACGGGCCGGCGCACGACGAGTCGCACCAGATGGACATCCGCTACACCCAGGGAGGACTGCGCGACGATCTCGCAGGGCTGCTGCCGCCGCGCGCCGGGATGCGCGAGAGGCTGGCGGCGCAGGGGGCGCCATACAACCACTACACCGTCGGCGTCGCCTGGCTGGACGACCTGGTCGCCGCCATCCTGGGCAAACTGGATACGATGGGCGAAAGCACCGACACCCTGGTGATCTTCAGCGTGGATCACAACACCGAACCGGGCAAGGGGACGTGCCAGCACCGGGGCGTGCGCATTCCGTTGGTCATCCGCTGGCCGGCAATGATCCAACCGGGGCGCGTGTGCCGGGCGCAGGTGCAGAACGTGGATCTGGCCGCCACCCTCTTCGAGGCGGCCAGCGTCACTCCGCCGGAGGGGCCGCGCCTGGACGGCGCCAGCTGGCTGCCGCTGTTCACCGGTGAGAAGAACGCCGTTCGCGACGATATGTTCTTTGAATTTGGCTATGCCCGCGCCGTGCAGGCGGGCCGGTGGCGCTACATCGCCCTGCGCTACCCGCAACATTTGCTCGACGCGATGGAAAACGGCGCGCTCAACGAGGCGCCCAATCACACCAACCAACGGCTGCAGAGCCAGATGTGCATCGCCGCCGAAACCTACCCTGCCTACTTCGACCCGGATCAACTGTTTGACAGCGAAAGCGACCCGGACGAAAGCCACAACCTGGCCGGCGACCCGGCCTACGCCGACATCCTGGCCGACATGAAACGCCGCCTGCAACGGTACCTGAACACCTTCGAACACCCCTACAGCCTGGAAATTCCGGCGTTTATGCGCAGTGAACGCTACAAGGCGCTGTGTGAGGCCACACGCAAGATCGGAACCGGGCACATCGGCTGGTGGGGGAAAGCGCATCCCACCTGAGCCACAACAAAAAGCGTGTTTTTTCGAGCGGGTGCCCGCTCGAAA
>DAOUFX010000320.1:0-3918 GCA_034429675.1 Anaerolineae bacterium | reverse complement strand
GGCAACTTCTCCCGCCTTGCTTGAGTGGATCGGAAAACTGTGATTCAGTATAGTCAGAAAGGAGGGTTTGTCAATAGAAAATTGACAAATTGGTCAAAATTGCAGATCAAATTAGACCATATTCCAACAATAAACGATATGAAAGTAAGAGATACGTCGGGAAAACCATTCGGGGTGATGCTGAAGCCAATCAAGCGGAACAGTTAGTATTTTGTGATATAATTCCATACTGGTTACTAAATATAGTTTCGCGGAGAATGACAAATGACAATCGAAAATAGACTCGACCTCGATCAATTGTGTAGGGATGTTGAGATCATCGCTCAGATGGTCGAGGCCCCCGTTAACAAAGCCGTTGTCAAAAAGGTTTTGGAGACATACCAGGAGCAATTTCACCGCGGGGCTGTGGCTTTTCGTACGACCAGCCGACCGGCGGGAAAGCGCGAGCTATCGCTTCGCTATCTGGACAACGTCTCTCACGACCCGTATGCGATGGCGCTGGAACACGGGTTGCTTGTCGAAGAGGGGCACCCAATTGAGAGATTATACGCTGAATCGCAACGTTATCCGCTGATGTGCCAGGGAGTTGATATTGGTGTGAGCCACGGCATCGAGAAGATCTGGCCGATGTTCAATGTTGCATTGTCGGTTGAGGACTTGTTCAAGTTCCCTTCAATGCCGGAAAGTGTGAGAGCATATACTGATTACTTTGCCAGTTACGATCTCAAACTGTTCACGCTCTTTGCTCTTGACTACTACAACAAATCCATAAATATCTACTTTCCGATCAGACGCCCGGGACAATATCCACCGGAGCGTTGCGCGGCCATGATCAGCGATCTGGGATTCAAGACGCCCTCCGCCGAAGAGCTGGCGCTCAATGCAAAAACCGGCATCATCTACTACACTTTCACCTGGGACTCGCCGCGCTGCGAGCGGTTATCTTTTGGTTTACCTCACATCCCTGTGCCTTCGGCCCAATTTCCGGCCCATCTACACCCGGTTTTCGAGCGTCTATGCAACAATATGCCGGTCGCGGCGTCAGAGCGACGCGCTTCACTTCAGACGGCATATTTACCCGGCGGCGACAAAGACTACTTGAAGATTGAGGTGGATTACACTGGCACGATCATGGCGTTGTTGGGCGCGACGATTATGCTGGTGCCATAATTGCCGCCGGTTATTTTCAAAGCCGGGTTGGGCCGGGCAGTCGTTGGACAGTCGCGGGTATCGTCGCCACTTCTTTCTATTCCGCCACCGGCACCGGCACGGCCTCGACGATTTCGGCGATGACTTGCGCCGGGGTGCGCCCGCGCAGGCGGATCTGCGGGCTGATGTGGACGCGGTGGGTGAGGATGGGCAGGCAGAGCGCCTGGACGTCGCCCGGGGTGACGAAGTCCCGCCCGCGCAGCGCGGCCAGCGCTTGCGCCGTCTTGAACAGCGCCAGCGATCCGCGCGGCGAGACGCCCAGCGCCACCGATGGATGCCCCCGGGTGGTGCGCACTACCCGGAGGATGTAGCGGCGCATGTCGTCGCTGACGTGGATGTTCTGCACTTCTTTCTGCAAGGTCAGGATTTGCTCTGTCGTCACCTGCGGTTTCAGATCGTCCAGCGGATCTTCCCGTTGATAGCGCAGCAGGATTTCTTCCTCCTCCGCTTCGGTGGGATATCCCAGAGCGATCTGCATCAGGAAGCGGTCCATCTGCGCTTCGGGCAGGGGGAAGGTGCCCTCCAACTCGATCGGGTTTTGGGTCGCCAGGACCAGGAAGGGGCGCGCCAGTTTGTGCGTCACGCCGTCAAGGGTAACTTGTCGTTCCTGCATGGCCTCCAGCAGGCTGGATTGTGTGCGCGGCGTGGCGCGGTTGATCTCGTCGGCCAGCACGATTTGGCTCATCACCGGGCCGGGCCGGAATTCGAAGTCCTGCCGCTTCTGGTTGTACAGGTTCATGCCGGTCACGTCGCTCGGCAGCAAGTCCGGCGTGAACTGGATGCGCGCAAATGAGCAATCCAGGCTGCGCGCCAGCGACTTCGCCAGCGTCGTCTTGCCGATCCCCGGCACGTCTTCCATCAGCACGTGCCCCTCGACCAGGATTGCTGCCAACAGCATCTCTACCACGTCGGCCTTGCCGATCAAAACCCGGGCCACATTGTCGCGGACACTCTTTGCAAATTCGGTGAAGTTCATACGGTTCTCCTGAATGAGTCAAAAGTCGAAAGTCAAAGGTCGAAAGCCGGATGGTCAGATCGCTTTCTCTACGAGTTTCAAGTTGCAAGTTGAAAGTTTCAAGTTAAGATGCGTTTCACGTTTCACGTTTCACGTTTCAATCCGCACGTTAAGCTGTAAATCACGTTTCCCGCTTCCCCGCTCATCCGCTCTCCTTCCGCCTTATCCGCCGGTACTCGGCTTGCAGGCCGGCGAGTTCGCGGGTGGTGAGAGGGTGATCGCCGTAGTAGACGCGCATGTAGGCGTCGGTGATGGCGCGCAGGGCGGGTTCGTGGCCGGCAAACACGGTATTTAAGACCGGCAGGTAGGCGTCGGGCGGCGTCGAGGGGGCGCGCGGGTAGCCGGCTTGCGCGGCGATGCGGCAAAGGTTGGCGTAGATGTTTTGCACTGAGATGGCCGCCAACAGTTGCCGGCTTACGCCAAATCGTTTGATCATCCCGGCCAGGTTGCGCAGTTGCGTCAGGCCGTCCTTCAGGAAATCGCTTTGATCGAAGTCGCTGCTGGTTTCTTCCGTTTCGGCGCTTTGCGCACGCCTGCGGGCGCGCCGCGCGACCAGCCAAAAGACGACTATGGCCGCCAGCAGGATGAGGATGAGGGGCAGGAAGCGAATCAACAGGAGCGCCCAGGGCGGCAGAATGCGGGATTGGCCGCCGCCGGTCTCGTACTGCTGCTGGAGCTCTTCCGCCATCTGTTGGTAGGACACGCCCTGGGTTGCATCTCCCTCGGCTTGCCGAATTCCCAAGAGGCTGCCGATCCAGCGCCCGAATTCCGCTGAAGCGATCACCGATACCACCAGGATGATCTGTAGCGCCACGACGATGCCCTCGACGACCCCCGGAATCCAGCCCAGCACGGCGTGGATCGGGCGCGGGAGACCGGTCGCGGCAGCCCATGCCAGCGCCAGGAAAATTCCGACCATGCCCAGAAGCTGCGCCGCCCGGCTCAGGGGAAACGGCGCCCCGATGGCTTGCGAGCGCAGCGCGCGCTCCATCCCTTGCGCCGTGGTCAACGCGACCATCCCCAGGGCCAGGAAGACCGCCACGAAGCCTACCGGAACCACGACTCTGGGCTTGATGACGGTTGCTATCGTCGCCAGCAACAGGAGCAGGAAGGTTGCCTTAAACGTGTTGCTGACCCCCAGGATGGTCAGGTTGCGTCCGGCGGCCCAGCTGGCCCGTAGCCACAGGAAGAGGTTGGTCAACAGGATGACCATTTCGGGCTGCAATCCGTGATCCATGTCGGTCAGATTGGTCAACGCCGCGCCGAGCCATTCCAGATTCCAGAAGGCGCTGTTCACAAAAAGCGTATCGTGGATTGCAATCGCAGTGCTGAGCGCCAACAGGATCAGCACCACCCAGGGCCGCCCCGATCGCATGTCCGGCGGGCGCAGCGCCGGCGAGATTTTGCTCGGTGTTGGGGCGTCCGATCGCGGCGCGAGCCAGTCCAGGATTTGCAGCACCGTGGCCCATAGCAGTGTTCCACCCAGAAGCAGTCCCCAGGATTGCCAGAGCCGGGAAGCGGCGCCGGGCCACGCCATGCAAAACAGCGGGACGGCCCAGCCAACATCCATCCCGGCCAGGGTCAGCTGTAACAATGTCATACGCCGGTCACGCGACCACATGGACAGCTCCTCGGCGCCCGCTGAAGCGGGGGGGATAACGAGAGGGTTTGCGCGGGTGAGTCTGCTCGCCCGC
>DAOUFX010000319.1:0-6838 GCA_034429675.1 Anaerolineae bacterium | reverse complement strand
GGCAACTTCTCCCGCCTTGCTTGAGTGGATCGGAAAACTGTGATTCAGTATAGTCAGAAAGGAGGGTTTGTCAATAGAAAATTGACAAATTGGTCAAAATTGCAGATCAAATTAGACCATATTCCAACAATTAAAACGCGAAAAGTTTGAGATGCATTAGAAATCGCCTGGTTTGTCAGGGTTTTGCGCGGGAAAAATAACTTTTCTCTAACCAAAGAGGAAAAGACATTTTCCGCGTGAAAAAGCGGCGCCGCCGTGTTCGCCATCCACAAAACTCGCACAAATACACGAAGGTGGTCGCGCACCTTCGTGTATTCGTGTCCCTATTCGTGGATGGCAGCATGCGCGCCATGCGAAAAGTGACGGATACCCCGCCGCCACGCCATCAAATAGCGATTGCGTGTAAAAAACACTGGGTTTATAATGTATCTGTTTGGCTAAGCACCGGGTATCCCGGATTTTTGGCCTCAGTATTGACTTTTCTATATTTAAGCCATAATTATGTAGACTTGTCTGTTTTCTGCCGGAGTTTTCTGGCGATTGAATCTTTTTCTAATCAGAAGGAGGTGATGGCTATAAGATAAACACGGAGATAAAATTTGCAGCATATATAAAGGTCGTTGAAATTTCGTCTCAAAATTTATCCTTTCAAGGAGGAGATAGATGTTACGCAACAAGTTAATGGCTGTGCTTGGGGCCATCATCGTGCTGAGCATGGTTTTGTCCGGCTGTGCAACCCCGACCCCGATCGTTATTGAGAAGACCGTTGAAGTCGAGAAAGTCGTCGAGAAGACCGTTGAGGTCGAGAAAATTGTCGAGAAGACCGTTGAGGTCGTGAAGACCGTCGAGGTCGAGAAGACCGCCGTCGTCAGCACGGACCCCGCCGACATCGCCGCCGCGCTGCCCCGCAACGAAACCCTGTACTTCAACGGGCAACAGTGGGGTTCGGTGGTTGGTTGGAACCCGTACTCCAACAACAATAACAACGCGATGGCGGTTGCCCAGCAGGACAACGCCCGCGTTATCATGTTCGAGACCCCGTACCTGTACAATATGCTCGATGGTCAACAGTACCCGCTGCTGGCCGATGGCCCCTACAGCTGGGATGCCGATATGACCGAGGTCACCTTCAAAATCAATGCTGCTGCGAAGTGGAACGATGGCACCCCGGTGACGGCGGAAGACGTCGCCTACACGTGGGCGACCGCTGTCAAATACGAGACCCCGCTCGCCGCTTCCAACAAAGATTTCATTGACACCATCGAGGCCGTGGATGCGCAGACGGTCGTGATCAAGGCCAAGTTGGGCGATGATGGCAAGGCCGTCAACCCGCTGCAGGTTCAGGCCTACCTGAGCACCAACTACGTTGTCCAGAAGGCGTGGACCGAGACTCTGGAAAAGCGCGTTGACGGCGATGCGACCGCATTGTTGGCCGATCCCGCCGAAGACGTCGCCTATTCCGGCCCCTACCACAAGTTCTTCGCCGATGACAGCAAGGTTGTCTACGTTCGCGACGATAACTACTGGGGCAAGGACGCTTCGATGTGGGGCAAGCTGCCCGTTCCCAAGTACCTGGCGCACACGATCTACAAAGACAATGCCGCCGGTTCTGTCGCTTTTACCAAGGGTGAAGTAGACGTCAGCCAACAGTTCAACTCCAACATCCACATGCTGTGGCTCAACTACGGTCTGCCCATCTCCACCTACCTGCCCGACGCCCCCTACGGCATCGGCGCCAGCCTCCCGACCGCCTTCTTCAATCTGAAGGCCTATGGTATGGATCAACTCGCAGTCCGCAAGGCGATTGCGATGGCCGTTGACTACCCCACCATCATCGCCAACGCCATGACCAATCAATCGGCCACCTTCGATCAGGTTCCGCGCTCTTTGATGAACCCGACCGCCGGCGAGCAGGCCCTGTACGACCAGGCTGCCGTTGCAGATCTGCAATGGGCCGGCAACGACATCGAGGGCGCCAACGCGCTGCTCGACGAGGCCGGGATCAAGGACACCGACGGCGATGGTTGGCGCGAGTACAACGGCCAGAAGCTGAGCTACGTCGCTACCTGCCCCAACGGCTGGTCTGACTGGCAAGCCGCGATTGAAGTGGTCGCTGCCGCTGGCAAGAAGATCGGCATTGACATCACCACCAATTACCCCGAATGGTCCGTCTACCAGACCGTCGTCACCGCCTCCGATACAGATCTCCCCGAAGGGTACGAAATCTTCATGATGTGGAGCGATGGCGCCGGCCCGACCCAGCCCTGGGGACGCATCCGCAAGCTGATGAGCTCCGAGTTCGTGGGTATGGCGAGCAACTGGAATGGCAACTGGGGTCAGTACAGCAATCCCGACGCCGATGCACTGATCAAGGCCATCCCCGGCGAGACCGATCCCGCCAAACTGAAGGAAATGTACACCGAACTGGTCAAGATCTACCTGTCCGACGTTCCCTCCTTCACGCTTATGTATCGCCCGCAGGCGTTCCACGCTGTGAACGAGACCGTGTGGACGAACTTCCCGCACGATGGCGACGGCACCACCCCGCCCGTCCCGCCGCTCGACCTGACGGATGGTTGGAGTATCGCCGGTCTGTATAACCTGACGCTTGTGAATCCCTAAGCGCTAGGTCTTGAAAAAACAGCCATGTTCCGCTAACCCCGGAACATGGCTGTTCCTTATTTTTAGGAGGAGGTGCAGCGTTGAAAGGATACCAAAAGTATTTCCTGAGCAAACTCGGTTGGTTTCTGATCACTTTCATCTTTGCTTTTCTATTGAACTTCATTCTGCCCCGCCTGATGCCGGGCGACCCCGTGGCTGCGATTATGTCCCGAATTACCCAGGGGATGAGCAACACGGCCGGGGTACAGGCAATTTATGAGCAATACGCTGAGCTGTTTGGCACTAACAAGCCCTTACTCGAACAATTCTTCATCTACATGCGAAATGTGGCGCGGGGTGATTTTGGTTTCTCGATAAGCCAGTATCCCCGAACGGTGTTTGACGTTATTCGGTCTTCCATTATGTGGACGATCGCACTGCAATTTCCGGCGATTATTGTGGGTTGGCTGATCGGGAATACCCTGGGCGCGTTGGCCGCTTATCTCAAAGGCGGCTTCGATAAGGTGCTGATGCCCATCAGCATTTTTATGAGCAGCCTTCCGCAATTTGGCCTGGCTGTTATCATGCTGGTCATTTTCAGCGTGAATTTGGAGTGGTTTCCTCCTTCGGGCGGGTATGGCTTCGACCTGATCCCCAACTTTAGCTGGAATTTTATCTGGTCGGTTATTGTTCATTATCAACTGCCGTTTTGGGCCGTCGTGTTGGTGGCCATCGGCGGTCAGGCGATCGGTATGCGTTCGATGGCCATCTACGAGCTGAATGCGGATTACGTCAAGTACGCCCGGTTTATGGGCATCAAAGATGGCAAAATCATCGGGTATGTCTTCCGCAATGCGATGCTTCCGCAAATCACCGGGTTGGCGTTATCGGTAGGAACTATGGTCGGCGGCGCTTTGGTGGCGGAGATGATTTTTAGTTACCCCGGACTGGGTTCCACGATTTTCACCGCGGTCATGGGACAGGACTATCCGCTGATTTCAGGCGTCACGTTGATTATCACGGTGATGGTGCTCATTGCGAACTTTGTCATCGAGATTCTCTATGGCGTTATTGATCCGCGCATCAAAGCGACACAAGCCGATTAGGGGGAAGATATTGCTATGAAACATACAATTCAACAGGTTTTCCACTCCGGTAAGTTTGTTGTCGGCTTTTCCATTCTCATGACTATTCTGCTCATTGTGTTCATTTACCCCCTGTTTATCAAAGATGCCCCACTGACTGGCATTGGCCAGGGCACGTTCTTCCCGCCGGGGATTTACGTGAGCGTCTACGACAGCATCATCGCTCCGAAATATACTCTGATGCTGGAAGAGGCCGCCGCCAAACGCATCGCCAGTAAGTTAAGCGCCGATGATCGCGTGGCGATGAAAGAATGGCTCGTCGCGGCCGGGATTCCCGAAGCCGAGATTGATACGGCCAACACCGAACAACTTTTAGGGCAGTGGGAAAGCCATTACGACCCCAAGGCGAACATCCCCGGAATGACCAACGCCAAGCGCAATTATTACATCCGACTCAACACTTCACTCAAAGGGCTTTTGGCAACAGAAGGAGTGACGATTGCGGCAAAAAACGCCGGGACGGGCGCTCTGGAAGAATCCGGTTTGGTCAAACAAGTGGATTACGTGAATACCAGTGAAGTCGCGAATGTCCGGGTGTTGCTGCTCGGAACCGACAACTTCGGCAGGGATGTGTTGACGCAGCTGGTCGCGGCCACCCGTGTGTCGCTCCAGATCGGCTTTGTCGCCGGCATCATTGCGACGGCCATCGGGCTGACCCTGGGATTATTGGCGGGCTACATCGGCGGATGGGTGGATGACATTATTATGTTCTTCACCAACCTCTTTACCGTCATTCCTACCCTCGTGTTATTGATCCTGATCTCCTTTAGCATCGGACAAGATAAGCGCGGCCCGACTACCATCGCCGTCGTCATCGGCTTGACAGCCTGGTTCTGGACGGCCAGAGCGGTGCGAGCGCAAGTGGTTTCGTTGCGCAACCGCGACCACGTCAATTTGTCGAAGTTATCGGGACATTCCATTGTTTACATCATCCTCAACGACATTCTGCCCTACATCGCCTCTTATGTGGTAATGGCGCTGATTCTGCAAATTTCCGCGGGAATCTTGGCGGAAGCCGGGTTATCCGTCCTCGGTTTAGGCCCCAGAACGACCGAAGCTGCGACGTTGGGGCTGATGATGAACTGGGCGATGATCTATCAAGCGCCGATTTTGGGGAAATGGTGGGCGTACTTACCGGTGATCGTCACCATAGCTCTGATCACCTTCTCAATGAATCTGATGAATACAGGGCTCGACCAGGTATTCAATCCGGCGTTAAGGGACTAGGTGATTGATATGGGAAAAGTCATACTAGAGGTCAGGGAACTGACGACGAAATACATCACACGCTTCAATGAAGACGTTTACGCGGTTGACCACGTCTCCCTGAAGGTCGAAGAAGGGAAGTCGCTGGGGATCGCGGGAGAATCCGGCTGCGGGAAATCCACGCTCGCGCTCAGTCTGATGGGCTATTACTTCGCCCCGTTGCACTATACGAGTGGAGAAATCATTGTGAACGGGCGCAATATCTCCGGGATGGACCCCGACGATGTCCGTAAATCCGTTCTGGGCAAGGAAATCGCCTACATCCCCCAGGCGGCGATGAACGCGCTCAACCCCACGCAGAAGGTCATCCACTTCGTCGAGGACGTGATCCGCGCCCACGATCTGGGCATGGGCAAGAAAGAGATCTATGAACGGGCCAAAGTGTTGTTTGAAACCCTGGGGCTTCCGGCGAGTGTCCTGGACAAGTATTCCGTTGAACTTTCAGGCGGTATGAAACAACGCACGGTGATCGCCATCTCGGTGTTGCTCTCGCCGCAGGTGCTGATCGCCGACGAGCCCTCTTCCGCGCTCGATGTCACATCCCAGAAGATGGTCATCAAGATGCTCAAGCAACTGCTGGCAGATGGGTTGGTGGGGTCGTTGATCTTCATCACGCACGAACTCCCCCTGCTTTACAACATCACCGACGACATTATGGTGATGTACGCGGGGCAAATTGTGGAGAGAGCCCCGTCGAAGGCCGCCGTGTTCGACCCCATTCACCCTTACGCTAAAGGACTGATGGGCTCCATCATCGTGCCGGAAGAGGGCCTGCGGGATGTCAAACTGACGGCCATCCCCGGCGTGCCGCCCAATCTGAAGAAACCGCCGGCCGGCTGCCGGTTTGCGGAGCGCTGTAAATACGTGAAGGCGGAATGCATGGCAATTTCGGTGCCTCTGCGTGAACTCGCAAACGGCCGCACCTATCGCTGTATCTTCTCAGAAGAAGAACTTAGAAAGGCGTATCAAAATGGCTAAAGTATGCTTGAGCGGATCAGGACTGACCAAGGTGTTTGGTCTGGGCCGGCAGAAAACGGTCGCCGTGGATCATGTGGACTTCAGTTTCGACGAGGGCGAGATCGTCTCGATTGTGGGTGAATCGGGCAGCGGCAAAACCACGCTGGCGAAGATGCTCCTGGGACTGATCAGTTCTACGGAAGGCGAGATTTACTTCCAGGGGGAGAGACGCGACATCAGTACGCAAAAGAAACGACGGGAATACTGGAAGAACACTCAGGCGATTTTTCAGGACCCCTTCTCTTCGTACAACATTTTCAACAAAATTGATACCGTGCTTTTGGATTGTATCAACATGCGCGGCGGACGCGGGTTGCCGTACAGCAAAAAAGTTGAGATGATGACTGAAGCGTGCGGCTTCGTCAACCTGAAGTTCGCGGAATTGACCAACAAGTATCCTTTTGAGCTCTCCGGCGGACAGATGCAACGCCTGATGATCGCCCGCATTTTTTTGCTGAAGCCAAAAATCCTGCTGGCCGACGAGCCTACCTCGATGATTGACGCTTGTTCGCGCGCGACCATTCTGGATATGCTGATGCAACTGCGCAAAGAAATCGGGATGACGATTATTTTCATCACCCACGATATCGGCCTGGCTTATTACGTCTCTGACAGCGTCTACATCATGGAACATGGAAAAATCGTCGAACACGGCACTGCCGACGAGGTCATCTTGCGCCCGAAAGAAACGTATACGAAACGTCTGATCAGCGATGTGCCAAAGATCTACGAAGAGTGGGATCTTTCCACAGTATAACTTTATAACTGGCATTAGCCTCTTACCCGATATAAAAATCTTGGGGGTGGGG
>DAOUFX010000318.1:0-2775 GCA_034429675.1 Anaerolineae bacterium | reverse complement strand
CCCCCACTTCTCCCCTCTTCATTGAGGGATACCCTTTATCCTGCGCCAAAAACAGAATTCTCTTTATAATTGTACAACGATAGTGGAAACCCGGTCTAAAAGGAAACTATGGAAAAAATAAAGCCCTTTGTACTCGCGCTTACCCGCCGGTTCTGGCGACCCTGGCTGGCCGCGACGCTGGCATATCTGGCGATAACCCTCGTCGTCACCTACCCGGTCGTCGGGCAATTGACCACGCACATCGCCGGCGAAGAATCCGGCGATTCGCTCGAATTCGTCTGGTCTATGTGGTGGTGGAAACACGCAGTTTTCGAGCTCCACCAGAATCCCATTGACATCAGCGTCATCAATCACCCGGAAGGGATCCGGTTTCCGCTGCTCCCGGCGATGTCGCAGCCGTTTTTGCTAGGCTTGCCGCTGACGGCGCTCGCGTCGCCGGTGCTGGCCTACAACGCCATCTTTCTGCTCGCGTTTGTGGCCTCAGGGCTGGCCGGCTACCTCCTCTGCACCGAATTGACCGGCAATCCCGGGGCGGGATTCGTCGGGGGCCTGATCTGGGCTTTCTTTCCGAATATGATGGGGCACGCCCTGGCCGGGCACCTGTTCTTCACGCTCCTGTTTATGCTTCCGCTGGCCGCCCGCAGCTTCTTACGCTTGCTCAAAGAACCAACGACGCGCCACGCCGTTGCGGCCGGCTTGATGCTGGCGTTGTCGGCGACGCTCCATCCCACGTACCTGGCGTATTTCGTCGCGATCTTCGTGCTCGTGTTCGTCGGCCACGGCATGTGGGTCGAACACGGCGCCTTCTGGCGGCAGGGCCGGCTGCGCGCCCTCGCGATCGCCGCCGGCGTGATGGGCCTCGGCGTCGGGATGCTGCTCGCGCCCGCGCTGGCACAATCCCTCAAAGGCAATCTGAACTTTCTGGCCGAACGCGGCGCAACCGGATTTGCCTTCGATGTCCTGGCCTACTTCCTCCCGGCGCCCAACAACCCGCTCATCCTCAAGACGCCGCTGGCCGCTCTCGCCCAAAAAGTAGTCTTGAGCGAATATGAATCCATCGCCACCATCGGCTGGCTGCCCCTGGCGCTGGCCATCGCCGGCGCGTGGAAACGGTGGCCGCAGAGCCGCGCCTGGGTCATCCTGGCGGCGGTCGGCGGAATTCTTGCACTGGGCCCCCTCCTGAAAATTGGCGGCGGGCTGGTGCGCGCGCCCGTCGAGGACGACTGGTATCCCATCGTCATGCCCTACGCGTGGATCGGGCGTCTGCCCTTTTTCCAGTGGGGACGCACGCCCGGACGCCTGGATATTCTGGTGATGCTGGCGGTGGCGGTGCTGGCGGCGCTCGGCTACGATCAACTTTCGCATTGGTCGAAGCTGGGAAGCAAAAGCCGCGCCCTCTTGCTCGCCGGCGTCTCGCTGTTCATCAGCGTCGAGTACCTGATCAAAGTCCCCTTTCCGACGATCCCGGCCGAGACGCCGGAACCGTTGCTGGCCATACGCGCCGGCGCCCCCGATCTGGCCGTGATTGACCTGCCCGTGCCGGACAACTATGCGAACCTGCGCTCGCTCTACTGGCAGACGTTGCACGAGCATCCGCTGGTGGGCGGGCGGGTCTACCGCGACATTCCGAACGGCCAGACGATGCACACCTTTCTCAGCCGCCTGCTGCTCTCGACCGAACCTGCCGACATCGTCGCGCTCCCCACCGGCGAACAACGGCGCGCCGCCCTGAACGCCCTGCGGGTCGGCTGGGTGTTGTACGATGCGCAGGCCGACGCCGACGCGACGGCGCGCGCCACGCTCGGCGCGCGCCTGGGCGAACCGGCGGGGACGGCGCCCGAACTGGCCGTGTTCAACGTCCCGCCCGCCGAACTGCGCCTCGATGACCTGATCTGGACGTTGGGCAACGGCTGGCACGCGCCCCAGGACTGGAACGGGCAACCGGGCCGCTGGTTCAACAAACAGGGCAACGTCTACCTCTTCAGCGGCAGCGCCCGCGCCGGAAAGCTGGCGTTCACCGCCGTCCCCGGCCTGTCGCTGCGCCGCCTGACCGTGCGCGTCAACGGCGCGCCCGCCGGGCTGTTCGCCGTCGGCGACTGGACGGAGTATCACACCGGGGCGGTGACGCTCAAGCAGGGGCTCAACGTCGTGGAATTCGTTGACGAGGGCGGCGCCACCGCCTACGTGGGCGACCCGCGCTGCGCGGGCGGTTCGCCGGTGTCGGGGCCTTACCCCTTCCCGGTTCAGTGCGACGCGGCGGATCGCACCTCACGCGGGCTGAGCCTGGCGCTCCTCAACCTGCGCCTGGTTCCCGAATCAGAGACGCTCCCGCTCACCCACGCCGGCGTGAAATTCGGCGATACGCTGGAGCTGGTGGGATTCTCGGCCCCGGCAGAGCTAAAAGCCGGCGAAGCCCCGACGCTGCACCTCGTCTGGCGTTCCACCGCCCCCATCCCCGAAGACCTCACCGTCTTCGTCCACCTGCTCGACGCCAAGGACGCCATCGTCGCCCAGAGCGACGCCGGGCCCGTGAACGGCGCGTACCCGACCTCGGACTGGCGAGTGGGTGAAACGGTAGCCTACAACGTCACCCTGCGCCCGCCGGCAGACCTCGCGCCGGGGCGCTATCGCGTGCAACTGGGCCTCTACCGTTGGCCGTCGCTGGAGCGGCTGCCCGCAAGCGGCCCCCTGCCAACGCAAGACAACGTCGTAAAAATAGGGGAGATTGCCATTCAATAAAAAAGCGTTTTTTCGAGCGGGCGCCCCCGCTCGAAA
>DAOUFX010000317.1:0-7322 GCA_034429675.1 Anaerolineae bacterium | reverse complement strand
TCCGTATTTTCGTAGAGACGCAAAATTTTGCGTCTTCTTCCGCGCAAAATTTTGCGTCTTCTTCCGCGCGAAAAGCCCAATCCCTGCCAATCTTTTAAACTCGCCGTACCCTGGCGACAGCGAGCGGCGATTTTATAAGTAGAATGGCCCGGCAAGGTATAGGTAGGGTTAGAAGGAAATACACACCAACTCCTGACCTAAGTACTCTTGACGCCATAGCAGCCGAAATTTATACTTGAAATGTTAAGAAACCGTATAGCGGAGATGGGAGGTGCTTATGCGATGGTATAGACGTCGAGGACAAAGTCTGGTCGAGTTTGCTTTGATCCTTCCCGTGTTAGTGATGGTCTTTTTCCTGATCATTGACGGCGCATTTCTTGTTCAAGGGGTGTTGACCGTCAACCATGTGGCGCGGGAGGCGGCGCGTTTTGCGACGATGTATCAGCCTCCACTGGGTGAATGTATTACTTACAAAGTTGGCGGCGTTGCGCAGTCCGGTTACCCATTCTGTGGCGGCGGCAATGAGAGTGAAGACGCCTACTACGAACGCCGCGTGGCTTTGATCAAACGTGTCGCGCGGGATCGCACGAAGGGATTGCGCATCACTATCGTGTGTGATGGTTTTGATTCCAACGATTGTGTCACGACCAACAGAGCGGTCTCCGGTATGTGGGGAGTCCGCGTGTGGGGTATTCACGACTTTAACAATCCGACGACCCTGCCCGATATGCCCGGGTTGCCCGGACTGCCGGTGCAGGTGCAGGTCGTGCACCGGGTCCCGTTGGTAGCCGCTTCGCTCTTTATGGCGCAGCCCTCGGTTCTGGTGCAGGGAACGTCGCAAATGGTTAATGAAGGCGTGCAGACGATGGGCGATGGAGCGCCGCCGCCCGTCATTCTCCCGCCGCCGCCCATTGAGCCTCCGAAGAGCCCGCCGCCGCTGGTGTCGCCCTATCCCTCCGAAAGCCCCACGGCCAGCCCGACGACGCAGTTGCCGCCCGTGGTGGTTGTCCTTACTCCCGAGACGGCGCTGAATACTTTGCCGATGGAGCGCGAGCATAAGCTGGTCGCCACAGTGACCAGCGATGGGCAGCCGCTTCCCGGCATGATGGTGAAGTTCACCACCGACAACGGCAGTTTCGCTTATTCGGGATCGAGCCTGGTGCGGACCAAGTACGTGGAAACCGACATCGGCGGCATTGCGCGCGTTTCCATCTATACCAACGAGCCGACGGTGGCGCATATCGAAGCCTGGGCCGACGGCGGCGTGGTCGGCCTCAAGGAAAACTCCGAGTTCGACACGGCCGTCAAGACCTGGATCGTGGTCGGCCCTTATTTGATCGTGTCGGATCATAATCCTGAAGCCGGCGATGTGATCGCCGTTCACCTGCGCGATCATGATCCCAACGTTAATCCCCATTCGTTGTGGTGGTGCCCGAATCTGACGGATCCGAACACAGTGCCCATCGCAGTGCAGGTTGACGCCGGTATCAACGTGGATGGCGGCGGCGATATTTCCGACCGGCCCATCCTGGTTCCGGCCACGGCCATGGGCACTTACTATCTCGAATCCCACTCTTCCGGCCCCGGCGGATGCGGCAATGCCGGCGATTTCGCGGCCCGCTCGGCGGACATCAAGATCAAGCTGCCGAATCCCGATCTGCGCATCTCGAATGTCCAAATTCTCGGCCCCGTCGAAGCCAAACGCGCTCCGGGCGTGCCCTTGACCCTGACGGTGTCGGTGGAAAACCTCCAGCCGGTCAACGTCACCACCGGGCCTTTCGACATTGATGTCTACCCCAATCTTGACGAGCCGCCTTACCGGCTGCAATTGAGCACCAACAAACAATGGCTCGCGACGATGGGGCCCAATGAGACGGTCGTCTTGACCTACGTGGTGGAGATCGAGGATGTCGGGACCAACCACTTGTGGGCGCAGGTAGATACGACCAACTACATCGAAGAAGAAGATGAGACCAACAACATCTTTGGCCCGGTTGACTTTGAGGCTTGCGTGGGAAGCGACGACTTTGACGCCGGCATGAAGAGCGTTTGGGCCACCGGCAAAGCCGGCGATGCGAATGGCAGCGCTACGGTCAACGGCAACGGCGAGCTCTCTGTTATAAACAAGGGTTCCGGCTTCTGGAACAGCCCCGATAACTACTTCTTTGTTTACCAGAACTACCCCGGCGACTTCGACGCTCGCTTGCGTATCATCAGCCCGCCCCGGCGAACCGACTATTCGAAGATCGGCTTGCACGTCCGGGCCGCGCTGAATACAACCTCGCCTCATGTGATGAATATGGCGATGAACCGCACCTCTGGTTACAATCCGGCGTCTTCGCAGGCCGGGTACAGAACGGGCACGAACGCGACTCGCCTTGAAGATGATCGCGTCATCAATTTGCCCTACTGGGTTAGAATTGTGCGCAAGGGAAGCACTTACGCTCTCTACAGCTCCGAAGCGGTGCTTCCCAACTCCGCCGGCGATTGGCGCTCGTCCGGGTCAACGACCATCGCGACGGCGATGCCTTACATCGGTATTGCGCACGGCAATTACAACTGGCAGTCGCCTTCCGAAGGCATCGTGGATGACTTTATGATCTGCCCTTCGGAATTCACGCTGGGGCCGTCGGGCGGCGGCGGCGGCAATCCGCCGGGCCTGATCGAGTGTGAAGAGTTGCTGAATGTGCGTGGCTTTGAGGGTAACAACACCACCGTCTTCTCATACTGGCACGCCGGCAACGTTGGCGCCTTCCGCTTGACTTCTCAAGAACGCTACCGGGGCAATTTCTCAATGCGGCTTCACGCTTCGTTGGGCGCTTACCCTTGTAGCCAGAACAGCTTGCAACCAGAGCTGTACCAGGATATCCAGATCCCGACCACGGTCTACTCAATCTCGCAGTTGTTGGTGACGGGCCACTATTACGTGGACGGCAGCGATATGGAGTGCAGCAATCCCAACAGCCCCGATCCTGACGACACGTTGAGTTTGAAGCTGTTGGATGCCGGCGGTTCGGTCATCGCCCCGCCGGCTACGGTGATCAACGGCGGCGTGGTGAGCCAGACCTGGCACACGGTGGCCACGACGATCACGGCCGCGACGATCGAAGACTACGCCGGCGACACGGTGCGCTTACAGTGGAACGGCAATCATACCGGCGACTACGACGGCACTTACTTCTACCTGGATGATCTCAGCGCGCAGATGTGCACGATCTGGCCGATTCCCGACCCGGAGGATGGCACCGTTTCGTTGGGGGGAAAGTTGACCACGCAAATCTCTGGCGGCACGCTGCGGGTCGCTTTGACCGGCGCCGATGTCTGGGCCTATACGCAGAACGGCGAAATTTATCACACTACCAGCATCCAGGATGGCACGTATCACTTCTACAATTTGCCGGAGCCGGGCACTTACATCATCTATTCCGAGGCGACCGTAGACGGTCAGCTGCGCACGGCGGTTGCGACGGTGACGCTGGCTGCCAGCGAGCGCAACTACAACATCAACATGTTCCTACAATAGACATAACGGACCTGGCAGGGGATCGTCCCCTGCCAGGCCTTCCTTCAATCACACAAGGACACCTGGCAACCGAAAGCGAGAGGGACGATGAAAGTTAAGTTATGGTTGGTCTTGGGAGGGCTGACGGTCTTGTTGGCGCTGGTAACGGCTTTTCTGATCGGGCTGGCGCAAGCCGGCCCAAGCGCTTCCTCTCCGACGGCAAAGACGTTGCTTCAACCGGGAGGAACGCAGACGGCGCGGCAGGCTTACACGGCGCTACAATCCTGGATGGGGGGGTGGGCTGATGACGCGCAACTGGTTTCAGTCTATGCCTCGCTCTTGAAGTCGGAGGGCCAGGGGATGGGATGGAGTTTTCAGGTCTATTCTCCTTCCCGGCAGCGACTGGCGGTGGTGCTGGTCAGCGCCGAAAAGATTTGGGTGCTCAGAGATCAGCCCATTGTTTACCCGCAGCAAAGTCTGGCGCTTCAATCGTGGACGCTGGACAGCGACGACGCTTTAGAGAACTGGTGGCTGGAGTACGGCGCGCCGCTCTGGTCAGGCGACAAGGCGCAAAGTCTGCATCTCCATCTCGGAAACACGAAAGAGGGGGTGTTGGTGTGGCAGATCAGTTTGCTCGACGCGGCGGGGGATCTGTTAGACTATACCATCCTCCGGGCGGATAATGGCGAATTGATAAGTTCAGAAGAGGTATCAGGGGGTGAGAAATGATTCTTAAGCGATTGCAGAAACAAAACCGGGGGCAAAGCATCGTTGAATTCACGTTGGTGTTGCCTTTCCTGTTGATGTTGGCCCTGGGGTTAATCGAGGCCGGGTACACGATGTACCATTACCTGCTCCTATCCAACGCCAACCGCGAGGGGGTGCGCCTGGCGGCCCGCGGGCGGTTTGCCGATGAAGATATCTCCAATCGGATCGTAGCGGCTGCCGGGATGCGGGAAGTGGATGGGGCCTTCCAAAACATCTTTGTTCCGGGCGAGAATTATGGGGTGATTATTACGCGCATTCCGCTGGCCAATGTAGAGAACCTGAACAATGTGAGCGAGATCGTCTGTTGCGATCCCAACTGCCCCACACCCGGAGAAGGGGTGGTGCAGGTTAGCCGCTGTGTGATGGGCTCCATCAACGAAGACGGCTCCGATACGCCGCGCGATCTTGTGCCAGCGGATTCTCGCATCAACGACATCGCAGATTTTCAGGATGACCTGGAGATCTCGTCCATCATTGAGCAAATGCGCAAGGATGAGGGCTACATCGAGCGCGGCAATGTGTTGGTCGTCGTCGAGACTTATTTTGCGCACCCCATGGTGTTGCATTTGCCGGAGTTCTTCCCTATCCCCGACCCCCTCTCCTTGTACTTCAAGTCCACAATGCGCGTGACGCTGAACACGCGCCGCTAATATATTGTTTTGGGAGGTGAAAGATGATGAAGAGTAAGGATAATCGGAGACAGAAGGAACGCGGGCAGGCGCTGGTGCTCATCGCTTTTTCTATCATTACTTTGGTTGCATTTGTGGGCCTGGGCGTAGACCTCGGGATGGTCTATGTGGCGAAGGTGCGCGTCCAGCGCGCAGCCGATGCGGCGGCGTTGGCCGCCGCCGCCGATCTGCCGCTGCAACCGGCGGCCCGGCTGCGCGCTCTGGAGTATCTGGCCGAGAACAGCTACGACTGCGGCCTCACCGTCGTGGGGACGGACGTCCAATGCCTCGACCCGAGGGTGCACGTCAGTGTGGATGGCGCCGAGAACTTCGAGGATGACCCCGACAACGCCGCGCCGACGAGCATCGTGATCACGACGATGGATCACGAGAATAACCCCAATCCCCCCGCCGATGGCGCCAGTCGCATCCGGGTGCGGGTGACGGAGCAGGTGGACGTCTATTTTATGAAGCTCCTGGGGTTCAAGACAATACCGGTGACCGGGGTGGCCTCCGCCGAGAACATCGTCAACCTGGACATCGTCCTGGCCTTCGACAAGTCCGGCTCAATGGAGTTCGATACCCTGTGCTACGGCTGTTGGACGCCGGACGCCGGCGTGGAGTACCCCAGTGGGAATCTCTGGCCGTTGCGCTGGGACGGCTCGCAGTACGGCCCGCCGGCGCATTGCGCTGCCAACACACCATGGCCCTATAAGAGCAGCGGCAAGATCTACACGCTCATCGAAGCCGAGGAATACAGCGCCATCTCGAATGCCCCCAGACGTTACGCGCAAGGGTACACTTATTGGGTGTTGCAACGCAATGGCAAAATCACTGAGCCAAATTCCGGTTACTTGATGAATGGCAGCGGAGCCGCTGCCCGGGGGCGTGATCTGACGGGCGCTTACATCGGCCACTTCCCTTTCCGCACCGGTTACGTCGTGGATGGCGGAACGCCATCCGGCGCCCCATCCCCCGACAGCGGCGCCAGCGGCGTCCCTTGCGTCTGGGAGGATGTCGTCAATGGCATCTGCCGATCCGGCACATGGATTACGGAGCATTCCGGCCCCTATCCCGCGCCACGGGTGGACTTTGACTTTGCCCTGCCCGCGACTACCCAGACCGGCGGCAACAATAATTGGTACGTCTGGATTCGCGCCCAGGGCGGCGACCGGTCATCTGATCCTAACGATGGGCAGGGAGTGTTCTGGGGGCTAGATGGCAATCTGCTCGGGCGCGGCAGCATGCCGTCCGCAAGCAGTTGGAAATACAACGGCGCCAATGCCGGCAGCTGGTCGTGGCGACGGCTGCAACGCGGGGCGACCGGCGGCGGCGGCAATACCATGGGACTTGTTTCGGGAGGGACTGTCACGACGCACACACTGAACATCTGGGGCGGCTCGGCCGGGTTTACGATTGATCAGATCGTCATCACGAATGACAGCGGAGACATCACCGATAGCAAGACCAAGAATATGCCGCGCGACACCCGCCGCACCAACCAGGCCTGCGACCCCTGCGACGCGCGCTTCGGCGGCTCGCCCGATGGCGACGGCGGCGAATACGTGCCGCGCTGTGATGAGATCAGCGGCGCCAGCCTGCCGCCGGAGAAGCGTTACCGCTACGAAGACCCGATCTTCGACGACGAACAACCTCTGGCCTCCACCGCCGCGGCGGCGACGCGCTTCTTGCGCCGGTTGGATTACGGCTTTGATCAGGTCGGACTGGTCCGCTATAGCAGTAAAGCCGATTCGTCCAATGAGCTGCTCTGTATCAAGTCGAATGGGGCAGGCTGTACCAAGAACGTGATTGAAAACAACATCACTGGCGTCTTAATGGACCGTCAACAAACCTTTGCTGACGGCTCCACCAATATCCCCGACGCGTTGGAAAACGCCATCAAGATGTTGGACAACGTTCCACCGCATTATGGGCGTCCGAGTGCAGCGCATATCATCGTCCTGATGACCGATGGACAGCCCAATACCTACGAATATCTGGACAATGCGAACAAGAACTGTTACTCGAGCGACCTCTACACGGTAGACGATGACCCGGCGAAAGAGTGTTCGATGTACATGGCCGCGCGCGCCCGCGACAAGGGCATCGTCATCTACGGTATCACCTTGGGCGAGGGCGCCGATCGCGAGTTGATGGCGGAAATCACCCGGATGACCGGCGGCGAGCACCTGCACGCCGAGTCGCCTGAAGCGCTCGACGGCATCTTCGAGTATCTGTACAACCGCCTCTTCCTGCGCCTGGTGGAGTAATCTTTCCCTCCTACGCTCTGGCACTGCCCTTGGAGAAGCTCTCCAAGGGCAGTGTTGTATGAAACGAAATGTTCTATAATGATAAAAGTAGGGCTGCGCGGGCGGGGAGATCGG
>DAOUFX010000316.1:0-18468 GCA_034429675.1 Anaerolineae bacterium | reverse complement strand
TCGGAGAAGCTGAATGCAGCGGCGAGTTCGCTGGAAGCGCAATACCTGGAACAGGTGCAGCGCGTGGTGGGGATTGTCGGGAGCCGGGCGCGTTACGCTGAAAGCGGGGAGTTGTTCTGATGATGGATTGGACGCAGGCGGCGGCAGACCTGGCGGCGGTGCGCGGTGACAACGCGCAGAGCATCGTCATCCGGCGCGGTGGGACGACGTTGGCGGCGCAGAGCGTGCGCATCGCGCGATTGGGCGGCCAGGGCATCGTGCAGCAAGACGGGCAGGTCCGAGAAAGCCGCGGGCGCGTGGTGGTGCTTTTCGGGACAAACGGCAACGTGCAGCCCGGCGACCGCTTCAACGACGGCGCCGGCATGCTGTACGAGGTGGTCATCGTCAGGCCGAACCGCCGCGCGGCGGTGGTGGCCGAGGCCGAGGTGGCGCAGTGAGTAACGCGCTGAAGTTCCGTTGGGTCAAGCCACCCAGCGATTTGGGGCGGAAGATCGAGAAGTATGGCCAGGATGTCATGATCGCCCTCTACGCGGTAGCAGCCAACTGGGGAGCCTCGCTCCAGAACGCCGCGCGCAGCGGCGCGAAGTGGGAAGATCGCACCGGCAACGCCCGCAGCGGGCTGTTCTTCGCTGTGGACGGGTTAGGGATGCCGGCGCTGTTCGGCCAGGTCAGTTCGGGAGCGGCGGCGTTGAAAACCGATACAGCAACGATCTCCGGCAGCGCCGACCGCCTGGTGATTTCGTTAGGCCATACGGTCTTCTACGGCAAGTTCCTGGAGCTGAACGGGAAATACGCCATCGTGATGAGCACGATTGAGAGCAACCTGGGGCGGCTCGAATCCATGATTCAGAGGTTACTGCGATGAGCATTCTCAGCCAGATCACGCAATTGTGGCAGCAGTGGCGCGACCGCAATCGCGCCACCCAAACGACGGCGACCGAAGCGCCGCAACCCAAAGGGAGCGCCGGCGCGGATATGTCGCGGCTCAGCGCAGACCAGGCGCGGCGCGAGGTCATCAAAACCTGCCGCAGGATGTACGAGGAAGACCCACGCGCGGATGGGGTGCTGCACACCCTGGCCCGCGATATGGTGGGCGCGGGCCTGACGGTGACGACGGGGAGCGCCAAGGCGGATCGGATAGCCGCCGAGCTGATGGACCGGCTCGACCTGGTGAGCCGGCTCGACGATTGGATCAGGTTGAGCGCGCGCGACGGCGATTCGTTCCTCGAAATGGAAGTGAGCGCCGATCGGGAAATCGTGGGGGTGACGCGCAAACCAACATTCGAAATGTACCGCAATTCAAATCAGCAGGACAAATTCGACGACCCCACCCGCGCCTTTTGGTGGAGCGACGCGCTGTACCAGACCGGGAAACCGCCGGCGGATGCGCTGTGGTTTGCGGAGTGGCAAATCGTCCACGCGCGCTGGAGCCACGACGAGGGGCAGCGCTACGGACGCCCGCTGTTCAAGAGCGCAACCGGAGCGTGGAAGCGCATCACCGAAGGTGAACTGGACGTGGCGACCCGGCGCAAGACGCGCGCCGGGATGAAGTACAACCATCAATTCCCGCAGGGCACATCCGGGGCGCAGATTGAAGAATACAAGGTACTTAACGCTGACATCCTGAACTCGCCGCTGGCCGCCATCCAGGACTTTTTCGGCACGGCCGAGATCAAAACGGTTGAAGGAGATGCGAAGCTCGGCGAGATTGAGGACATCCTGCACCACATCCGCACCTGGTGGATTGACTCGCCGGTGCCGATGTCGCTGCTCGGTTACGGCCAGGATTTGAACCGGGACGTGCTCCAGGAGCAGAAGGAACAATACGACGAAGCGCTGGAAGAACTGCGCCCGTGGGTAGAGAAGGAAATCCTGCGCCCCCTGTTCGAGCTGGCCTGGCTGCTGGCCGGCATCCTGCCGGAGACGCTGACGGTGGAATATCGCTGGAAGGCCAAACGACTGTTGAAGCCGGCAGACCTGCGCGACATCGCGGACGCCGGCGCGCGGCTGCGGGCGTTGGGGATGCCCGACGAGCCCGTGTGGTCGCTGCTGCAGCGCTTCTTGCCGGACGTAGATTTGGACGAATTGTTGAAGCCGGCAGGCGATGCCGCCGAAGGCACACCGGACGCGACCGCCAACACGGCGGAGCGATTGTTAGCGAGGGTCAATGGCGACCAAGAAGACGCTGAATGATATTCCGGGAGACCTGGCGCTGGAAGCGCAGCAGGCCGGATTGATGCGGCTGCACCTGTATTTCATCGGGCAGACGCACGCGCGCCTGATAGACCTGGCGGCGGAGTTCCGCAGCATCCTGGTGAAATACGCCGGCGAGGATGGAAAGCTCGACGGCCTGGGAAATTTACTGGCGCAGCGGGATATGCTGGCGGCGTGGAAGGCCTTCTACGAGGGATGGGCGCGCCTCTTCGAGACGGCACGCTGGCAGGCCGGGAGCCTGGCGTTTGGCGGGATGGCGGTGATGCATCGGCGGGTGAGCGAGGCGACGGGTGAGCGAATCAGCGAATTGCGAATTACGAATGGTGAATGGGCGGATGAGCGGATCAGCGAGTCAGCGGAGGAGCAGATCCAAAATCTAAAATCAAAAATCCAAAATGAAAGCCTGGCGGGTGAGCGGATCCAAAATCCAAAATCTAAAATCCAAAATGAAGATCAGACAGGCGAGCCGGAGTTGGATGCGGTGTATCGCCCGCAGTTGCAAGCCGTGTTGGACGCGGCGAACCGGCGGTTGTATGGGGATGGGTTGGTGTTGAGCCAACGGCTTTGGAAGCACAATCAGCAGTCGTGGTCGGGCATTCAGGCGACGCTGGCGCAGGGGATCGCCGATGGCAATAGCGCCTGGAAGGTCGCCAAAGAATTGGAGCGATTTCTCGGCGCCGGCGCAGAATGCCCGCGCTGGACCAGCACCCGCCTGTACAAACGCACCAAGAGCGACATCGCCGCCGGCGATATGACCGGGTTATACAGCGGCGCGGCCTGCGCCGGCCAGGGGGTGGCCTACAACGCTCTGCGCCTGGCGCGCAACGAGTTCCAGATCGCGCATCACATGGCGACCGATTCCATGTTCGGCAAGATGCCGTGGGTCGAGAAGGAAGCCATCAACCTCAGCCCCAGCCACCCCAGCATCAACTGCGCCTGTGAGGATGTGGTGGTAAGCGGTGAAAACGGCACGAACGTTTACAAGAAGGGCGAGGTATCTTTGCCGATTCACGTGCAATGCTTGTGCTACAAGACCGCCGTGTTGATGGACGACGACGTGTTTGTGGATCGGCTGCGCGGTTGGCTGGACGGGACGCAGCCGTGGGGCGCGATGGACGATTTTTCCTCGTGGTTGGGCGTGATGCCGATGGATGCTTTCTCGGTGAGCCTGGCCGTGGGGATCGCCAACAACCTGGCCGTGTGGTTATGGGGCGACGAAGATGATCTGGATGCGCTGATGCAGGATCAGCCCACGCAGCAGTTGCCGTTGCCCGAGGTTTGATTACGCGCGTAATCACGCGGATTTGTTTAACTGACGTTTATCGCCCCATCTATGGGGTACCGATGCTTGACTGCAAGCACATTTTCACAGAGAAAAAGACGGTTAAATCGGATTAACGGACTATGAGCATTCGCAGCGCGATTCTGGCAATCCTGGCCGGCGACATGACGTTGTTGGCGACATTGACCGGGGGTGTGTACAGCGCCACCGAGATTTCGCGGCAGTTGACGCCGGCGGCGTTCGACGCCAACGGCGAGGTCAAGCCCTGCGCGCTGCTGTCGTTGGAAGCCGAAGACCCGGTCGGGCCGTTCGAGACCGGCTCGCGGGAGTTCGTGACGGTGCATTTTTACGAGCGCCAGGGCTACACGGCGATTGATGCGGCGCTGGCCCGGGTGTACGCGCTACTGCACCGTAAGCACGCCGGTGCGGAGCACGTGTGGGACATCCGCCACGCCGGGGACATTCTGGATCAGTACGATCCGACTTTGAGCTGCTCGCTGAGCATCAGCCGCTACCAGGTGACGCGGCTGCGGTAGGAGGCGCGATGAAGCAATTTGTGTTTGCCGGGTTTCACCAGCCGTTGGACGGCTACGGGTACGCCACCATCAAGATCACCGGGGCGTTGCAGGAATCGCTGCCGGGCCGGGTGCGCGCGCTGGATTTGGGCGAGCCGGTGCTGGACGATGTACAGCATTGGCAGATGGACGCCCCCACGGTGGCGTTGTGCACGCCCGATTGGCTGCCTTTGATTAACACGGGCGGCGCGCCGCTGGTGAGTTATACGATGTTTGAGGCCACGCGCTTGCCCGCCGGGTGGGTTGACAAGATCAATCGCCACGCGGCGCTGGTGCTGGTTCCCTGCGACTGGAACAAGATGGTATTCGAAGCCAACGGGGTGACGCGCCCGATCCGGGTCGTCCGCTGGGGCGTGGATGCGAAGGACTACTGGCCGTTGGAGCGCCGACACGAGAAGTTGCCCTACACTTTTCTCTGGAGCGGCACCCCGGACCGGCGCAAGGGGTGGGATGTGGCCTATCGCGCTTTCTGCCAGGCCTTCGGCGACCGCGACGACGTGCAGTTGATCCTGCACTTCCGCCATCTGCCGCCGGGCATTACCGGGACGCGCGATAAGAACGTGAAAATCGTGTCGGGGTTGTTCGAGCGGCCAAGGCTGCGCGAGATGCTCACCACCGCCGATTGCTTCGTCTTCCCGTCACGCGGCGAGGGTTGGGGATTGCCACCGCGCGAGGCCGCGGCCACCGGGCTGCCGGTGATCGCGACGGAGTACGGCGGGTTGTCAGAGGAGATCAACCGGTGGGGAATCCCCCTGCGCACGGCAGGGATTTCGCCGGCGCAGTACGGGTACCCGGAATGGGGCGACGTGGGGTACTGGGCCGAGCCGGATATGGCGCACCTGGTGGAGCTGCTGCGCTGGTGCGTGGAGGAGCCGGAGAACGCGCGCAAGGTCGGGCGTCAGGCGGCGGAGTTTCTGCTTGAGGAGACGCCGTGGAAGCGCACGGCGCTGAACATCATAGGGGTGTTGTATGCTCATTCGATATATCGGGCCGCAGATCGTTAGGCGCATCATCGGGCCATACGAGTGGAGCCGTTCGACGGAGTTTGTCCAGGATGTCGCCGATCCCGGTCTGGTCGCCGAGTTGTTAACCGAACCAGCCGGGCGTTTCTCGGTGGCGACGATGGATCCGCTCATTAACCTGGACGGGATCGGGGAGCAGCGCGCCGCCGAGCTGGCGCTGGCCGGCATCGCTACGCTGGCAGACCTGGCGGCGCTGGACGATGCAGGAATGGCCCGGCTGGACAAGACGTTGTGGGCCAGCCGGAAGCAGATTCGCGCCTGGGTGTTCCGGGCGCGGGAATTGTTAGGGGCGCAACAAACTGCGCCTGAAATTACGCAGGAGGCATAACAATGGGCAGCTATGGACAGAAGCCGTTTGGCATTTACGACATCAAGTTGACGAATATGGGCGGAACCGTACAGGTGGATCTGCCCTACGCGCAGACGATGACCTTCACCGAGCGTTTGGTGAGCGGCGAGCTGCGCGGCGATGGTAAGACGGTGGCCGTAGTGAGCGAGGTGGATGCGCTGGAGGCCAGCCTGGAAGCAGGCGGCATCAGCCTGGAAGCCTACGCGCTGATGAGTGGGCGTACCGTGACCGAGTCGGGAACAACGCCAACCCGAAAAAACACCCTCAAGGGTCAAGGCGCCGAGCGCTTCCCCTACTTCAAAATCTACGGGAAGAGCCTGGCCGATGGCGACGATGACGTGCACGTAAAACTCTACAAGTGCAAACTGACCAACGGCCTGGAAGGGAATCTGGCCGATGGCGAGTTCATGATGTCGAACATGGGGTCCATCATCTGCATTGACGATGGCACCAACGGCGTCTTCGACATCGTCCAGAACGAGACGGCGACCATGCTGCCGACTACCTAAGCCATTAACCGGCGTTTTCAGCACTGCTTAATGGATGGTAGCTGGGGAAAAACGTTCACGAGTGGCGCGGAAGACGCCGGTTAATTACCCTTAACTGTCGAGGAGACACCTATGAATCTACAGACATGGCGCAAACAACGTACCACCGGCGAGGAGATGCAGTTGCCCTCCGGCTTAGCCGTGAAGATGAAGCAAATCAGCTTGATGGATATGGCGATCCTGGGCGACGTTCCGACGCCGCTCACGGCGCAGGTCAACATGGTGATGGAACGCGGCTTGCAGAATATCACGGTGGAGAATGCCCGGCAATACGAAGAGGCGATCAACCTGGTCGTCAAGGCCGCCGTCATTGACCCGCCTATCGGCGACGAATCTACCGAAACCACTCTGGCCGTGCGCGAACTGCCGATCATTGACCGGCTGGCGATCTTCCGCGAATGCAATCGCTATGCGGAGTCGCTGCGACCCTTTCGTCCAAAACAAAAGGCTCCTGTGGAACCTGCATAACCTGGCGGCGACATACGGGCAGCGGCCTTCGGATTATCTTGAGGTTGACGACAACTGGCTGGCCTATCAGATTGACCTGGCCTGTCTGACAGTTGGGCGTGAGATTGAGGGACGCATTCGGAGAAAGCTGCCGGTGAACTGGGGCGACAAAAAGCCAGCGGCAAAGCAAGCGGTCGGATCACTACGCGCCCGCGCGCGTAAGATGTCAGTGCCAGAAAATGGAGTTTGGTAAATGCCGGTCGAATTAGGAAGCGCATACGGTAAAGTCGAACTTGACGCAAAAGGCGTCAAGACCGGATCGAAACAGGCGCAGGATGCTCTGGTCGGTCTGGAAAAATCCATGAATGACACATTCAAGTTTACCCTGGGTAGCCTGGCTGCCCAGGGCATTGGAATGTTGGTCGGTGGATTGCGTGACTTGTACAGCGAAACGAAAACGGCGGCAACCGGCTTCGAATCGCAGATGGCGATCATGGGAACATCCGTTGACCCGGCTACCGCGTCATTGGAGACGCTCCACGACGCGGCAATTGCAGTCGGCGGAGACCTGAATCTGGTAGGGGTTGACGCCAGCCAGGCCTCCGTAGCGATGACCGATATGTTCAAGAGCGGCATGGCGGTCAATGATGTGTTCGGCGATATGCAGGGCTATATGGCCGGAACCGCCGAACTGGGCGGAGCGTTGCGCGGCTCCGTTGACTTGCAGGCCGCCAGCGCGCTGGACCTGGCGCAGGCGGCCAGTCTGGTCAACAGCACGCTGGATACTTATGGCCTGGCGACCAGTGAAGCCTCGCGCGTCACCGACAACTTTGTAAAAACGGCGGATGCGAGCAAGGCCGAAGTGACCGACCTGGCAGCGGCACACCAGAACGCGGCCACCGTGATGGCTGGGTTTGGGTATAGCCTGGAGGACACCAACACGGCGCTGGCGTTGATGAGCCAGAATGCGCTCAAGGGCGGCGAGGCCGGCACCAGCTTGCGCTCAATGCTCAATGGCATGTTGCGACCGACAGAAAAGGTTAGCGCAGCGTGGAACGAGTTGGGAGTGGCGCTGTATGACAACGAGGGGCATCTGCGCCGGATACCGGATATTATAGGCGATATGATCCCGGCTTTGCAGGGCATGACCGAAGAACGGCGCAACGAGCTGGTGTACATCCTGGCCGGCAGCGATGGACAACGGGCGCTAAACATCCTGCTCGGCCAGGGTGCAACCGGCTGGTCAGAAATGGAACAAGCCATCGCCGGGGCCAGCTCGGCCCAGGAGATTGCGGCGGCGCGGGCCAACACACTGGCCGGCGCCGAAGAGGCGATGTCCGGCGCGCTGGAGACATTGCAAATCCAGGTAGGGGAGCAGTTTATCCCGATGTGGACGAAGATGGCCCAGGGGGTGGGCCAGTTTGCCACAGAGCACGGTCCGCAGGTGGTAGCCGTAGCGGGGAAGATTGCCGATGCGGTGGTGTCTGTGATGGATGCCATCAGCGGATTGCCGCCAGAGTTGGTGGCGACGGTGGAACAGTTGACGGCGTTGGCCGCCGTTGCCGGGACCGGGTACTTCGCGTTCGTGAAGCTCGCGCCGGTAATTGCCGCGTTAGGGCCGGTCCTGACTTCAGCCGTGGCCGGGATGCAGTTGCTCGCCAGCGGCTCGACATTGGCGGAAGTGGCTTCTCTGGGATTGTCGGCGGCGTTGGGGCCGATTGTGATCGGACTGGGCGCGCTTGCCGTTGCATTGGTAGCGGTGAACAAGGCGATCCAACTGCACAAGGATATCCAGGAACAGACGACCACCGTTGCGGGACTGTGGGGACAAAAGCTCGACGAGATTGCGGGGAAATCTGCTTCAGCCACGGAAGCGGCCAATGCGTATCTCAGCAAGCAAGCAGAGGTGCGCGACATTTACATGGATAGCAGTGGCGCGGCGCGGCTATTCATTGACGATCAGACCATCTTGAATGCGAGCGCTGACGAACTGAACAATACCTTGATCCAGTCCGCCAGCAGCTACGAAGACTATCTGGCCGCGATTAAGGAAGTGAACCAAGCGGTAAGCGAACAAGCCACCAGCACCAACTGGTTAGGGGCGCAGGTGGTAGACACGAAGGCGCTGATTGAGAACAGCGTCTTCGCGGTGGATGAATTGACGTTCTCAGCAGAACGCAGCAAGGATATGGCCCTGGGATCGGCAGAGTCGTGGGAGCAGTACAGCTACGCGATAGCGCTGAGTGAGCAATCGGCGCAGAAAGCCGCTCACGCGAATACGCTGCTGGCAACCGGGCAACGCACCGTGACCTTGAGCGCGGAGCAAAACACGGCCTTGTACAAGCAGTTGACCACGACATTGGGCAGTTACAACCTTACGCAAACTGCGGCGGCCCGCGCCGAACAGACCCTGGCCGTGCAGATGGGTTTGACAACGCAGCTCTCCACTATGCAAAGCGATGCGATCAATGTGCTGGGAGCCGCGTATGCCAATGGCGAGTTGACGCTCAACCAATATCGTTCTGCCAGTGAGCAGGTGATGTTGGTCAACGCGAATAGTCCGGCAGGGTATCAGGCTCTCGCTGAGGTGGTCCAGGGCGCCACGGGGAATTACAACGCGCTCAATGGCTCGGTTGCCACCTTGCCCGGACAGATGGCCGCGCTGAGTGACGCGGCGACTGCGGCGGCGGTCACAGCCGAGGAAATGTCACAGAGAGCAAAAGCCGCCTGGGAAACATTCGCCGGCAACGTGAAATCTGGAGTAGCGTCAGCCTTAGACGCCTACAAGTCGGGCAATGCTGAAATGCTGGCCGAGCAGCAAGCGGCCCTGGCGAATATGCTCCTGAATCAGACCAATCAGATGTTGGCGTTGGGGCAAATCACTAAAGACCAGGCCACCGGCATGAAAGCCGCCATCTCCACAGAATTTGGCTTGACGGTGGATGACACACAGTTGACCACCGATGCCCTACTGGGAATGTATTCTGACTGGGCTGCTGGCGGACAGACCAGCGCTGACCAGATTGTTAGCTTCATCCAGAATATCGGGACAGAGAGCGAGACATTGTCAGCGCGCGAGGAAGCGGCGACACAGCGCGAAATTACCGCATGGCAGAATGCGCAGGCGCAAACAGAGACCACCAGCGCCGCTTTCGATGAACGAATGACGTTAATGGGAGAAAGCGCAGAGACTTCTGCCGGTGTCATTGAAGGTGGGTTCACCAGCATGGGGGGAGCGGCAGAAACCATGAGCGGACAAGTACAGGGAGCCAGCAGTGCCGCATCCAGCGAGATTGAGAAGATCGGGACGGCGATTAACAATCTTCCCTCCTATAAAGATATTGAGATCCACGTCAGACAAACCGGCGACAAATCCACCCAATTCGGCTCGCCGCAACTACGCCTGTACTATGGCATACAAGACCTGGTCGAATATGCAGCTACACATCCGGTGGAGGTAGATGTAGCGACTAAGGTGAGCGACGGCAACATGCAACTGAATACCGGACGCTTAACGTTGTCAGCGCTTATGCAGGGCGTCAATGCGCCGGCGCTATCCCCGACGATTGCGCCGGCCAGCAATGTCAACAATGGCGGGAATTACGACCAACGCACAGTGGAATTGAATATGCCGGTGACGGCGTTGAATAACTCGGTGGACATCGAGCTGCTGGCGCGGCGGGTGGTCGCGCTGATCCAACAACACCAGGGATAGAGGCGGATATGATCCTGCGACTGACCGATGGCACGACGACGATAAACCTGACCGGGGGCACGAATTCCTTTTACCTAGCCGAGAATTACGCGCCGGTGACGCCGGAACCGGAAGTGGCGGCAGTGCTGTCGCAGATGCGCGACGGCGGCGAGATTACGTCCGTGTTGCAGCGCAACGTCAGCGAATCGGTGGTGCTGGCGGTGGTGGCTGCAACATTCGCGACGGTGCAGACGGCGATCAACGGCATCGAGACGTTGTTGTTGCAGGTGGCGCAGCGGCGCAATACCGGCAAAGGCGCGGCGGTGTACGTGGAATATCGTCCGGGGGACAGCGGCACGATTTACCGCAGCGAGTTGCTCTATGGGCGGTTGGCGCCGGACGCGGAGGTTTCTTCGGCGGCCTGGGCGGCAGCCGGCGCGCTGCGGGTGACGCTGGCCTGGCAGCGGCGCTTCTACTGGGAAGGCAGCGAGACCGAGCTGGCCCTGGATAACGGCACGATCGGCAGCAAGGCCACGGGCGGGGTGACGGTCTACAATCACGACGACAGCGGCCACGACAACTGGGTGGACATCGCCGGGGCAGACATCGCCGGGGTGCTGCCCGCGCCGCTGGAGATACGGCTGTACAACTCGTACAACGTCAGCCCGCGCGATTACGCGCTGGCGGTGGCCGGCAATACTTTTGCCGCACCCACTACGTTGAGCCATATCCTGGAAGGGGAGAATGCCACCGACATCGCCGGCGGGGCGGCGGCGACGGCCGCAGCGACCAGCAGCAACGGCTATTACCAGGTCGCCAGTTGGGGATCGAGCAGCGAGAGCAAGATCATGGAATGGACGTTGAACGCGGCCTACCTGGCGAAGACGCAGGGGTTCAGCTTCCGGCTGCTGGCGCGGGTAGTGGCGGCCAGCGCCGGCCTGCGCATCACGCCGAAGGTGCTCTTCTCGCTCACGACCCTGTGGGAAGGCGCCGAAGTGGCGGTAGGTACTTCCGAGTGGCTGGACCTGGGAGTAGTGCGGTTGCCCCCCTGGTTGGCCGGCCAGACCAATCTCTACGACATCTCGCTGGCGTTGTACGGCAAGTTGAGCGGCGGGGCCAGCATCAGTCTGGACTACGTGCAGGTGACGCCGCTGGACGGCTACCGCTACCTGGCATCGCGCGGCTACGGCGCGGCCTACCTGACCACGCTGGTAGACGACGGCATTGAGAATCTGTTGTACGTGGACTGGGGCGGCGCCGGCCTGATCGGGAACTTCACAGCGCAGGGGCAGCGGATCCACGCATGGCCGGGGCGCGCGCTGCGGCTATACTTCCTGGCCGTCAACAGCAGCGGCAACATGGATATTGAGCGCACGCATACGGTCCGGGTCTATTACCGGCCCAGGGTGCTTTCGGTGTAACGATGGACATCCAACCTGAATTCAAAACCAGAGATTTCGCTTCCGTGCTGGCCTTCCCCGACGTGCAGATGGCGGTTGAGCGCTACGGATTTGCCGCCACCGGTGGACCGGACCAGGCGACGCTCACGGCCAAAGGCCAAGTGGAGGCGCTGTGGGAGCTGCTCAACTGGCTACGCGCGCCGGTGGAGTTGATTGATGAGAACGGAACGGCGCGCTGGTGGGGCTACGTCCACGAGGTGGTGGTGCAGGTGGGCGCGATCCAGATCGGGGTAAGCCTGGATACGCTTTACAACCGGGTGAACGTGGTGTACAGCTACGTGGCTCCCGGATCGGCGACGGTGGGAACGCGCGCCAACACCGGTTGGGCGCAATACGACGACAGCGTGGCCGAATACGGGACGCGGGAACTGCTGCACTCGCTGAGCGGCGACACGCCGGCCAGCGCCCTGCAGGCCCGCGAGACGGTGCTGGCGACGATGCGGCTCCCCAGGCCAGTATTGACGCCCAGTTACGGGCAAGGCGAACAGCGCGCCACGCTGACGCTGCGCGGCTGGTGGCATACCCTGGACTGGACGTACTTTGCCAAAGCCGCCCTGATGGAGGGCAACACCGATAAAACAATCTCCGCGCAGGAATTTGGGGCCTCGTTGAATTACCCGGAGTATGCCCAGAGCTTTCAATTGGCTGGCTGGCTGGTTTACAGTATCGAGCTCAATCTGCGTACCCAGGGCACGCCCACTGACAACGTACAGATCGAGCTTTGCAGCGATAGCGGCGGCGCGCCGGGGACGGTCATCGAGACGGTGACGGTCGCGGCCGCCAGCATCGGCAGTTCGTTCGCCTACGTTGCGTTCAACCTGGCGGCTCCCCGGTTACTGGCTGCCAGTACGACCTATTGGATCGTGGTCAGCCGCACCGGCGCCCTCGATGTGTCCAACTATTACGAGATGGCCGTGGACGAATCGTTGGGGTATGCGGCGGGTGTGCTGCGGAATCACTACTACCTGACCTCGTGGATCGCGCGCGTCCCTGACGCTGATGCGCTGTTCCGGGTGAATGGCGTCGAGGAGACAACGGCGCAGATCAGCGCCATCGAGGCCGATGAGGGGCAGTTCATCGCCGGCGTATTGTTGGACAACGCATCAGGAGTCTACACGTCGCCCTATCGCGACGGCGACAGCACGGCGTTGGCCGAGATCGCGGCGCTGCTGAAGCGCGGCACGACCAACGACCGGCGCCTGCTGGCCGAGGTGACGCGCGACCGCTACTTGCGGGTGTACGAAGAGCCGGAGCTGGACGATGAGACGGTCGGGCTGCTGCTGGACAGCGACGGGGCGTTGAGCACACCGCTGACCGGGGCGCTGGATGCGGACCATCCCCCGGTGGGCCAATGGTGCCAGTTCAAGGATATGCCGGCGACGGTGAATATGGGACTGTTGGCCGACCCGTCATTCTTCTTCATCGAGACGGCGGAGTTCGACGTGATAACGCAGACGTGGCAGGTGACGCCGCGCGGCGCGCCCACGCCCTGGGAACTGTCTACGATTGGGGATGGATGATTTGATTACGCGCGTAATCAAATGGGAAGCGGGTAAGCGGGGGAGTGTTAAGTGACGTTTTTGTTGGGTGTAGGATGGCTGATGGATGGCCGGGATGGGCAGAGAGCAGCAACTTTTAGACAGTTAAAACTGGTTAAGTGACGATTATGGATGTAACAGAGTTACTGCAAAAGGTTAAGCCGTTCGTGTTAGGGTGGTTTGAGACGGCGGGCGGTGGGGCCGGGCCGTTTGCGCCTTCGCCGCACGAGTTGAACGGCGCGCATCATTCAGGGACGCTGGCGACGGCGCAATATCCCGACGCGCTACTGCGGGATGGATCGCGGTCGCTGACCGGGAATTTGTCGGTGGGCGCGGGGATTACGATTGATGGGGTGGACATCAGCGCGCACGTGGTAGACGCCAACGCCCATCACGCCCAACAGCATACGCTGGTCGGGACGGACCATACGGCGACGGGCTTGACTGTCGGCCACGTCGTGCGCGCCTCGGGGGCGACGACGTTCGCCTGGGCGCAGTTGCAACACAGCGACCTGGGCGGGGTGAGCGCCGATCAGCATCACGCCGGGTTTGTGGGGCTGGCAGGGGATTTGGGAAGCGCTACGCCTGACGCAGGTGATCTGATTATGTTGGATGGCGGGAATGGGATCATCACAGCGGCCAGTGGCAATACGGTGATGCTTTCCGTCGCTGCCGGGACGGGTTTAACGTTCTCCAGCGGGTTGCTGGTGCTCAACTGGAGCGGGACGCCCAACAACGTCAGCCTGGCGGCGAGCGCGGCGGGATCGTCACTCTACGCGGCACACGTGGATCACCGGCACCAGTTGGATGTGGGGATTGTGCCGACGTGGACGGGATTGCACACGTTTAATGCCGGTATTGATGTGGTCGGAACGATTGAGTTCCAGGCTGCCGGAACAATCAAAACTTTGGCCGGAGACCTGACTATATCGTCTGCTGGTGACATCATTTTTGACCCAGCGGGCGCGCAGATCAGAATAGCAGCAAGCCACACATTGCAAAGCGACCACTACGCTTCGCAAACGACGGGATGGGGTATCACCTACGCGGGCGCGGGTGATTTCCGTTACCTGTTCGCCGATGAACTCCACGCCAAGAGTTTCATTGCCGATCTGGAGCAGGCACTCGCAGGCGGGCAGATCATCAGCAAGTCAGTAGCGATGATCAGTCGCAATTTTACAGCGCCAGCAGCGGGGGCGGCGGCTACGTTGTACGTGCGCGATCTCCCCTCGGCTGAAAATATGGCCGCATTTCAGTCGGGGGACGTTGTGAGGCTGCGTACCTTCTCGCGGGCGGCGGGTAGTCTGACGATTGCCGATTGTTGGGGCGTCGTCACCAGCTACAGCGACCTCAGCAACAAGGAGCAATCCTGGACATTCACACGCTCCACAGGCGGCAATGCGGGCGCGATGGCGGCGGGCACGGTGATCGCAGCAGACAGCCTGGCGCTGGACTACGGCACGACAGGCAATGGCTTTTACGAGGTCAATGCTATTGACGGGGCTTACGGCGCAAACAGTCCCTACGCGCAGATTGTGACGTGGACAACCCATCCGGCGACAGGGAAGACGGTGCGGACGCGCCTGGGCAACCTCTACGGCATTACCGCGACAACGGAGTACGGGTTGTTCGCGGGTGAGGGAGTAACGGCGGGGGATTCGTACCTGCGCCTGACCGACAAAAACTTTGAACTGCATAACCTCGATTTGGCGATGTACGACAGCGGTAACGTGCAGCGCATCGGTATGGACGCGGGTGCGGCGGCAGGCGACAAGCTGATGTGGGCGGGAGTGAGTCTCACAGATCCCAAATTCATTGTCTACGGCAACGGAAATGTGTGGCTCTCGACCCTCGCCATCTCCGACAGGATGGGCGCCCCGATCTTTAGCCTGGCCGATGGCGCGTTGCTGCTCGGCCCCAGTTGCGCGATTACTCCCACGAGCTGGACGAGCACGCGGGGGCAGACGGCGACGATCAGCGGTGCGTTCCACCAGGTTGACGGGCGCTGGCCCGGAACACGGGCGCTCGTGATCGAGCCGGGTATGACGAACTACGCTGAGAACCCACGTCCGTCGAGCTCCGGCTCATCGTGGCCAGTTTACGGCGGATCGTTTTCTTTCGTGTCCGAAACTGGGCCGTTCATCGGAAACACCGTAGGGCAGGTCGTTTCGACGGGCTCATCCAATCTCAGGATCGGACGGGCGATTGCCGTGACTGTGACAGCAGGGGATGCGTGGACGGTTTCTTTCTGGGCGAAGTCGGCGGCATCTAAAACAGTTTACGTCGCCTGGCATCAATCAGGCTCTCCCTACGCGGTCCTGTCCAACTATCTGTACTTCGCTGTACCCACGACATGGACAAAGTTCACTGGAAAGCTGACAGTGAATACGGGCGATACTGCGCAGCTGATAATGGGAGGGCTCACGGCAGGCGACACGGTGCAAATCGCAAACGTGCAGATAGAGAAGCTGGCATTCCCCACCTCGTACTGTGATGGGGATTTGGGTGTTGGCTATTCGTGGTCTGGCGCCCCCCACGCCAGCACCAGCGCCCGTACCACTACATCGCTCACGTTCAGTCCCCAGGGGTACATTGACCTGTCGAATGGGTCTTTGTCGTTCTGGTTCCAAACGCCGTGCGATTACAACACGAGCGGGTTGTCTGCCACACGCGGGCTCTTCGCGTGGTGGAATGCGTGGAACACCGAGAGCTTCTATATCTCATTTAGCGCAACGATGACGCAGGTGAACGTAACATCGTACAGAGGCAGCTCCTCCCAGATGTCAATGATCGGGAATCTGCCAACGACCATGAAAGCCGGGGACTGGGTTCACGTGGTGGTGACGTTCACGACCAACGATGTGAACCTCTACATCAACGGCGTCTGGAAGGCCAACGACACCACGTACACTGCGCCGGCGATCACGAGCACGACTGCCTATCTCGGATCAGTCACCGCACCAGGATGCGTCGCGTTAGGCGAGTTTGCAGCCTTCGCCCGCCCACTCACCGCCGAAGAAGTCTCAACGATCTACGCGCTCAACCGCCCGCTTTCTGATTGCGGATCGTACAGCACGCCAGGCGTCTACATCCTCGATGGTAAGTTCGACCTGCGTAGCAGTACCACGGGTGCGCGGGTTCAGGTAGGTGTGGACGGCATCTCCGGCTGGTCTTCCGATACCACCAAGACGTTTGCGCTTGAGACCGATGGCGACTTCTTTGCGGGAAGTAACCTTTCATCACCCTTGACCACAACCCTCGCCGTATTCTCCAACGCCCAGACGTATGGTGGAGAGAGTCTAGGAGCGGGTGACGTGCTGATCGGGTGCAATATTTCCATGCCCAATCTCCTTTTCGATCTTTCCGCGAGCAAGCTGTCCTTCCGTGGCGGCACGACAGAAGCGATGGCATTTTACTACAACGGGAGCGCGACTTTCGGCGAGGTGGCCGCCAACAAATTCAACCTGATGTGGGATGCCACCGTGGGCGACCTGCTCATAAGACAGAATACCACGGCTTACTTCCAGGTGGACGGCTCGGCGTCGCTGTTGAAGTTCGGCAGCAACGTGAGCGCTGCGGCCACGACGGCCATCGCCATCTTCGGCGCGGGCCAGACGTACAACTCCGAGGCGGTGGGGGCGGGGGACTTGCTGATCGGCGACAACAGCGCCAGTAAGGCAAACGTGTTGTGGGATAAGTCAACCGGGCAGTTAAAATTCAGGGGGGGAACTACCGTCCAGGTGTACATTGACACAGACGGAGCGGTGGTCGCAGGAGGCGGAGTCGTCAAGCTCAATTCTGACGGCATCCAGACGCTGGTCACGACCGACTTTGCCAACGCCCGCGCCTACAAGTTCCTGGATGGAACGACCAACGTGGGTGGATTGGAATCATACCGCGACACGACCGGCATAGACGCGCATTCGGTGCGGGTGATGGCCGAGAGCGTGACCGGGGATTACGCATACGCCGGCGTCAGGGCAGACGCCCCGGCTTCCCTCTATTCCGAGGCCTATCTGTGGGCGTTGTGTGGCACGCACAGCGTGAAGATGCAGCTACAGAGCAACGAGGCGTCCGGTTCGTACCGGTTTTATCTGAGCGGCGGCGATTTCATCCTGGATGGCGCGACAAAATCCATGCGCGTTGAGGGCGGGCTGTACGTCGGGGGCATAGCGACGGCGGCTGACGCGGGTCAAGTGTGGCTAAACGGGTTGATGCGCTTTATGGCAGAAATCAGCGATCCGGCAGCGCCGTCATCGAATCAGGCGAAGGTGTATCTCCGTGACAACGGATCTGGAAAAACTCAGTTGTGCGTCAGGTTCGCCACCGGCGCCGTTCAGGTGTTGGCTACAGAGCCATAGGAGGAAAGATGAGACCTAATGATTTTGACCTACGATTGTACGATGCGGGGGCGCATACGCTGCTCAACAGCGTTGTTTCACCCCTGGTAGCGCTGGCCGATGCGGACGCGCTGGCGGCGTTGATCGGCTACGCGCGGGTGTACCTGGCGCAGCCGGCCAGCCTGGGGCTGGTGACGAACGTTGAGGCTATCGAGCACTTCGTCTTGCACGCGCAACGCGTCAGGTTACTGGCGGTGGAATTTCTGGAAGCTTCGTTCTCCGGTCCGGTGCGGGCGGAAGTGCCGGCGTCTCCGCCGATCGCGCCGGCGTCATTGTGGTTGACGGCTGTCGGCAGTGGGGTGGTCAATGCCAGCAGTGCGTTGGGCAGTTACGCAGATCGCTACGAATTACAGCGGCTCGTCAACGGCGCGTGGACAACGGTAGCACAGGGATCACCGCGCGAGGATGGCGTGGATTACCTGGTCACGGGAGTGCCGACAGGGTCGCAGCAATTCAGGGTGATCGCCAGGTTGGGATTCTTCGCCGGATTCCCCGGCGCAGCACAAACAGTGGAGGTAGCATGAGCATCGAACGAGTATTGAGCAAGAGTCAGGCGCGCGCCGTCATTGCGATGGTGCGTGAGCGTGAGCGGATTATGCACGAGGCGAACGAACAGATCGGCGAGATCAACGCCGCGCTGGATGAGCAGGCAGAGATGATGCGGGCGCATTTCGGGTTGCCGGAGGGCGCGTATATTTTCGAGGGGAACCCCAACGGCGTCACTCTCAAGATGAAGCCGGAAGAGAAGGCGCCTGTCGAAGGCCAGGGGGAAACGCCGGCAGAGCCAACGCAGCAACAACCAGCGAATGATGATCCAATGATGGCAGGCTCTCTGCCAGATGAGAATATCATTCCTGACCCATCCATCCCCATAGATGAGAAATTAGCCGGTTAATTGGTTTTAACGGGCAAGTTAGCGCAAAGAAGCGGCTCAGAGGT
>DAOUFX010000315.1:0-6084 GCA_034429675.1 Anaerolineae bacterium | reverse complement strand
TTGGCGACTGAAACATTCTTCCTAATCCCTAATCCCTAATCCCTCAGTTCCTTAATCTCCTTCTTCCCCTATCGTTTCCGCAGCCGCGGGTTTACCACCTCGTCCATGGCGCGCCCGACCAGGTAGAAGGCCGAACAGAGCAGTGAGATGGACAGGCCGGCGGGGAACATCAGGTACCAGTATTTCCACGAGGCCAGCAGATACCCGGCAGCCTGCGTGATTTGGATCATGATGCCCCAGCTCATGCGGATATTGATCAATCCAAAGAACGACAGCACCGCCTCGGTGAAGATGGCGCCGGTGACGGTGATCATCATAGACAAGAAGGCCAACGGTAACAGGTTGGGCACCAGGTGGGTGAAGATGATATGCCAATCGCTGCCGCCGGCTACGCGCGCCGCTTCGATGTACGCTTTCACCTTGAGCGTCAACGCCTGCGACTTGATGACGAGGGTGTTGCCGCCGAATCCCACCAGAATGCCGTAGACCAGCGCCAGGTGCAGCATTTGGAAATCGAACATTGCGCTCAAGACGATCAGCAGTGGGATGAACGGCAGCATGATCATCACGTCGGCGATGCGCATAAAGATCGCATCAATCAGACCGCCATAGTAGGCCGTGACTGCGCCCAGCGTCGTCTCGATGACAACCGTGATCAGCGCGGCCATGATGCCCAGAATGAATTCGGACTGCGTGCTGGACATCAACTGGCTGAGCACGTCCCGTCCCAGCGGGTCGGTGCCCAGGATGTGGCGGAACGGCGACAGTGGGCGCACCGAGACGATTTCCCTGGCGGCGTTCGGCACCCAGGTCGGCGGCGAAGGGTGGGTGACGATGTCGCGGTCGTAGCCCATCAACGGGTCGTAGACGTTGGACGGCCAGACGGTCGCCATCAGGATCGGGTGGGCGACGGCCATCAGGCCGAAGAATACGATCATTCCCACCCCGATCAGGCCGATAGGGTTTCCTTTAAAGATGTCCCATCCGCTTTTCAGCGAGCGCCCGGCCAGGCGCAGCCGCACGCGCCACAACGGTTCCATTTTTCTCGTCGGGGTGGTTGCTGCTACGTTCATAGCGTTTCCTCCGAAAAGAATGCGGGATTTTGGCGGCGAAACGTGAAACGTGAAGCGTGAAACGTGAAACGTGAGATGGGTAGACGGTAGACGGTAGACGGTAGACGGTAGACGGGGAAAGAGGGGATTGGGTGACTCGCTGATTCGCTGACTCGCTGATTCGCTGTTTGTGATTTGTGATTTGTGATTTGCATTTTACCTCCTATGCGTAGCGGATGCGCGGGTCAAGGAAGGCGTAGGTGAGATCGGCGAGCAGGTGCGCCAACAGCGAGAGGATGCCGATGAAGCTGAAGACGCCCATAATCAGGGGGACGTCTTCGGCGTTGGTGGCGTTCAGCAACGTCCGGCCCATCCCTGGCCAGGAGAAAATCGTCTCGGTGATGATGCCGCCGCTGAGGGTGAAGGGCAGGCCGATGATGAGGTTGGTCAGCACCGGCAGCAGCGCATTGCGCGCGGCATGTTTGTTGCGGACGACGGACTCCGGCGCTCCCTTGGCGCGCGCCGTCTGGATGTAGTCCTCGCGCAGCGTGTCCAACATCGTCTGGCGGGTCAGTAGCATCGTGCCGCCGAACCCCACCAGCGTGACGGTAGCCACCGGCAGGATCATGTGCTTGAGGATGTCCCAGGCGAGGTATCCGATGCCGGACAACGCCCAGACGCCGACCACGGCGCCGATCAGCCCTAGCGTCGTTCCGGTCAAGACCCTGCGCCGCTGAAAGGTGTTGAGATTGCGAGTCAGGAAGAGGGTCAACAGCCAGAGCAGAAAGACGATCGAGGCCGTCAGCAGCATCCGGTTGAAGACGAAGTTCCCTTTGGAGGCGCTGTTGGCCAGCCCGGTGATCTGCGCCGAGCTCCAGATTCCGGGGTCGAGAAACTTCCCCAGCGGCAGCCAACGCAGGCGCGCGCCGAAGATAAAAATCATCATGAGCCCAAACCAGGGGACGAAGATCGTGAACAGCATCACGCCGATCAGGGTTGAGCCGTACTCGACCAGGCCGCCGCGTTGCCAGGCCAGGATGCGCCCGGCGCCAAAGCCGACCGCGAATTGGATCAGCGTGGCCGTCAGGAACAGCGTCAAGGTGCGCGGAACCCGTTCGGCGATGATGTCAATGACCGGCGTGGGGTATTCCGAGAACGAGACGCCCAGATCGCCGGTGATGAAATTGCGCCACCAGCGCGCATACTGCACCAGAATCGGGTCATTGAGCCCCAACGATTCTTTTGCGCGCTCGATGGCTTCCGGCGGGATGTCCGGGTTGTTGAACATCCGGTTGGTCACGTCGCCGGGCATTGCCGTCAAAATGACAAATAATAAGGTCTGGAAAATAAACAAAGTGATCACGATCTGCGCCAGACGCTTTAGTACGTATTTTCCCATTGGTGTGATACCTGCCTTTTTGTAGCTAGGGGTGAAGGGATTGTGTGATTAGGGGATTGAGGGATTGAGGGATTGGGGGATTGCGGTAAGAACACACAGGTCGTTCATTCCCAATCCCCAATCCCCAATCCTTAGTCACCAATCCCCTAATCACTAATCCCCTAATCACCAATCTCTGAGGTTATCGGATCGGAGGTCTATTGCACCGAGAGCACGTATTCCTGCAGACCGTAGGCGCCGCCGCCGATTCCGTCTGCTACTTCGGTGAACGGGAACATCACGCGGGTGTTGTCCCAGGCGTCGTAGAGCGGGGTGGTGAAGAGATAGAGGTAGGGCAGGTCGGTCGCCAGCACTTCCTGGAATTGCATGGCGATCTCACGCGCCTTTTCGCGATCCGTTTCGGCTTTGTACTGGTTGCAGAGGTCGTCGAATTCCTGGCTGTCGTAAGCGCCGAAGTTCCAGCCGGATTCAGGCTGCAAGAAATCGCAGGCGTAAGAAGGCTCGACGCCCAGACCCCAGCCCAGGATGTACATATCCCACTCGCCGGAGGCGCGCAGTTCGAGGATGCGGTTGAAGTTGATCAGTTGCGCCTTGACCGGCATACCGAGCTGTTGCATCCATTGTTCGAGGTAGACGCCGGTGGTGGCGCGCAGGGGATCGTACCCGGCGGTGGGGGCCAGCAGTCCGAATTCGGGGATGTATTGCCCATCGGGGCCCTTCAGACCGGCGCCGTATTCCACCGACCCGCCCCGGTCGGGATTCCAGGTTGGCTCGGTGTCCCAGGTGTACCCGGCTTCCTTGAGCATCCGCACGGATTCTTCCATGCGTTCCTGCGTGCTCATCCCTTCGCAGAACAGCGGGACGTTGGGGTTGTACCAGTAGGCGTTGGATTCCGGCACGATGGTATTGACAGGGATGGCGTCGCCCTGAAGGACGTTCTGGGTCAGGAATTGCTTGTCAATCATACAGGCAATCGCCTGGCGCAGGGTTTTCTCGGCCAATGCGGGCCGGTTGAAGTTGAACGACAGATAGCGGAAACCGTTGGCGACGTTGGTGGCAATCGAGACTTTGGGGTTCGGTTGCAACTGCGCCACCTGACCCTCGCTGAGGCCGTTGGGGCTGATGATAAAGTCCACCTCGCCGGCGTCGAGCGCCAGAACTGCGGCGTCCGAGTTATAGATCGAGAAGATGGTCTTGTCGAACCAGGGGCCTTCGGTGTATTCGAGTTCGACTTTGCTGGTGTCGCCGGAGACGAATTCCTGGTCGCCGGTCACCTGTTTGTACCCACCGTTGGCGTATTCGGTTACCTGGCGCATCGAGTCGAAGTAGGCCTCGTTGCGCGTATTTTCGATGTAGGCGCCGGCTTCCCATTGCCCGAACTGCCACGCGCCGGCCGAAGGCTCACCGGTTGGATCGAGGGTTTCCAGCTGTTGGGTGATTTCCGTCTGCAGGGTGGTGTATTCATCGCTATCCTTTTCCAACCCTTCGCTCTCGGTCACCATCCGCTGCACCAACGGATCTACCAGCGGCGCCCAGAACGCTTTGGACATCCAGGGCTTCAGCAATACGCCGTATTGGTGAATGGCCAGGCCGGGTTTGGTGTGGTAGTAGAGCTTGGCGGTGTAGTCGTCTACGGCCTCGATGCGATCGAGGAAATTGGGATCGTAGCCGGACCAGTTCCCCTGCAGATTGAGTTTCAGCGCCACATCCGCCGTCCAGGCCCAGTCCTGAGCGGTCACCGCGGCGCCGTCGCTCCACTTGAGGTCCTTGCGGATTTTTACCGTGCTGACCCAGAAGTCGCCTTCCTGTTCCAGGTCGGTCGGCATCCCATCGGCGGCGAAGGGCGCATAATCCCAGCGGTGGTAGCTCGTTCCGTAGGCTGCCGGGTGATAGGTGCCGGCCACCACGTAGTTCCACATGCTGGAATTGATCGGCCCGTAGTTCGACCACCAGTTCAGCGTGGTCATATCTTCGAGGATGGCGGCGCGATACACGTCGCCTTTGCCGCCCTCTTTGGGGGCGTTGGGGTCCGGCGTCGCCTGTTCGGGGGCGGGGGTGGCCGTTACCACTACCTCGACGGTTTTCTCGACGACGACTTGCTGGCCTTCTTTTTCGACAATCTCGGTGACAACAACGGTTTTGATGATCTCAATGGGCGTCGGGGTGGCGCACGCGACCAGGGCCAGACACAAAACGAAAAAACCACTGACGAAAACGAACAGCTTCTTGTTAGACATCTTGCTCCTCCTGTTGAAAGTTTAATGTTTGCTCGACTATGAGATTCGTTTTGCCCTCTTTACTTTTTACTGGTGTACCTCCTTGAAAATAGTTGAAAGTTGGAAAGTTATTGTCTTCGTCTCTGACGGCCAGGTTAAGGGGGGGATTTTTTGCACACGGTACCCCGTGTGCAAAAAATACCTTTCTTTTAATCTCTACCATGCTGACGCGGCAAGGGTTAAAAGGTGTGTTTTTTGCGGACGGTACCCCGTCCGCAAAAAACATGTTTTGTTTACATCTCAGCCGTGTTACAAGTGCGTTACTGCGACGCCTTAACAATAATGCAAAGCATGGAAGGGCAGCATAGGCGTATGACCAGAAGTAACACTCCCCCCCGGCAGGGTCTTTGGCCTGTCCGCATGACCAGGAAGCGCCGCTTTAAAACGCACACACCGGATACTTTGGGTATCCGGTGTGTGAAAGAGCAAAAACCTTTCGACTTTGGACTTTCTGACTTTCGCCGCTGCTAAACCGCTTCGCCGAACTGTTTGCTGAAATGGCGGAAAAACCAGTAGCCGAAGATCAGGATGATCAGAGCCGTGATGGCGGTGCGCGCCAGGAAATCGAACTGCGTCAGGGTGCCGTAATACAGGATGTCCTGATAGGTATTAATAATGGAAGCCATGGGGTTCAGACGGAACAACCAGAGGCGTGGGTCGAAGGTGATGCCCAGCAGTTTGGCCTGCGGCGGGAGCGAGTTGATCGTGTAAAGAATGGGGGTGACGAAAAACCACGCTTGAATGACCGGGTCCATCAGCATGTGGGTGTCACGGTAGAAGACTTCCAGGGTGGATAAGATCAGCACGATGCCGGTAGCGAACACTACCTGGATCAAGATGGGGATGGGCAGCAACAGCACCCATGGCGTGATGCGTTGCCCAAAGAGCAGGGCCAGGAAAAAGAAGACGGGCAACGCTACCAGGAAATTCACCAGGTTCGACAGTACCATCGAGATGGGCAGCACTTCGCGGGGAAAGTAGACCTTTTTGATCAGATGGCCGTTGCCGACCACGCTGGGAATTCCGCCCAGCACCGATCCGGTGAAGAAGTTCCACGGCAAAAGCGCGCTCAAGAAGAAGATGGGGTAGTTGTGAATGTCCTCGCGTTTCCACAGAAAGCCGAAAACGAGGGTAAAGATCAACATCATCAGGAGAGGATTGAGCCACGACCAGACGATGCCCAGCGCGGAATTCTTGTAGCGCACCTTGAGGTCGCGCACGACCAGGTTGATTACAAGATCGCGATAGGCCCAGAGTTCTTTTAAACCTTTTAGCATTGACAATCTACCTCTCACAGAATTTGCCTAAGAAATCAGGTACCATCTCAATAAAGAGGGGAGAAGTGGGGTTTGGGGGG
>DAOUFX010000314.1:0-7088 GCA_034429675.1 Anaerolineae bacterium | reverse complement strand
AGCGGGAGTACCCGCTCGAAAAAACACGTTTCATTTAAAACGGCGCCTCAGGAACGACAAACTCCGCCTTTGCCGTTCGTTCGAGCTGCTCCGCTTTCTTCTCTTTCAAGTACAGCGCCTGTTTCAGGCCACGATCCAACAGTGTGTTCAACGCCACGGTGCCGGAAGTCCCGCGATAGAAGCGCCGGCCGAACCGCCGGATCACATCCCAGTCAATCTCGATCCCCAATCCCGGCCCGTCCGGGATCTTGATCCGCCCTTCGTCGTCGCGCGGGAACCCGCCCTTGATGAAGCGCGCCCAGTATTCCGGTTTCCAGTGTCCTTCCATGGGATATTCGAGGAGACCGCGCTCTTCGGCCGGCAAAACGCCCATCAGTTGCAGCGCTACGGCAAATCCCATTCCCGTCGTCCAGGTGTGCGGGCAATACTTGAGCTTGTGGGCATCCCGGTTTTCCGCATTGCGCTTCTGGATTTCGCGAATCAACCAGTACACGACAGAAATGCCGCCGGCGTACGTCCCACCGGCCATCACGGCGTCCGGCTGGTAGATGTCGAGGCTGCCCATTTCCAGCATAGCCTTGAAATCACGCCAGGTCGAATTAAGTTCTCCCCCGGCAATGGGCGTCGTCGTATTCCGCCGTATTTCGGCCAGGCCCTCGAAGTTGCCGCGATTCAGCGGCTCTTCCAGCCACCGAACGTTGTACGGCTCGACGCTCTTGGCGAATTCCAGCGCGAATTCCAGCCCCCATTTGGGCGTTTCGTCCACCAGATCCACCGGCCACCCCTGGTTGGCGTCTATCATCAAGTCCATCGTCTCGCCAACGGTGTCGCGGGCGGCTCCGACGAAATCCACCATCGGCGCAAGGTCGGCCCCTTTGACGCGCAATTTCAAGCCACGGTAGCCGTCGTCCACGGCGCGTTTGGCGATAGCGCGGATCCTGGCCTGGTCGTGGTTGTGTGTCGAGCCGGTCGAGAGATAGGGGAAAACGAATCCGCCGGTTCCTCCCAGCATCTTCCACAACGGTTCGCCCCGAATTTTCCCGATGATATCCCAAAACGCCGCGTCTATCCAGCCGTTGCGCATCCCGATGAAGGAAAATTCCTGGATGCGCTGATTGATCAGCCGGGTGTCCAGGGGGTTGATGCCCATGAGGTAATTCCCCATGATGTCCCCCAGTCCTTTGCGTTCGAGTCCCATCGCGGGCGCCGCCGCGTAGCCCTCGTGCCCTTCATCCGTCCGCAATTTCAGCAGACAGAAGCGCATCTCGGACTGGCGAAATCCCGGAATCCAGCTGGGCAGAAAATACGCGGGCTCCGCGAAGAACCCGGGCTTGCTCTCCTCCAGCGGAATCTTGACGTAATACAGTTCAATGAGATCAAGTTTCATGAGTTCCCTCCGTTGGTTGTGGCCAATGACGTTTTGATTATTCTAACGCAAGTTGCCACCTGAGGTTTGTAGTAACGACTTTAGTCGTTCTGTGCCTTCGGAGAGGGCTGAAGCCGTTACTACAAACCCATTTGAGGCGTAAGGTAGCAACTTGGGTTTATTCTACAGTCATACGCCGGCTGCTTGACCACGGTTCAAGTATAGGAAGAATGTGCGGAAAGACAAGAAACGGTTCATTTTGTCGCCGGAATGTCGCCCAGATCGGGCACGGTGATGTCGAAGACTTCATGGACCATTTCGCACCTCCTGTGCGCGTTCAGCGCAATACCACCGGTAAATAAATGCCATACCCGTTCGCAATCAGCGTCGCCTGGCAGGCCTTGACGTTGCCCGACCCGTCGTCCACCAGCGCGGTGTTGACGATGGGCAACGTGGCAGTGGCGGTGAGGGCGACGCGCGCGCTGAAGGTGATGCGTACGCTGCCGGCCTGGGGCACGTCGCCGTTCCAGGTGATCACGCCGCCCGCCTCGTGGGTGGTGCCGGAGGACGCCCAGAGATCGCCCCGGTACACCAGCGTTGCCGGCAGGGTGTCGGTGACGCGCACGCCCGCCAGCAGCGAACCGGGGTTGTCCAGCGCGATCGTATAGGTGACGATCGCGCCGGTGCGCGTCAGGGAGGGCGCCACCGACTTGCTCGCTTCCAGCGCCGGCGTGATCTGCGGCACGCCCTTGAGCTGCACGTCGAAGGCGATATCGTCCCAGTCCGAGGCGTAGCGGTTGAGCAGTTTGACGGCGATGGTGTTTTCGCCCTGCACCAACAGCGGGATGAACGGGCTCAGGTCCAGCCGGTTGACGGTGTTGCCGGGGTCGGCGCTCAAGCCGGGGTCCTGAATGGGAATATAGCTCCCGTTGATGAAGATTTCCTTGATGCCCGGCTCGCTGTCTTCTGTGAGTCGCGGCCCGCTGGTGCCGTAAGCGGCCAGCACCCACTCGCTGAGCATCCCTTGCAATTCGAAGGTCGTGCGGAAGTAGTACTGATCCCGGTAGCGCGGCAGTTCGGTGTTGATGGCCTGCGGGCCGCTGCCGTTGCCGAATTTGGCCTGCCCCACCGGCCAGGCGCCGTCGTCGAAGTCCGCGGCGTGCCAGTTGGCCGGCGGCGCGCCGTCGAAGTAGCGCCAGTTCGACTCGAACGGCAGCAGCGTGACCGCTCCGGCGGATTCGGCGCCGACGGCCCGGAAGAAGACGTCGTCCAGATAGACGTCGCCGCTGGCCTGCCCGCCGTCAATGTAGAAGCGATGCCGGGGCTGTACGCCGGTGATGCCCGGCTGCACGGTGAGGACGCGGTTGGTGTACCACCAGTCGCTCGCGCCGGCAGGAGTGCTCACGTGCGTGCTGAAGTAGAACGGATACTCACGCAGCGGGATCGGATCCCCGTCAGGGTCGTGGCGGACGCGGTCGTAGTCGCTGCCCCACTCGATGAAGTGCCGGCTGCTCTGGTTCAGATCGGTCTTGACGAAAGCGCCAAAGCTGTACAGCTCGCCCGGCGTGACCGGGATCTGCGCGTCCGGGACGCCGTATTGGTTCCACTGTTTGATGGACGAGTTGCTGCCATTGTTTGCCAGGTGAATGCGCATGCTGCTGTCGCCCTGGTGCGCCTGGTCCGTGGTCTTGACCATCGCGCTCCAGTCCAGCTCGCCGGTGTACCACTTGTCCCAGCCGTTGTCGCCGTTGAGTTCCATGCCGGTGTTCTGGACGAGGTTGTTCTCCAGTAACGGCGTGGCCGGGATGGGGGCCGAGTCGTAAGCGCTGCTGCCGTAGCCGGCGGCGATCTTGTAGATGTACAACGCCCCGTTCTCCAGCCCGCCTTCCGCGAAGCGGCGGGCGTTGGGTTGCAGCGTGGCGATCAAAGCAAACGTCGCGTCGCCGTACTGCTTGCGGTAAACCCGAAACTCCTCCAGCCCGGCGCTGACCGTGCTGTCCCAGTTCAATTCCACGCGCCCGTACCCTGCGACGACCTCGCCCACGATGGGCGCGCGCTCGTCGTAGAGGCGCATCCCCAGCGCGCCGGTGCGCGCCGCCGTGCGATATTCGGTGGCCCAGGAGACGCGGGCCGGGTCGCCGCTCTCCGTATCGTAGATGAGCACCGCGCCGCCGAGATCGCGCACGATGACGTCCAGGTCGCCGTCCTGATCCACGTCATAGAGATTGGGGACGTTCTTGATCCCCCGCGCCGTGGACACCGTTTCTTCCACGCTGCCGTCCTGCGCCAGGATGGTCAGGCCGCCGCCGGCGCTCAGGTCGTTGGGGTTGTAGCGGGCGACCACGAACTCTTCCTGCCCGTCGCCGTCCACGTCGCCGACGGCGGGTGGCGAGGGGAACTCGCTGCCGAAACTGACCGGCCAGTGGCCGCCCTTGGAGACCAGTTCGACGCCGTCCCATTCCTCGTAGAACAGCGTGTTGGTCTGGTGCCACGCAACGACCTCCGGGTTGCCGCCGTCCAGGTTCAGCGGGATCATCTGCGCGGCGCTGAACCAGTGGTTGGTGGTGTCGGTAGTTTCGGGAAAATCGTACCATTGCCGCCACAAGATGCGGCCCTGATCGTCGAAAATGACGCGGCTGCCCTGCCACAGCAGATCGGCGATGTTGTGGCCTTCGTACAACACCTCCGCTTTGCCGTCGCCGGTCAAATCCGCCGCATTGAGCGTGAGCGGCTTCTTGTACGAGCCGGATTGGAGGCGCGCGTTCTTGCCGAACTGCCCGATGAGATTGCCCGACCCGTAGAAGCCGTGCGGCGCGGTCTTGTGGTAGCCCAGAATCGAGTCGGTGTCGGCCAGGACGAAGACGGCGGTGCCCTGCGCTGCGTCCACCTCGCCCAGAGCGACGCCGGCCTCGCAGAGCTGGTGGACGTGATAGATGTAGTCGCGCGTCCCCGAGGTCGCGTTCACGATGAGATTGCCGCCCGACCACGACTCGCCCATCGTGCCGAACTCGCCGCTGCCCCAGATGTCGTTGATGTACGGGTTGTAATCCTGCACCGGTTCGGGGCGGATTTTCAGGGTGACCACCGCTTCGAGTTGCCCGTCGCCGTCAAGATCGTAGACGGGAATCGCCGAGGCGTTGGCGGTGAAGGTGGTCTGGGCGGGGAGGGTGTCGTGGGTGGCGCCGTCGTAGTAGAACTCGCCCGCGATCGTCTGGTAGCCGCTGTCGGGCGTGCGGTACGTGTCGCGCGTGATGGGCATCTCCCACAGCACCGAGCCGTCCTCGCCGTTGATGGCGAACACCGCATTGCTCACCGACGGGTCGCCGATGAGCATGTGATCGGTCGCAAAGATGATCTCGGCGCGCCCGTCGCCGTCCACGTCGGCCAGCGTGGGCGCGATGTTGACCGCGCGCGTCTCTCCTGACGCCTGCGTGCTGAACGACGACACGGCGCTGCCGTCGTGGTCGTACACGTTGATGCCCGCCGAGGAGTTGACGACAATCTCCAGGGCCGGGTCGTTGTCCACGTTGCCGACCGCGATCGTGCCCAACACCTGCCCACTGTTGGTTACTGTCGCAAAAGACCGCGGCGGTTGCAGCGCAAAGGACTGGTTCAATTCATTGTATGACCGCACCGTCTGCGGCGCAGAGGAAACAATGAGGAGCAGTGTCAGAAATAGCGCAAAGTTTTTCCGCAACATCATAAGTCTCCTTCGAAAATAGCGTTTAGCTGTTAGCCGGATATAAGGGGGTGCTTTTTTCGAGTGGGTACCCCCGCTCGAAAAAAACACTTACCCTTTATCTCTTGGCCTGCCAGGCCGTGTTTTCATCCAACCGCTGGTGAACCGAGGATTGAAGAGGGGTGGTACGCAGGTGGGCGCACCCACCCGCGTTAACACCTTTTACCCCAGGATCGCCCGCACTTGCAGGAACGCGGTTCGGGGAAAGGGCGCACGACATCCTGGCAATATCCGCAAAATAGAAGTTTCATCGGTTAAGTCCTCCTCTGCACAAACGGTGATGGAATGTTCCGCCTATTATATGTTTTTCACAAAAAATTACGGCCTGTCGTATAATGAGAAAGTCAGCGGCAACTGTTTGAAAGTCGTGGTCTACACCTCAGAGACTAAAGAAGGTGTTTTTCGCACACAGGGTACCGTGTGCGAAAAACACCCCCACCTTTACCCTGGCCGTCGAAGGCAACTCCGGACTTTCGACTTTTTAACTTTTGACTTTCGACTATTTTCAGAGGAGGCCAGAATGTATTCATCACTCTATCGCGCATCGCGTCTGCTTTGGCCCGGTGGGCTGGAAACCCAACGGCATCTCCGCGAACTAAGAGCATCACAATGGCTCTCCAAAGCGGAACTGGCGGAGCTACAACTGCGCAAGCTCCAATACCTGGTGCGCCACGCTTACGACAACGTCCCGTTCTACCACGAGCGCTACCAACAGGCCGGCATTCACCCCGATGACATCCGCACGCTGGCCGACTTCGAACGACTGCCCTGCGTCACCCGCGAGGACGTCAACCGGAATCGCGAAGCCATGCTGGCGCGCAATTTTACGCAGTCGGAGTTGTTCCCCAACGAAACCGGCGGTTCCACCGGCGAACCCATGCGCTTTTTCCTGGAGGATTCTTTTTGGTGGCGGAACGCCGCCAACTGGTTCCGCGCGCGCGAGTGGTATGGAGTACACGAAGGCGACAAAGCGGCCTGGCTTTGGGGCGCGCAGCAGGATATGCCCTCCTGGAACTGGCGCCGGCGGCTGCGTTCGGCGCTGATGCAGGAGCGCTACCTCAACGCCTTCAACATGACCCAATCCGCCATGCACGATTTCGCCGTGATGTTGCAGGAGTGGCGCCCGTTGATGCTCAAAGGGTACGCCTCCACCCTTTCGCTCTTTGCGCGCCACGTGCAAGAAGCCGGCATCACCAACATTCGCCCGCGCTTCATCGAATCCACCTCCGAAAAACTCTTTGCCCCGCAGCGCGAACTGCTGGAAAGCGTCTTTGGCTGCCCGGTGGCCGATCATTACAGCTCGCGTGAGATGGGCACCATCGCCTACCAGTGCCCGGAGGGCAGCCTGCACATCTGCGCCGACGTGCGCTACCTCGAAATCGTCGCCAATAACCAGGTGACATCGCCCGGCGCTCTGGGCGAAGTGGTGCTGACCGCGCTCGATCAATTCGCCATGCCCTTCATCCGCTACAAAAACGGCGACATGGGCATCGCGCGCGCCGGGGACTGCGCTTGCGGTCGCGCTCTGCCGCTCCTCCAGGAGATTGTCGGGCGCACCAACGATTACCTGGTCGCCGCCGACGGGCGCTTCGTCCACAGCGAATTCTTTGCCTATACCTTCCGCGTCAAACCCGAGGTCGCGCGCTACCAGGTCTACCAACCCGACCCGGCTCACCTTGAGGTGCGCCTCACCTGCAACCAACCGGTCACCGATGCCTGGCTCGATGGCGTGCGGGCCGAAATCCAGACGCGCTTCGGCCCCGGCACGGCCATCTCACTCCAGGTCGTGGATGAAATCGCCCTCACCCCCGCCGGCAAACATCGCTACATCATCTCCGAAGTTCGCCCGGACTTTGCCTGACCGGCAAAAACAAGAGCCGCCGGCGTTTTTTCGCCTTTCTCAAACCAAAATCAAATCTAAACACGGTATAATAGAGTTTGGTGTCTCGTCTCAAAATCTGGTGGGGGTGGGGGTTTGGGGGC
>DAOUFX010000313.1:0-41255 GCA_034429675.1 Anaerolineae bacterium | reverse complement strand
CCCCCCAAACCCCTCCCCCAGATTTCGAGAGGATACGGATAAAGGCTGTTGACATTTCTTAAACCGGTCTTGGAGGAAAAATGGAAGACTATCAGAATAATGGTGAGGCACCGGAGGAATCACAGAACACTGCTCCTGAGGCGACAACCGCGCCGGCGTCTTCAATCGGCAAAGTTCTCTTTCAAGTTCTCAAAGAAGTCGTGGGGACCGTGCTCCCGGCCATCGTCATCGCCTTTTTGCTCACCCACTACGTCGGCCAGAAAACCGTCGTCTTGAGCCAAAGTATGGAGCCGAACCTGTATGAAGACCAACAACTCATCGTGGACAAGGTCACGTATCACTTCCGCACCCCGGCGCGCGGCGAGATTGTGGTGGTGGATGTGGATGAATCGGAAATTCCTTACATCAAGCGTGTGGTCGGCCTGCCCGGCGAGACGGTGGAGATCAAAAACAATCAGGTCTGGATTAACGGCGTCGCGCTCGCGGAGTCTTATCTGGCCGAAACTTACCAGCACGACTTTGGCCCGGTGCAAGTCCCCGAAGGCTACATTTTCGTCATGGGCGACAACCGCAACCATTCTCGCGACTCGCGGGCCATCGGCCCTATCGCGATCAATCGGGTTCTGGCCCGCGCCTGGGTGCGCATCTGGCCGCTGGAAAAAATCGGACCGCTGACACAGTAGAAAGTTTTTAGCTTTCTGTCTATCGCTGCAAAACAGCTGCGCCGCCCAAATCTGGGCGGCGCAGTCGTTTTGGCGCACGAAATCGGACGTTGGCGGCTAAGGCGTCAGCTTTGGCCCCTGAGTTTCACAAGGATCAATGTAATACCAGGCGCCTCCCTCGATCGTGTTTTGGAGGATCCGCGTCTCGACGCGCTGGCTGCCGCTAAGGCCCGCGCACAAGGAGACGTAATCGGAATCAATGACAATCTGATAGGAACTGCCGCCGGGGGCAACCGGCACGCTACGCCAGAAACCCTCTGTGCGAGTATCATACGTTATGCTATCCGCGACGCCATTGCCGGACACCGTCACTTTCATATTGAAGGCATAGGAAGGGTTGTCCAGGTAAAGGTAGGCGAAATTCCCGACGGTGGTGCTGCGCACGACGCTCCAGGGGCCGGCAACTTCTGTGCTGCCCTCCCAATAGTAACCGCGTACCCGCCAGTAATGAACGCCGGGCCAGGTGAAGTAACCGTGTTGTTGAACGCTATCCACGGTGGCTTTCTGTCCGTTGGCAAAGGTAGGATCGTTGAACGAAAATTCGGTTTCCCAACGCGAGATGTAAGCGTCGGTCGGCCAATCCCAGTGCAGCCAGTAATCGCCATCCCCATCGCCGTTATCAATGGCTTCAAGGATTGGCGCGTAGGAGTAGTTGCGCAGAACGAGCGGCAGATAGGTTTGTTGGAGAAGCGTCACGCTCATTACGTCGTGGCCGCTCAAATAGGAATAGTTCCAGACTTCGACGTCAACGGTATAGACGCCGGTCAACCCGAATTGGGGCGCAAACTGGAGATAGTCACAATATTCGTAAGGACAATTGAGCGTTCCGGTGACAATGGACGCCCCCAATTCCTCCGCCGCGCCGGCAATGAGGTATTCGCTGGCTTCCCCTGCCCGCAAGAAGTAGTACAGCGGCGTCACGGCGCCTTGGGTGTTCTGCAATGAGATCACCTGACCGGCGCGGAGGAAGTAGGGGGCCGGAACCGCCGGCGAAAAACCGTAGAATTCCAGGTCGGGAATTTCGTCCGTGACCGCTTCAAACTCGGCCATGGCATACCAGAGTGGATCGCTGACCTCGACCCGGACCGTAGCCGACCGGTCGGCGAAACCGGAGACGTCGGTCATACTGATGTAGTGACCGTTTTCCAGGTGAACGTCAAGGCTGCTGCCGTTGATTTGCGTCACCGTGTAGACCAATCCGGTTTTCTCGTGGGAATAGTCGGTCAAATCCCAGAGATCCAAAAGCCGGGAACCTTCAACCGGTACGCCCAGAGCGGCGGGCAGATATAGGGTCAAACTCATGGGATCGTTGACCGCAAAGAGGGAAGGAACTGCCGGCGCGGATGCCATCGGGGCAGCCGCGGCAACCGCTCCGGCGCCGGCGAATGCCGCCATACCCATGACCCACAACCCTGCAAAAACACTCGCAAAAATCAACCACTGATACTTTCTCACAAAATGCCTCCTATTAACTTTGTTATCCATATCCGGCTCACCGCGTTTTACGCTATAATATGGCTTGAAATCACTGCTACATCCGGCAGTATAGCCGGTGACTATCACAAAAACATCACAAAACATGCCAACGCCATTGTGCATTTCACTGCTTGGAACCTTTCAAGTCACGCGGGGCGAAGAATCCCTCACCCAATTTGAGACGGATAGCGCGCGTGGGTTACTGGCGTACCTGGCGATGAATCCCAACACGGCATTTCGCCGGGAAACTCTGGCCGCTTTGCTTTGGCCCGACCAGACCGACCAGGAAGCCTCGCACGCGCTTAGCCAGACGCTGACCCGCCTGCGCCGCGCCATTGACGATTCCCAGACGCAACCGCCTTATCTGTTGATCACGCGCCAGACGCTCCAGTTCAATCCCGAGTGCGAGTACGAGTTAGATGTAAAGGTCTTTGAAACATTGCTGGCCGAGACGCGCCGCCATGTGCATCGCCGGGCTGAAGTCTGCCGGCCCTGTCTCCAATGTCTGGAAAAAGCTGCGCAGCTCTATCGCGGCGATTTCCTGGCCGGTTTTGCGCTTAACAGCGTGCCCTTTGATGAGTGGCAAGTCGTCCAACGCGAGGTGTACCATCGTCAGGCGTTAACGTTGCTTTACCAGTTAGCGCAGGCCTACGCAGCCAGAGGAGACTACGTTCAAGTTCAGCACTATGCACATCGCCAGATCGCGCTGGAACCCTGGCGCGAAGAAGCGCACGGACAGTTGATGCGAGCCCTGGCGGCCACGAATGAACGTTCCGCCGCCATGGCGCAATATGAGAAGGTCCGCCAGATCCTTGCCGTCGAGTTTGGCGTGGAACCGGCATCGAAAACCACGCAACTTTACGCCCAAATTCGTGACGAGCAATTCCCGGCGTCGGCGCGCCCGGCCTTCAATATGCCAATTCCGCTGACCCCCTTCATTGGCCGTGAAGCCGAGCTGGCACACATTGCCGAACTTTTGAATCACCCCAATTGCCGGTTGCTGACGCTGGTCGGGCCGAGCGGCGTAGGCAAAACACGTCTGGCATGTCAAACGGCCCTCAATGAAGGTTGGGGATTCTACGATGGCGTCGTTTTTGTTTCTCTGGCGTCCGTCTCTTCCAGGATTTCTCTGGCGACTGCCCTGGCGCAAAATCTTGGCTTTGAGTTTTATCAGCGACAGGAATTGTGGGAACAGGTTCGCAATTACCTTCGCACCAAAGAGATATTGCTAATCCTGGATAATTTCGAACCTCGATCATCACTCGCCCCTTTTGTGAGCGATCTGTTGCGCACGGCCCCGGGAATCAAGATATTGGCAACCTCGCACGAACGGCTGCAATCGCAAGGGGAGTGGGTCTTCAACGTGCGTGGGTTCAACTATTCTGACCCCGACACTGCGCCGGAGAAACCTGAGGATGCCGTACAGTTCTTTATGGCGCAGGGACGCCAACGGGTCCCCGGCCTGGTTTTCTCGGAGGCGGATCGCCGGGCCGCGTTGTGCATTGCGCGCTGTGTGGACGGACTGCCGTTGGCTCTGGAACTGGCAGCGAGCCGGCTGACAATTTTCTCCTGCCAGGAGATTGCCGATGAAATTCAGCGCGACTTCGACTTTCTGACGACGACGGTGCAGGATATACCCGAAGCCCATCGCAGTTTACGCGCGGTTTTCAACTCGACCTGGGAACGGCTGTCGCCCGATGAGCGCACTCTCGTCGAGAAGCTGGCCGTCTTCAAGGCCGACTTCGATCGGGATGCGGCGATGCAAATCGCAGAGGCACCTGCCGCTGCGTTGGATACACTGGTTGGAAAATCCCTGGTGTGGCAGAGCCGGGTCGGAAATACCGTGCGCTACGCCTTGCACGAACTGATTCAACGCTATGCGCTGGAAAAGCTGGCCGGCGCGCCGCAGTTAGAGGCGCATGGGCTGGCCCGTCACAGTCACTACTACTTGAACCGGTTGGCCGAGCACCGGCATGTCCTGGAAAGCGGCGCCACGCGCGCAGTATTGGCAACATTGGGCGACGAAATGGCTCACATCCGCGCAGCCTGGGCGTGGGCGCTGACTCACGAACAAGAAATGTGGGTAGCCGATGCCCTGCCGGGGTTGTTTGTCCTGTGCGAGAAGCGGGATACGTGGGAAGAGGACGAAAATGCCTTTGCCCGGGCGGCTCAGGCATTCGACCGTATCGGCGCCAGGGCGCCCTTTGCTTATGCGCGGGTGTGTCAGGGTTGGTGTCTGGTCCAAATGGGACGAGTGGATGAAGGGCAGGTTGGATTGCACGCGGGGTTGCAGATTCTGGAAGCGGCGGGAGCTCAGCTAGAGGCAGCGCTGGCCTTGCGCGGATTGGGCGAGGCGGCTTTCCGCCGGGGCAATTACGACGAAGCCCGGCAATGGCACACCCAGGCGATGCACATCTATCGCGCCCAAAATCATCGCTATGGCGAGGCAGTCTCTCACAACGCCCTGAGCCGGATTGCTTACTCTTTAAGCATGTATGACGAAGCGCAACAACAGATCGAGGAGAGCCTGGCGTTGGCCCGCCAGGGGCAATTCACGGAAATTGTAGCCGATGGCTTGCGCCAACTGGGCAATATCGCTTATTTCTTTGGCATGTACGAGGAAGCACAACAGTACTACGGGCAGGCGCTCCGGCACTACCGCGACCTGAGGTATCGCTGGGGAGAAAGCGCCACGTTGAGCAACCTCGGCGCATTGTTCGGGCGACAGGGACGCCACGCACAATCATCTGAAGCATTCCAGCAAAGTTTGCGCATCAAACGGGAAATAGGCGATCGCTGGGGCGAGGCCAACCTGCTGAGTAACGTCGGCGCGCTTTTCAATGAACGAAATATGCCAACACAGGCGTGGATATGGGGCAAGCAGGCATTGGAACTCTGGCAAGAATTGGGCGGACGACCGGGGGAAGCCAAAGCTTTGAACAATCTGGCTTCCACCTTGTGTCATTGGGGAGACTACGATCAGGCGGAAGCCTTGCTACGGCAATCGTTACACATCCGGCGCGAGATTCAGGATCGTAACGGGGAGTCGCGGACATTGGGGGCGCTGGGACGGGTGCTTTTCTATCAGGGCCGCGCGCCGGAAGCTTTGCGGTATGAACAGGAAGCGCTGCAAATCGCCCAAAGCCTGCGTGAAAATTCTCTTCAGGCTTACGCTTTGACCAACCAGGGTCATGCGCTTTTGGCCATGGACCAAGCCGAAGCGGCCCATGCAGCCTATCAGACCGCGTTGACCCTCAGACAAACCGGTGAAGAAATGTATGGAACAATAGATCCGCTTGCGGGACTGGCGCGGGTTGCGTTAACCCAGGGGGACCTGGACCGGGCTCAAAAATACGTGGATGAGATTTTGGAATTCCTCGCCGGCCATACGCTGGAAGGCGCCGACGATGTTTTCTGGGTTTACGATTCCTGCGTGCAAGTCTTACAGGCCCGAAAAGATCCGCGGGCGCAGGCGCTTTTGGACCGCGCCGTGCAACAACTGCAAGCACAGGCGGCGGAACTGGACACGCCCCAAAGGCGGCGCGCGTTCCTGGAAGGAATCCCGGCCAATCGCGCGTTGCTACAACGGGTCAAAGAAAAAACGTAGTTCGGTATGTGTGAAACAGGATGGCGATGAGCATAACCGCCCACGAACAGGAATTGCGCCGGATAACGCTCTTGAGCGCAGTCGCGCCGGCCACGTTGCGCCGTGTGGCGCAAGTCGCAATGCGCCGCGCCTATCCCGCAGGGGAAACCATCTTCATCGCCGGTGAACCTTGTGATGCGGCCTATGTATTGTTGTCCGGGCGCGTGATCATTTACCGGCTCTCGCCCGAGGGCCGCCGGCAAATCCTGACACAACTGCACCCCGGACAGGCTTTCAACATGACCCCACTTTTTCTGGACGACGCCCACAATCCTTCCGGCGCTACTGCGCTCGACGACGTCATCCTCTACACGATCCTCAAAGATGATTTTCTGAGTCTTATCCGAGAATGCCCGGATTTATCCACGGCTGTCTTACGTGATTTTGCCGTTCGCCTGCAACATCTCGGCAACCTCGTCGAAGACCTCTCGCTCCATTCCGTGCAAGAGCGGTTGGCGCACTTTCTGCTGGAGCACGCCGAATCCGGTGAAATCACGCAGCGCTGGACTTACGACGACATCGCCGAGCGCCTGGGCACCGTCCGCGACGTGGTGGGACGCAGCCTGCGGACGTTGGAAGACGCGGCGATATTGCGCCGTGAAAGAGGGCGCCTGGTATTGCTGGACCGGGAACGATTGGAGAATCTGGCCGCCGGCAAAGCGTGAGCCATTTTCCTGAAATCCGACTTTTGTCGTATACACCCCCTCTCTTTTCTGCTAAACTGATAGCGTATCTTCTCAAAAATCCAGGGAATGGGGTTTGAGGGCGAGCTGTGCCCGTCCCAAACCTCCCACCATAGGGAAATAGTGTCAAATATGGAAACTCCGTGGTTACCCAAAATTGACGCAATGCAATGCAGCCGCTGTGGACAATGCGTAACCATCTGTCCGCAGGCAGCCCTGCGACTAACCGACCAGGGCGTGAGCTTTGCCGATCCCGCTGCCTGCACCTACTGCGGCCTGTGCGAAACCGCCTGCCCGCGCCAGGCCGTGGTTCTGGAATATGCCATCGTCTGGGAAGAAAAAGCCCGTTAACTCACCGCATCGGCGAGGTGGGAATTAGGGACTGAGGGATTAGGGATTGGGCAGAATGCTCCAATTCCCTAATCCCCTAATCCCCCCAATCACTCATTCACTATTTTCACAGGAGGTTACCATGTCTATGTTCTGTTATCAATGTCAGGAAGCTGCGAAAAATGAAGGCTGCACGATACGTGGGGTCTGCGGCAAATCCCCCGAAGTTTCGCACCTGCAGGATTTGCTGATGTGGCTGCTCAAAGGTGTTTCCTTTTGGGCCGTGCGCGCCCGCGCGTTGGGCGTGACGGCGCCCGAAACGGACATCTTCATCGCCAAAGCCCTTTTTGCGACGATCACCAACGCCAATTTCGACCCCGACCGCTACCAGTCGCTGATCCACGAAGCCATCGCCCGCCGCGACGACCTCAGAACGCGCGGGCAGGCGGTCTGCCGGGAGCAGAACGGCGCGTCGGCGTGTGCGGCCCAGTTGCCGGAAATGGCCGTGTGGGTTCCCCAGAACGAGGAAATCGCCGTTCTGGAGATGAAAGGCCAGTTGGTAGGTGTGTTAGCCGATCCCAACCTGAACCCCGACATTCGCTCGCTGCGCGAACTGATCATCTACGGGCTCAAAGGGCTGGCCGCGTACACCGAGCACGCCTACGTGTTGGAGCATACCAACGGCGCCCTGTTGACTTTCATCCAGGAAGCTCTGTTGGCGACGACGCAGGATGACCTGACCGCAGACGATCTGGTCGGGTGGGTGCTCAAAACCGGGGAAATGGGCGTGGAGGCCATGCGTCTGCTCGACGAGGCCAACACGACCACCTACGGCCACCCCGAACCGACGCAGGTCAACCTCGGCGTACGCCCCGGCCCGGCGATTCTGGTCAGCGGGCACGATCTGCGCGACCTGGACGAGCTGTTGCAGCAGACACAGGGACGCGGGGTCAACATCTACACCCACGGCGAGATGCTGCCGGCCAACGCCTACCCCGCCTTCAAAAAGTACACGCACTTTGTCGGCAACTACGGCGGCTCCTGGTGGCACCAGCAAGAAGAATTCGAGAAGTTCGGCGGCGCCATTCTGATGACCACCAACTGCATCGTGCCGGTTCAAGAGAGCTACCGCGAGCGGCTGTTCACCACCGGCGTGGCCGGTTGGCCCGGCTGCCCGCACGTGCCCGACCGCGAACCGGGACGGCAGAAGGATTTCGGCCCGGTGATTGAAAAAGCGCTGGCTTCCGCCGAGCCGCAATCGCTGGAGGAAAAAACCATCCCCATCGGCTTTGCCCGCAACACCGTGATGAGCGTGGCCGACAAGGTCATCGCCGCCGTGCAAGGCGGCGCCATCAAGCGCTTCGTGGTCATGGCCGGCTGCGACGGGCGGCACAAGACGCGCAATTACTTCGCCGAGGTGGCGCAAGGATTGCCGCAGGATCACGTTATTCTCACTGCCGGGTGCGCCAAGTACCGCTACAACAAACTGGACCTGGGCGACATCGGCGGCATTCCGCGCTTGCTGGACGCCGGGCAATGCAACGATTCCTATTCGCTCGCTTACATCGCGCTACAATTGAAAGCCGCGCTGGGACTGGCCGACATCAACGATCTGCCGATCTCTTACGACATCGCCTGGTACGAGCAGAAAGCCGTCATCGTCCTCCTGGCGCTGCTCTATCTGGGCGTCAAGCACATCCGCCTTGGGCCGAGCCTGCCGGCGTTCCTTTCCCCCGGCGTCACAGCGGTGTTGGTCAAGCATTTTGACATCAAACCGGTCACCACCGTCGCAGCAGACCTGGCTGCCATCGTCGCCGGCAACTAAAGAAGAAAGTGGGCGCAAAACCCATCACACCGCGAGTCGTCATGATCGCCGGCCGCCGCTACAGTTGTCTGGTGGCCGGCGATCCCGCATGCCCGCCCATCCTGATGGTTCACGGGTGGGCGCACCATCCCGGAATCTGGCAAAACACGATGAACGCGCTGAGCGACCGCTATTATTGCGTCGCCGCCGGCGTGCTGGGGTTCGGCGAGAGCGACAAGCCGCCGGACGGCGATTATAGCATCGCGGGCCACGGCGTGGACACATTGCGAATCGCGGACGCGCTCAAGATCAAGCGTTTCACACTGATGGGACAGTCGCGCGGCGGTCAGATTGCTTTGTGTATCGCTTCACAAATCGCGCCGGAGAGAGTCGTCAAACTGGTGGACATTTCCGGCGTCGCCTCGGGGAAAGTCGGCGGGTACCTGCGCTACGTCTACGGGACGGGCATCCGCCTTGGAACCATACTGCCCCCTGTTCACTGGCTGCTGCGCGCCCTCTGGAAGCTCGATCCCGTCGCCCGGCTGCTCTACAGCCCCTATTTCTTCGACTGGAGCTACCAACCGGATGGCATGGCGCGGCGCGACGGGGCTTGCGCCTTTGCCGAAGGGACGCGCATCCCCCTCTGGCGCACGATGCAAACAATGCTCAAGACGAACCTCCTGCCGCTGCTCCATCGCGTTCAAGCGCCGACGCTCGTGATCTTCGGCCAACAGGATCGCATCGTCCCACCCTCCGAAGGTCGCGCGGCGGCAGGACACATCCGCAACGCCCGCCTGATTCTGCTGAACCGGTGTGGGCACTACCCGATGATTGACCAGCCGTTGGTTTACCTGTCGGCCCTCGAAGAATTTCTGCTTTGAATTGCCCTCGCGCAGAGATACACTACAATGGGTAACTGCTCAGCCGGGCATTTTTTACCGCTGAGAACGCCGAGGCCGCAGAAAAGCTATAAAAAAACTCCGCGCGCGCTGCGAACTCTGCGGTGAGAGCCTATCCCTGGGCAAGCAGTCACTATAATGGAAGGAAACAATCAGCGAGGGCTTTGTGGAAATCATCAGCGTTGCCAACCTGAAGAAAAGTTTTACCACTCCCCAAAAACAGCCGGGCCTCGCCGGCAGTCTCCGCGCGCTTTTTCGTCCAGAATACCGGGAGATCGAAGCGGTCAAGGGGATCTCGTTCTCGGTCGAGGAAGGTGAACGCCTGGCCTTTATCGGGCCGAACGGCGCCGGCAAGTCCACGACTATCAAATTGCTCATCGGGATACTCTACCCGACCGCCGGTTCGGTGCAGGTGCTGGGGCAGATTCCCTGGAAAACGCGCCAGCGCCTGGCCTATCAGATCGGCGCTGTCTTCGGGCAGAAGTCGCAATTGTGGTACCATCTCCCCGCGGCCGATTCGTTGGATTTGCTGGCCCACATTTACGAACTGGATCAATCCGCTTATCGGGAGCGACGCGACTACCTGGTGAAGCTGTTCGAGATCGAAGAATACCTGAACGTGCCCGTCCGCAAACTCTCCCTGGGACAGCGGATGCGTTGCGAGATCGCCGCGTCGCTGCTTCACCGCCCACGGATTCTGTTCCTCGACGAGCCAACCATCGGCCTCGACGTAGTCGTCAAACAGCGCATCCGCGACCTGATCCTGGAGCTAAACGAGCAGGAAGGCGTGACCGTTTTTCTCACTTCACACGACGCCGGCGACATCGAGGTGCTGTGTCGCCGGGCGATGGTCATCAACCACGGCGACATCATTTACGACGGACGGGTGAGCGATCTCAAACACAACTATCTGCGCACCAAAACCATTTCGCTCAAGTTGGGCGGCCCCTGGAACGGACTCGACGTCGCCGGGGTGGAAATCCTGAAGCACAAAGAGTACGGCGTCAAGCTCCAGGTGGACACCGACGTCACCCCCATCGAGACGGTCATCGCGCAATTGCTGGCGCGCAACACCGTGGTGGACATCAACGTGGACAACCCGCCGATGGAGCAAATCATTGCGCGCATCTACCAGGTGGGCTCGGAGGACGCGGCGCACGAAGCCCCTCCCGTTTCGCAGGAGCCGGCGTGATGCCATCGTTGGCCCGTTACACCTTTATCGCCCGCATCGCAGCGCGCCAGCAGTTGGCCTACCGCGGCGAATTGTGGATGCGCTCGCTTTCGATGGTGCTCTACCTGGGAATTTTCGTCGCGCTTTGGTCCGCCGTCTTTGCCATGCACGGCGGCGCCGCTATGTCCGGCTATGGCCTGGCTGAAATGGTCTGGTACCTGGCCATCACCGAAACCGTAACGCTCTCCAGCTCCCGGTCGTTTGCCGCCATCGCCGAAGCCGTCAAATCCGGCGATCTGGTCTACACCCTCACTCGCCCGGTCAGCTATCCTTTTTTTCAAGTCGCGCAGTCTTTGGGGGATTCGTTGCCGCGCCTGGCATTGAACTTCCTCACTGCCGCGCTGGTGGTCCTGATCGGAACCCGGTTGTGGGCCGGCAGCGGGCCGGGATTCCTGGCATTTCTGGGGATGGCGCTGTTGGCGTTGGTGTTGGATGCGCTCGTTGCCGTCCTGATCGGCCTGGCCGCCTTCTGGCTGGAAGAGGTCACGCCGATTTTCTGGATCTACCAAAAGCTACTGTTCACGGTGGGCGGGCTCTTTTTGCCGCTGGAATTCTTCCCCGACTGGTTGCGCCGCATCGCCGAATGGCTCCCCTTCCGTTTTATCGCCAGCGCCCCCGCGCGCGCTTTCGTGGCCTTCGACCCCGCCGAAATTGTGAGCGCCGTCCTGGGCCAACTCGGTTACATTGCGGCGATCGCCGCGCTGTTGCTGCTGGTCTGGCGCAGCGCCCGGCGGCGGATGGTGTTGCACGGAGGTTGACGTGAACATCGCCAAAACATTGCGCCTGATCGGCCACTATGTGCGCCACAACACCATGTCGGCGATGGCCTACCGGGGCGCTTTTTTCATGCAAAGCCTGGGGATGCTCCTCAACGATGTCATGTTGCTGTTCTTCTGGACCATCCTCTTCAGCCGCTTTCCCACCGTAAAAGGGTGGGGACTTGGCGACGTGGTCGTGCTCTACGCCGTCGCCGCCGCCGGATTCGGGTTGGCGACGATCGTTTGCGGCAATACCGGGAACGTCGCGCAGATCATTGCCGACGGCGACCTCGACTATTATCTGGCATTGCCCGCCGATCCGCTCGTGCATCTGCTCATCTCACGGATGTCCCTGCCGGCCTGGGGCGATTTTGCTTTTGGCATCCTGGTTTACCTCGTCGCGGCCCCCGATCACTGGAAAACCCTGCCGTTTTTCCTGCTCCTCTGCGTGCTCTCCGCGATCATTTTCGTTTCCTTCGGCGTCATCGTAGGCGCCCTGGCATTCTGGCTCGGTCAGGCGCAAAACCTGGCGCTGCAACTCAATGCAGCCGTGCTGACTTTCAGCATTTATCCCATAGACATCTTTCCCGGAGGCATACGATTGCTGCTCTATACCCTCATCCCGGCAGCGTTTATCGGCTCAATGCCGGCGACGCTCCTGCGGAATTTCAGTGGTGGGCGCCTGGCAGGACTGCTGGGGTTCACGTTGGGGATTTGGTTGCTCGCGCGATGGGTCTTCTATCGCGGGTTGAGGCGCTATGTCTCCGGCAATTTGGTGACATTGCGAGGCTAAGAGAGCTGTTCTTCGATCACCGTTAACGCCGCAAAACCGGCGCCGGTCACTTTCCACCTGAAGAAATATTCGGCAAGAAGATGCGCCACTGGAGAATTTCCAGGCTGTAGGTGCGGTTTAAATAGTCGCCATCCCATCCCCCAACCGTGTAGATGGTTCCATCCCAACTGGTCACCCCGGCATGGCGCCACTTGCCAACGATGGGCGTCTTAAAGGTAGTCCAGCGGTCGTTAGCGTGATTGTAACGTTCGCTGAAAGCCAGATAAGTGTCCCATCCGCCGCCGACAACGTGAAGTTGCCCGCCCACCACGGTCATCCCCAATCCGCCACGCGGTTGGAGCATAGGCTCGCAAGTTTCCCAACGATTTTTCTCAGGGAGATAGATTTCACAGAGATCCCATTCCCGACCATCATACCCGCCCACATAGAAAACACTCTCTTGTAAAACGGCCGCAGCGCCAAAAGCGCGCGCAACAGAAGGCGGAGAAAGCTCTTTCCAATTATTGGTTTCCGGCGAATAGGCATAAGCAACCGCCCGGTAATCGGCGCCATCCCAACCGCCAAAGAGATAGGCGCGATCTTGCGAGACGCTCAACGCATAGGCGCACAGTGGTTCGGGAAGCGGCGCCGCTTCCTCCCACGTGTCGTGCGCAATGTCATACAAATGGACGTCCGCGCTCGGATTCCAATTTGCATCGCATCCGCCGGGAACCAGAATCTTCTGCCCCAAAACGACGGCGCCGACGTTGCCCAATGCTTGCGGTCGCGGGGACGCCGTCTGCCAGTCTTCAGTCTGAATGGTATAGATGTCCACACGATCGCTGGTACCCTCTTGAGTCATCCCGCCGATTGCATAGATCTTGCCGTCGGCGGCAACCACTCCCATCCCGGCCCGGCGTATCGGCAGCGAGGACAACTCCTGCCAACCGTTCTCGGTTGTCGCCGGCCTGGAAACAGTGGCCGCTATCGGGCCCTGTTCTAATCCGGGAACCACGACTGCCTGGCCGGCTTGTTGTGGGAGCAATAACATCGTCAGAGCGAGCCCCAATCCCAGCACTAATCCAATCCAGCGCCAACGTGGCCAGGAAGCAAGCGCAAGCGGAACTTCGCCAACAAGGGGGGGCGTCTCGGTGAAAAGCGCAGGGGTTTCTTCGAGCCCAACCTCGACAAGCGCGTCTTCCTGAGCGCCTTTGTCCTCCACGGGATTGAGGGGCGTCACCGGCGCAGCAATCCATCCTTCCTGCATCGCCAGCACGGTCAGCTCCGTCCGTGAAGCGACGCCGGTCTTGGAAAAAATATTGCGCAGATGCACCTTGACCGTGTTCGGGCTGAGGAAAACGCGGGTCGCTATCTCACGATTGGTTAGCCCCTCCGCCACCAGCTCAATAATCTCGATTTCCCGCTCACTGAGCGCTTCGCCGTACTCAACCGGCATTGCGCTTCTCCTGCGAATGCAAAGCCAAAGACTCCTTGCCGGCCAACCTGTCTGACACACGTTCGGTGATGATAGTCAAATGATCGGGATGCTGCACAAAGTCCAGTTCATCGCCGGGGATCGTCAAGACCGGGCACAGATCGAAGGCAGATATCCATTCGTCGTAGAAGCGTCCCAGCAAGGCCAGATAATCGGGGGAAAGGCGGCTTTCAATGGCGCGACTGCGCTTCTGGATATGAGCGACAAGCGTGGAGACACCGGCCTGAATGTAGATCAACAAATCCGGACGCGGCAAACTCTCAACGACCAATCCATACAACCGGCGATAGGCGCGATAGTCGCGTTCGGTCATATTGCCCATCGCGTGCAAAGCGCGAGCGAAGATGTGCGCATCTTCATAGATACTGCGATCAATGACTGCCGAACGCGGCAAAGCGGCGATGCTGTGGTGTTGTTCGGCGCGATGGCCCAGGAAGAAAACCTGCAAATGGAAACTCCAGGCGCGCATATCCGCGTAGAAATCCGGCAGATACGGATTATCGTCTACCGATTCATAAGCGACATGCCAGTTCAACCGCTCCCCCAGGCGTTCAGCCAGAGAAGTCTTCCCGGCCCCAATATTCCCAGCGACCAAAATTAAATGTTTTGTCACATCAACCCTTTGAAACGCTTCCTTCTGCTTGCGGTCCCTGAAAACGCAGATAGATAACCTGTTCCGTGTCAGGCCGCACCAATGCGGCCTCGTCAAGTCGCAGTCCGACCACCCACAAGATGCGCCCGCCAGCTTCTAACAACGGTAAGCGGTCGCGCCACAGACGCGGCATCTTGACATTGATCAACAAATCGCTCAGATGTATCCCCGATCCGTGCATCCCTTGGGGGAAAAAATGATCGCCCTTCCGCCGCGTACGCAACCTCAAGGCGCCCTGCGCCGCGCGAGCGTCTATCCAGGCCACAAAAGGATCGGTATTTTCGGCGATGACGTCCAAATTCCAGTGATTGACCCATTGGGTATGCAGGCGCCATCCAGAAAGAAGCGGCACGGAGCCGGGAACGGCCACGTCACAAACATCCGCAGCATCCATCCAGGGCTTCTCCGGCGGCAGATGGAGCGCCCGCCGGTCGGAGATCGAAAGCGTGCTATAGCCCACGGTCAACTTCAATCCCTGGGGCAGCGTGGCTTCTGCGCCGGTTCCACCTTCCTGAGCAATACGAATCGCGCTCTCAACATGAACAAAATCCACATCGCGGAACGTGCAGCGCAATTCATGGACCGTGTGACGCACCAAAGCGCGACGCACGGCGATCGGTTGCGCTCGCCAGCCCCGCAAATCAAAGGTCAGGGCATCGGCATGGCGCTGCAGCAACAAAGTGTCCCAGGCCACGCAGACAAATTCCCGCACCAACTCGTAATCAGCGCGGACGACCTCAGCGAGATTGCGCAACCGGTCTTGAATGCGGGGATTGAATTGCGCCAGATAGGGCAAAACCTCGTGACGTAACCGGTTGCGGAAAAACTGCGGATCAAAATTTGAACGGTCGAGGCGATTTTCCAGAGAGTATTCGCGACAATACGCCTCAATAGCGGATCGAGGCGTCGCCAACAAAGGTCGAATCAAGGTCAGGGTTGCCGTCTGTGACAAAGTCTGGTGCTCGCGCAAATCTGTGGCCGGCAACATCCCTCGTAGCCCCAGCGGCCCGGCGCCGCGCAACAGGTGCATCAACACTGTTTCAGCCTGATCATCGGCATTGTGACCTACCGCAATTTTGGCGGCGCCCACACGATCAGCCAGCCGTGTGAGGAACGCATAACGCGCGCGCCGCGCGGCTTCTTCCAACGTAAGCTGCCCCAGGTCATGCCTGTCTGACAGATCGGCCCGTTCGACCGTGCATGGCAACCCCCAGCTCTCAGCCAGCGCCGCCACAAAGGCGGCGTCGGCGTCGGCGTCGGCGCCGCGAAGGCCATGGTGAAGATGAGCGACGTGCAGGTCAAGGTGAAGCGAATCCCTCAAGCGAAGCAAAACATGCAACAACGTCACCGAGTCAGGCCCGCCGGAGACTCCTACCACAAGGCGGTCGCCCTCCGTCAATAATCGGTGAGTTTCACAGTAGCTTTGAACGTCATGCAGCAAATCCACGTTGAATAACCGGAGAACAAAAATGACTAAAAGTCTGTAAAAATATACCTTCCCACGGACAACCACCCCGGAAGCTGACCAAGGCCAGTCAATGACGCCTTACAAAACCAGCTTCCGGGAAGGTTAATCTCTAAACAGCGGAAGCCATCGAGTACCGCAAATAGGCTTCCATAAAAGCGTCCAGATCGCCATCCAGCACCGCTTGAATATTGCCGGTTTCATGATCGGTACGATGGTCTTTGACCATCTGATAAGGATGCAACACATACGAGCGAATCTGGTTGCCCCAGCCCGCATCCACATGGTCGCCCTTCAAAACATCCATCTGCTGCTTGCGCTTTTCTTCTTCGAGCACCATCAAGCGCGCTTTCAAAATGCGCAGAGCCGTTTCGCGGTTCTGTGTTTGAGAACGCTCATTCTGGCATGCGACAATGATGCCGGTGGGCTTGTGAGTGATCCGCACCGCCGTCTCATTTTTCTGCATGTGTTGCCCACCCGCCGACGAGGCCTTATAATTGTCAATTTGCAGATCATCGGGGTCAAGTTGCAGTTGGATAGTGTCATCCAGGTCCGGCCATGCCTCAACCAACACAAAGGAAGTGTGGCGGCGATGCGCCGCATCAAAAGGCGAAAGCCGCACCAGACGGTGTACGCCACGTTCTGAGCGCAGATACCCGTATGCATAACGGCCACGAATCCCCACCGTTATACTTTTGATACCCTCGCCTTCACCCTCGGTTGAATCGTAGATTTCCGTTTTAAAGCCGCGCTGTTCGGCCCAGCGCAAGAACATTCGTAGCAACATCGCGGCCCAATCCTGCGAGTCGGTTCCCCCGGCGCCGGCGTGAATCGCAAGGATAGCATCCTCTTGATCGTGGGGGCCTCCGAGCAGCAAACGGAATTCAGCCTCGCCCAATTCCTTCTCCAAGCGCTCAGTTTCCTGTTGCAAGTCCTGAAAGAAAGAGGCGTCCTCCAACGCATCCAACTCGCACGCATCTTTGGTTCCCTGATACAAGGTGCGCCAATAGTCCACGTCGTCCTGAAGAACGGCAAGGCGTTGCATCGTTTCACGCGCCTGCGCCGGATCATCCCACAGAGCAGGGTTCGCCGCCTGCTGTTCCAGAGTTTCCAGCTCTTTTATCCTGCCCGGTAAGTCAAAGACGCCTCCAGATGGCTTCCATACGCGAAGCCAGATTTTCAAGGCGGTTCGTTAAATCGCTCATAGTTCCTCCAAATTTATTATGAACCAAGTAAGCCCTGTACGAATGCCTCACGATCGAAGGGGGCCATGTCTTCAATCGCCTCGCCGGTTCCCACAAAACGCACCGGCAACTTGAGCTGATGTCCGATCGAAAGGACCATACCGCCCCTGGCGCTGCTGTCCAGCTTGGCGAGAATAATGCCGGTCACCTTGATGGTCTTTAAAAATTGCTGGGCCTGGATCAGACCGTTTTGTCCGGTATTCGCATCCAAAACGAGCCAGGTTTCGTGAGGCGCCCAGGCCACACGCTTGGCAATGACCCGGTGCACCTTCTCCATCTCCGCCATCAGATTGTGCTGAGTGTGCAAACGCCCAGCCGTGTCCACGATCAACATCGTAGCCTTGCGGGATTGGGCGTATTCAATCGCCTCGTATGTGACTGAACTGGGGTCGCACCCTTCAGGACCGGTAATGACCGGGGCCCCAACGCGATCTCCCCACACTTTGAGCTGATCCATAGCCGCGGCGCGAAAAGTATCGGCGGCCGCCAACACCACGCGCTGTCCATCGCGCTGGAATCGCGCCGCCAGTTTGGCAATGCTGGTAGTTTTCCCCGAACCGTTCACCCCCACAATAAAAATGACCGCCAACGGCCACTTCAAATTCAATGGGCCAGGTTCTGGCAACAGCTTGAGAACCTCTTCCCGCACCACCTTTTGCAAATCGGTAGTGCGGAAAATTCCCATCTCGCTGGCGCGCTGGCGCAGAACCTCCAGAAGCGCCATGGTAGTCTCCACCCCAACGTCCCCTTGAAGCAAGAGCGCTTCCAGGTCTTCCCAGGTTTCCTCAGTAATGTCGCCGGCGCCAAGAAGCGTAGCAATCTGTCCAAAGACAGCATTCCGCGTTTTGCGCAAACTCTCAAAAATACCCTTCATCCTTTGTCCTCCAAACCCGGATTATATCCTTAGCTCACGGGAGCGTCAAGGATGAGAATCATGGCACGGTTTAGCCTAGCTAAACTTGCCAAATACAGTATAATGATAACCAGATGATTTCGCTCAAGGAGACACTGCGATTCGCTTCTTTGTGTTTTGCAAGTTGAGAATGGCTCAAAATCGGATGGCATATCCACCTCTATCACCACACAAGTGTTCATTCCAGCCCCCACCGAATTGACATCCATTTTAGGCCATGTTAAACTGAGTATTATGGTTAACAGCTGTGGGCTTGTACCTGTTCGCCAACGTCTCAATATCATAAACCGCATGATGTCAAGGAGGTCTTATGGGCGGTAATAGAACCCTGCTCATCGTTGTTGTGTTGCTGCTGATCTTTGGTGTCGGAGGCTATGCAGCCTGGATGTTTTTAAAGGGCGGACCGGAACCCACGGTAGAAGTGCCGGTCACTCCCGAAGTCTCGTACACCAGCATTGTGGTTGCAGTCCAGAATATTCCGCGGGGTATGACCATTCGCCAGGAAAACATGGCGATCGAACTCCAGGAATGGCCGAACGACCATCTGCCGGTGGCGTTCTATACCGACATGGCCGAAGTAGACGGCAAGATGGCGCGAACGGACATCCCCCTGGGGATCCCCATCATGCCCGATATGATCGTCAAGCCAGGAGACTCACTTTCAGCAGAAGGGTCGCCCGCCTCAGTCTTTAGCCCGCAAGATCGGGTAGCGTATGCCATTCCGATGGATCTTCAGGGCGGCGTGGCCTGGGCCATCCGTCCCGGCGACCATGTAGACGTCATCGCGGCAGTCAAACTATTGGCGGTAGATCCCGAATTCCAATCGCAATTTCCCAACCAGTTCCTTGCATTGCCACAAACCGAGGATGAAGACATGTTCTCCGGCATTTATGGCCGATTCGAGACATTGCCTAACGGGCAACCCGCAGTGATTTTCCCTACCGGCGAAATGCAATCCAACCTTGCGGTACAGATGACTGTACAGGATGCCATCGTCTGGAAAGTGGGTATCTGGCCGTCTGAGGCAGAAGAAAATGCCGCCGCCGTCGCCGCCAATGCTACTCCGGCTGCTGACGCAGCGCCGGCCAGCACCGGGTTGACGGCAAACCCGACTCCTACTCCGGCTCCCGTTTCCGCAGAAAAACTTAGGGATAATGAGCCGGTGACACTGCTGGTCAAGCGTGATGAAGTTCTGGTTTTGAAATACCTCTACGAAATTGGCGCCGATCTGGATTTAGTCTTGCGTCCGGCAGGATTCACCGAACCGGTGATGCAAACTCAGCCGGTATGGCTGCGCTACGTGATTGACAAATATCAACTGCCAGACACATCGCCAGATCTGCCGATTGTACCCATTACCATCCACCCGCCCATTACTTTGAAGGTCGAAACTCCCACACCAGCAAGTGAGTAAGGATAACGTATGGCCGAAAAAATCCGGGTCATGATTGTAGACGACATTGCGGAAACACGAGAGCAATTGCGTAAATTGCTCTCGTTCGATCCAGATGTCGAAGTTGTTGCGATGGTTGGCAGCGGCGAGGAAGCCGTTGCCAATGTGGTTCAGGCCCACCCTGACGTGATTCTTATGGACATCAACCTGCCGGGAATGGACGGAATCACCGCTACGGGCAAAGTTGTCGAAGCCGTTCCCACGGTTCAGGTCATTATGTTGTCAGTTCAGGGTGAAACTGACTATATGCGCCGGGCCATGATGGCCGGTGCGAGAGATTATTTGACCAAACCGCCTAGCGCCGATGATTTATTGGATGCCATTCATCGAGCATTCAAGCTGCGGCAAAAGATGGGAACCGGGCCGCTCAATCAGACAGCGGTCAGCGGCGGCGGGAAAAGTCGCACCGCCCCGGCGGAACGTCAAGCCAAGGTTATCACAGTTTTCAGCCCCAAGGGGGGTACAGGCTGTACAACGGTAGTCGTCAACCTTGCAGTAGCATTGCAAGCCATGGTTGGGCCAGACGTCAACGTTTGTGTCGTGGATGCGAATCTCCAGTTTGGGGATATTTCCGTCTTCATGAAATTACAGCCTACTCGCACCCTTGCCGACCTGGCCCCGCATGTTCAGGATCTGGATGCCGATTTGTTGAAGACCATTACCGTCCCGCACAATTCCGGTGTTCAGGTCTTGGTAGCGCCCCCATCACCTGAGGATGCAGATGTCTTCCGCGACGCCGGTGTAGAAGAAACCGGCGTGAACCATGCCATGAGAGCGATTCTTGAGTTTGCACGATATCAGTACGACTTCATCATTGTAGACACTTCTCACAACGTTGACGATGTGCTGTTGGCGGCGTTGGATGTCAGCGATTTGGTTCTAGTGGTAACACGCCCGGTCATTCCTGAGATTCGCGGGGCGCGAATGTTTATCGAATTGCTGCATAAGATGGGTTATACCATGAATCGTATCGGGTTAGTCATCAATGGCGTGGATAACAAACGCATGGGGATTCAGCCTGAAGCGATTGAACGTGCTATGATGCCCGCTCTGGCGCAAATTCCGTCGGATGAACGCATCGCATTACGTGCAGCGAATTATGGAGAGCCAATCCTTCCTAAAAATGCCCGCACTCCTCTCGGTATGGCTCTCATTGCCTTTGCCAAAAAAGTGCGCGAACAGTTTTTGGAGAAAGCTGCTGAGGAAGCGGCGCCCAGTGATGGGCAGAAGCGCGCTGCCGGGCTTGGGCGCTTATTGTAACTCTTTGGGAAGAGGAGGTTGTTAAAGTGTCACTATTACGAAGATTAGAGAAAAAGGCTCCGCCGTCCACTGAGTCGCAACAACAACAACGGCGTCCTCCCGAACCCCCTCCTGACGAAGTACAACGTCGCGCCGTCCCGCGTGCGCGCGACGCTTATATGGATTTGAAGACTCGCGTCCAAAACCGACTGATTGCGGAACTTGATCCCTCTATGGATGTTTCACGAACCGCAGAAGTCCGAGGCACCATCCGCGAGATGTTTGATGCTATTCTCCAGGAAGAAAGTATCGTTTTGGGGCGCAAAGAGCGCGAAGCGCTTTTTGAGCAGATTGTAGCCGAGATCCTGGGACTGGGACCGTTGGAGCCATTACTGGCAGATGAAACGGTAACCGAGATTATGTGTAATGGCCCCAACAAGATTTTTGTAGAGCGCAAGGGAAGGTTACAAAGAGTAAACGTTGCCTTCGAATCCAACGAACACTTGATGCGAATTATTGAGCGTATTGTAGCTCCCCTGGGAAGACGCATTGACGAAAGTAGCCCGACGGTGGACGCCCGTCTTAAAGATGGGTCGCGCGTCAATGCAGTCATTCCACCCATTGCGCTTTGCGGGCCCACACTCACCATCCGTAAGTTCTTCAAGAAGCCCCTCACCATCGAAGACCTGATTCGTTTTGGCTCGGTGACGGAAGAATCGGTGGAGTTTATGCGGGCCTGTGTCGTTGCCGCGCTTAACGTCCTGGTCTCAGGCGGCACCGGAACCGGAAAAACCACTTTTCTCAATGTCCTTTCCAGTTTCATCCCGGCAGATGACCGCATTGTCACGATTGAAAACGCCGCTGAGTTGCAGTTGCGCCAGGAGCATGTCGTAACATTGGAATCACGCCCCCCCAATGTAGAAGGGAAGGGCGAAATCTCAATCCGAGACTTGGTCATCAATGCGCTGCGAATGAGACCGGATCGCATTATCGTGGGTGAGTGTCGCGGTGGCGAGACGTTGGATATGTTGCAAGCCATGAACACCGGTCACGAAGGTAGTATGACCACACTTCATGCGAATAACACCCGTGATTCGCTCTCGCGCGTTGAAACGATGGTGTTAATGGCCGGTATGGAGTTACCCCATCGCGCCATTCGCGAGCAAGTTGCTTCGGCTATTGATCTCATTGTGCAATTGGAGCGTATGCGCGATGGATCGCGCAGAGTTGTTTCCATCACCGAGATTCAAGGGATGGAAGGCGATGTGATCACGACTGCCGACATCTTCAAATTTGAACAAACCGGTTTCGAGAACGGGAAAGTCATTGGAATGCTGCGCCCTACCGGTATCCGCCCCAAGTTTATGGATCGCATTGAGGAAGCCGGAATCCATTTGCCGCCCTCTATCTTCGGGGTCGCCTCACAGCGCCGGCGGATCTGAGCTTGTCACTGTAGAAAGGCAGGATCATCATGGGACCTTTTATTCTTCCTGGAGTCTTGATCCTTGTTCTAGTTGGTGTGTTGTTAGTTCTTCTATTCTCGGGAAAGCGACCAGAAGGACAAGACCTCCTTGACGATCGCCTGGGCGGTCGCGAAAAGAAGCCGAAAAAGAAGGAAAAAGAAACCGGAGCAAGGCGTGAGTCAGCCGTTGGCGCAGCAGTAGGCAGGGCAGTCGCCGGACGTGGATTTGCGCAGAACCTCGCTACCAAACTCGCCCAGGCCAACATGAAGTGGACGGTAGGCGAGTTTATTCTCATGAGCATAGCGGCTGCGGTTTTTCTGGCAGCAGTGGTCTATTTATTTCAACGCCCCATCTTGATTCTCATTGCTATTCCTATTGGCCTCTTTGCCCCCAACGTTTACGTAGGCATGCGTAAGAATTCCCGGCTGAAGGCGTTCAACGACCAGCTGGGAGATGCGCTTAACTTGATGGTAAACTCGCTGCGCGCCGGCTATAGCACGATGCAGGCGATGGAAGTCATCTCAAATGAAATGCCCCCCCCTATTTCCGAAGAATTTGGCCGGGTCGTATTGGAGCTACAGTTAGGCATTCCCTTCGATACGGGAATGGTCAACCTGCTTCGTCGTGTTCCTAGCGCAGATATGGACCTGGTCGTTACTGCAATGAACGTGCAACGTGAAGTCGGTGGTAACCTGGCCGAAGTGCTGGATTCAATCAGCTTCACCATCCGTGAACGGGTACGCATCAAGGGCGAGATCAAGGTGATGACATCACAGGGACGCATCACCGGATACCTGATTACAGGGCTCCCTTTTGTTTTGACGGTTCTCATCTATATGATCAATCCTGAATTCATGGGAGGGATGTTCCAAGATCCCTGTGGATGGATCATGATTGGGCTCTCAATCTTTCTGATCGCCATTGGGTATTTCATTATTAACAAAATTGTGAGTATCGAGGTCTAAAATGGGATTCATACCTCTTATCGCAATTGGTGTCATTGCACTCGCGGCGGTCCTCGTTATGGTGTTCCGCGCACGTCGGGCCGGTGGATCAGGCACCATTGAGGAACGATTGAATGAGTTAGCGGCTCTAGGGCAGACGGTCACCCTTGAAGAGTTGGAGATGTCGCAGCCATTCAGCGAGCGTGTGTTGATACCGGCCATCGAGGCCTTGTCAAAGATGGCGCAAAAGTTCACACCGAAGAATACCATTGAGCAATCACGCCACCAAATTGAATTGGCCGGGATGACTCACAAACTCAAGCCCACTATGTTATTGGGCATTCGCGTGGGTCTCGCTTTGTTCCTCGGAGCCATAGCACTGGTGATCGCGGTGATGGTAGGCAAGCTCGAACTCATTTGGCGAATTCTCGTGCCGGGAGTAGGGTTGGTTTTTGGCTACATCCTGCCGGGCGTCTGGCTGGGATCAAAGATTTCTGCGCGCCAGAAAGAAGTAATCAAGGCATTGCCAGACGCATTGGACCTATTGACAATCTGTGTCGAAGCAGGGTTGGGGTTTGACGCCGCCATGTCCAAAGTTGCAGAAAAGTGGGAAAACGAACTCAGTCTGGCGTTTTCCCACGCCGTACAAGAAATGCAATTGGGAAAGTTGCGCCGTGAAGCCCTACGGAACATGGCAAACAGTATGGATGTCCCGGACATGACAACCTTTGTCGCAGCAATTATCCAGGCAGACACTTTGGGCGTGAGTATGGCAAAAGTCATGCGCATTCAATCGGATACTATGCGTATGAAACGTCGTCAACGCGCGGAGGAAAAGGCGCGACAGGCTCCGGTCAAAATGATGATCCCACTGGTCTTCTTTATCTTTCCAACGATCCTGATTATGTTGCTTGGACCAGCTTTCATTCAGATCAAAGACATTGGAAGTTCGTAATTTAGTGGGCATCGCTCATTGACGGTTCCACAACGGAATAAGGAAGGGCGAGATTGCTCGTTCTTCACAGTAACATGTCAGTAGATGGTTAACTATCGGGTAACACGTTCACATTTGTCGAAGCAACCGGCGGCCACCTCAACGGCAAGAGCCCTAAGCTTTGCTTATAACAGGCTTCGATCCATACGATGGCGGTGTTACTTTGACTTTGACCGTTCCAAAACTTGAGACTTTTTTCATCACACATACACGGCGACTATATCATTGGATACTGGATTTGGTCGTGCCTCCGTGTTGTGTCCAGTGCGGAAAAGTTGAAGTCTGGCTGTGTGATAAATGTGAACAAAAACTCCCTCTCTTAACGCGATCAGTTTGCCCCAGCTGCGGGCAACCGCTAGACGATAAAACTTCTTGCCCAACCTGTCGTACATCAGCATTGCGCGTTGCCCCCATTCGCGCGGCTTTCCCATTTGACGAAGATGCCGTCCGCACGGCTATCCACGCTTTGAAGTATCGTAGGGCGACAGGGATTGTTGTCCCATTGGCCCGGCAGATGGCGGAGGCATGGCGATTTCATCGGTTTCAAAGCGACTTACTGGTGCCGGTTCCGCTCCACCCATTGCGAGAACTAAAACGTGGGTATAATCAATCGGAGCTATTAGCGAGCGCATTGGGTGAACAGGTGAGAATTCCGACCGCTTTGCATGCGCTTCAACGGGTGCGTGAGACAAAATCTCAAACGAAGCTTAAGCGCCATCAGCGCCGGGAAAATGTAGAAGCGGCATTTGATTGTAGTCCAGGCGCTGATTTTTCCGGGCAAGTAGTGACCTTGGTGGATGATGTGGCGACAACAGGCGCCACATTGGATGCTTGCGCCGCGGTGTTGCTGGCCCACGGGGCCAGCACGGTTAATGCGTTCACTCTGGCGCGAGCCTAGTTTTCCATACTAACTTTTATGGAGGATTGAGCTATGGAGATGCTGAAGATTTACACACGGAATTTGGATCTAACCGAGCGTCTGCGTGAGTATGTAGAGAAGAAGGTAACGAAATTCGATCGTTATCTCCCTAATATTGATAGTATGCGCGTAGACCTTTCAGAAAGCAATGCCCGTGACAATACACGACGAATGGTAGCTCAGATCACTATCAACGTGCCCAAGGCCATTCTACGGGCGGAAGAACGCGCTGCCGACATTTTCGGCGCTGTAGATGCCGTAATGGACAAGATGTATCGGCGTGTCGAGCGCTACAAAGGGCGGCGCGACAATCGACGACCGGGAGCAGAGAAGGTTGAGGAACCCATGCCCGTCGTAGAAGTTGTGGTAGAAGAAGAGGAAACACCCGAAATCGTGAGGGTCAAGGAATTTGAAGTAAACTCAATCATGCCTGAAGAAGCCATTGAGCAAATGGAGTTATTGGGGCATCGGTTCTATATTTACCTGGACGGCAACGACGGACGTCTGAGTGTGATTTATCGGCGCGAGGATGGGAATTACGGAGTACTGAAACCGGTGTATTAGGTTTGTCGAGAAAACAATGAGGGGGCCAGTGGCCCCCTCATTCTGTAGAAACAAGATACTAGATTGTGTTTTCTTCCGATTCGACGTCTCTGGACAAAGAAGCGTCCAACAAGGCAGATTCCGAGCTTTCCTTCTCATCTTCCTCTGCCGCCGGCAAGAGCACCGCGTCCAAAACAGTTTCCATCGTCTCGACAAAGACCAGGTCAAGTTGTTTGAGAATGTTCTTCGGAATTTCCTGAATATCTTTCCGATTACGCTCCGGGAGAATCACCTGTCGAACGCCGGCGCGATGGGCCGCCAGCAGCTTCTCTTTGAGTCCACCGACGGGCAGGACGCGCCCACGCAGCGTGATCTCGCCAGTCATCGCGACGTCGCGGCGCACCGGGCGTTCGGCAAAAGCCGAGAATAGCGCAGTCGCCATCGTGATGCCGCCGGAAGGACCGTCCTTGGGAATTCCGCCCTCCGGCAGGTGAATGTGAATGTCAATCTTTTCGAAGTCTTCGGCGGGAATGTCCCAACGATCGGCCTGGGAGCGCAAGTAGGTGAAGGCCGCCTGTGCGGATTCTTGCATAACATCGCCCAACTGACCGGTCAGGGTCAGATTGCCTTTACCGGCCATTAACGCAACTTCAACCGGTAACAGGTCGCCACCGTTGGGCGTCCAGGCCAGTCCCATAGCGATGCCGATCTCGTCGTTTTTCTCCAGGTGATCGTAAAGGTATTGCGGCGGGCCGAGGTACTTTTCGATAGCCGCGATGGTCATGCGACCCAGCGCGCGCTTTCCTTCGGCCAGACGCCGGGCTACTTTACGGCACAGGCTGCCAATTTCCCGTTCAAGATTGCGCACGCCAGCTTCATACGTATACTGCCGGATCAAAGTGCGCAGCGTATCTTGAGGAAACTCAGGGGGAGTCTTCTCAAGCCCGTTCAGATCCGTCTGGCGCGGAATCAAAAAACGCCGGGAGATCTCTACTTTCTCATCCTCGGTATAACCAGGGAACTCAATGACTTCCATCCGATCTTGCAACGCCGGCGGGATTGTATCCAGGATGTTAGCCGTGGCGATGAACAACACCTTGGAAAGATCGTAGGATAGCTCCAGATAATGATCTGAGAAGGCATGGTTTTGTTCCGGATCCAGAACCTCCAGCAAAGCCGACGACGGGTCGCCGCGGAAGTCTTGCCCCAATTTATCCACTTCGTCGAGCATAAAGACCGGGTTGATCGTGCCGGCGCGTTTCATTGTCTGAATGATACGGCCGGGCAATGCGCCAATGTAGGTGCGACGGTGTCCCCGAATTTCTGCCTCATCACGGATACCACCCAAAGAGACCCTCACGAATTCACGGCCTAGCGCTTCGGCAATGGAACGTCCCAGCGACGTTTTTCCGGTTCCCGGCGGCCCGACAAAACAAAGAATGGTACTGCGACTCTTGTCAGGCGCAAGCTTGCGCACCGCGATGTATTCCAGGATGCGCTCTTTTGCCTTGGGTAGGCCATAGTGACGTGATTCAAGCACGGACTCGGCGTTTTTCAGGTCGAGGTTGTCTTCAGTTGCCTTGGTCCAGGGCAACGCCAACAGCCAGTCCAGATACGTGCGCACGATTCCCACTTCCGGCGCCATCGGCGACATCATTCCCAGCCGCGCCAGCTCTTCGGCGGCAAACTTGCGGACATGGTCGGGCAGGTCAGCCGCGTCGAAGGCTTCCTGTAGCCGGTTCAGATCGCGCGTAAAAATATCGGATTCGCTTAACTCGCGCTGAATGGCGCGCATCTGCTCGCGCAGGAAATATTCACGCTGCGTCTTGTCCACTTCTTTTTGAACGTTGGTCTGGATTTGGTTCTCCAACTCAAGAACGTCCAATTCGCGGGCCAGATACGTGCTGACTTTCTGCAGGCGCTCGGTGACGTTGAGCGTCTCCAGCAATTCCTGTCGCTGTTCCAACGACAGCTTGATCATCTGCGCCACCAGGTCGGCCAGTTGACCGGGCTCTTGCAGGTTCATCGCATAGACGTAGGCTTCGTCGGGGAGCGTTTGATTCAGATGTACGGCTTTTTCAAACATGGCCAGGACGGCGCGTTTGAGAGCTTCAATGAGCGAGTTCTCTTCGGGTTGTTCAGGCAAAAACTCGACAACGGCCATCAAATAAGGCTCGTGCTGGGTGTATTCCAGTATTTTGACCCGCCCTATACCCTGAGCAATGGCGCTGGCCGAACCATCCGGCAGTCGCATCCATCGCTCAATGGCGATTTCGGTGCCAACTTCATACAAATCTTCGCTGTCCGGATAGTCTTCGAACTCGGAATCCCGTTGGGCTATGGCAACTAAAGGCCAGTCTTCCTCAAAGGCAATATCCAATGCCTGCATAGACTCATCCCGCGCGACATAGAGCGGTGTGACCATCCGCGGATAGATCACCAGGTCTGGCAGCGGCAAGATAATCGCGTCGAAGGGGCCTTCTTCGTGTTCGCCGTCGTAATAATCGCCGAACAGGTCATCCGACGATAAGGGCAATTTATCCCAATCCATAACTTATTTCCACCTTTTGCAACGTTACCGTCTATGACGGCTGTCGGGTATTGTACCACAGATGTGTGGATAATGAGCAATTTCCACAACGATCTCGCTAAAAACGCCAGACGCCAAGAAGATTCCAATGATGCAGCCAGGCAAAAAAGACCAGACTGGCCGTCAAAATCAGGGAACAATAGAAGCGGGTCGCTCCCGACCACCGGCGATTTCTCCAGGCAAGGACGGTAAACACACCGGTCGCGCCAAATGCCAGGACGAGAAGCAGCAACAGGATTGGCTCAAAGAGCGAGAGGTCGGGTATGGCGCGCAAAGCCGTGCTCAAACCGGTAACAAACATAGCCGGTATAAAGACGACGTACACAATGCCAATCCACTGTAACCCCCAGCGAATTTCTTTGTGCACACCGGGCCAGTGTATCAGGGTGGAAAGGAAAACGATCAAGCAGCCGCCCAGTACGGTCAGATGAAAAGGCAGGGTCTCATACCAGGCCATGCGAATGAAGACCTTGTGAGGGTCATAATCATAGAATCCATACTGGATTTTCCCGTCCGCATCCTCGTGGAAAAGAAGAACCCCCTGACCATCTACCTGATGGAACAGCAGCGGCTCTACTTCCACATAAGTATCCCCCATAAAATTGAGGGTGCCGTCGGAGTTGGCGCGCGCACGGTAGTAGCGGATGAGCATATAGATGAAGCTATCGGCGGTGGTGTAGGCCCAACGACTCTCGTGATAGTCGCCGACGACGTGGGCCACACGTTCCTGATAGCCGGGCAGCGGCGTTGGCGGCGTTACGGTAATCGGATAATAATGGTCAAGAAAATCTTCGCGCAGGAATTTACCGACCTCGGTGTTCCCGGTCTTGCGATTGTAGCTCACAAACATCCCCACGTTCTCTTCAGGGATCAGGACCAAGACTCCCTGGAAGAACGGCGTACTGCCGCTGTGCCAGAGAACACGTTGGCCGTTGCGCTGCCATTCCACAAACCCATAGGTCACACCCGGCAGGCGTGAATCGTGGGTGAACTGTTGGCGGTGCATTTCCTGTGCCGTCTCTTTTTTCAAGATACAATGACCCTCAGATAAGCACCCGTCTTGCAGATGCGCCATCATAAACTTTGCCATGTCCACGACGGTAGCGCTGACGCCGACCATGGGCGTGCTGGGGAAGTATTCCACCATCGGGCGGATGCCCCAGGGAAGAGCAACATGGCCCATGGAAACATCCGCGCTCAGTTCGGGGGGCACAGGACGGCGGATACTGCTGCGGGTCATTCCCAACGGCGCAAAGATGTTATGCTCGATGTAGTTTTCAAACGGCATTCCGGAAACTTCCTGGACGATGTAACCGCCCAGCGTCCCGCCATAGTTGGAATAGCCGATAATCTCACCCGGCGGCAGGACACGCGCAGGTCGTTGGCGCTCTACGAAAACATCCAACGGCATGCCATCATCCCGGCTGAGGCGCACCAGGTTGCTGAGGCGATCTTCAAGGCCAGGAGTATGGGTGAGCAAATGCTCCAGAGTGATCGGTTCGGGAAAGGTATCGGGGAAACTCATATTGGAAAGATAGGTGTTGATGTTTGTATGCAGATCGAGCTTGCCCTGCTCGGCCAGTTGCATGACGGCAGTCCATGTGAATAATTTCGTCACCGAACCGATGTGGAACAGCGTTTTTTCGGCAACCACCGGCGCACGAGTCTCACTGTTGGCGTAACCGTAGCCTTTGGCGAAAAGGATTTCGCCGTCGGCCACGACCACGACGGCAGCGCCGGGAATCCCGTATGCCTCTAATTGAGCGGGGATTTGCCCATCAAAAAAAGCCGCGACCTCGACCGGATCGTGCGGACCAGATTTAACAGCCCAGGTAGGTTGGACGGAGAGGAACGACAACAAGAGCAGAAGGCAGCAGAGGGCGCGCCATTTACCAGGGTTCGTCAACCCAATCCCCCAACGGAAGTTCGAGATGATGCTGTTTGGCCCAGGCCTCGCGGAAATCGGCCACAATGAAGATTGAGCCCGTGACCACAATCCCCAGGTTGGGAGTAAGATGCGACCACGCCTGATCCAAAGCGTGACGCGCATCAGTGCAAGACTCGGCGTCGCGGCCCAACGCGGCGCAGTACACGACCAACTGCTCCGGGGTGGCGGCGCGCGGATGATAAGAGCGAGCCGCAATGATATGCTCACAGTTGGGCAAGAGCGCGCGCAACATTCCGTCAATATCCTTGTCGGCAGATGCCCCGTAGATGAGCAACCAGCGTGTGTCAGGAAACCATGCGCGCAACGAGTGCATTAACACTTGCGTGGAATAGGGATTGTGAGCGCAATCCACCACCACCGGTGGGTCCTGGCTCAACACCTCCATACGCCCCGGCCAGTAGACGCGCTGCAATCCATCGCGGACAGCCTGCGGCGTGGCCCAGTCGTGTCCGGTTTCATACAATACGGCGGCAGCAGCAACGGCGACAGCTGCGTTCTCTTGCTGGAAATCGCCGAGCAGGGCTACGTCGTAGTTCCCGTCAAACGGTGAGGCCGCTGACATCTTGCGCACCGCCACGACCTGCCCCGCCAGGGTGCGATGCCCCGGCTCCCACGTCCAGTCCTGCCCTACCACCACCAACGGCGCGTGTCGCTCGTCAGCAACCTGACGCAGCACCGCCAATGCCTCCGGCTGTTGCGGAGCTGATACCAGCGGCACGTCCGGCTTGATGATGCCGGCTTTTTCGCCGGCGATTTCGGCCAGGGAATTGCCCAGTATTGCGGTATGGTCGAGGCTAAGCGACGTGATGACGCTGATTTCGGGGTGAATAACGTTGGTGGCATCCAGCCGCCCCCCCAATCCGACTTCCATCACGGCTAAATCCACCTTCTGCCTGGCAAAATAAAGGAAGCCCAGCGCGGCGGTCGCCTCAAACATGGTCAAATCGGGATCACTGTCAACAGATGGTTTGATTTCCTCAATCAACGCAGCCATATCACTGCGGCTGATCGCCTCTCCGTTGATCTGGATACGATCCCGGTAGGTGTGCAAATGTGGGGACGTGAACAATCCCGTGCGCAGTCCACCGGCCTGCGCGATGGCCGCCAACATAGCCGACACCGATCCTTTCCCCTTCGTCCCGGCGATGTGCAGCGTGGGATAAGTCTGATGTGGGTCGCCGAGTTGGCGCAGCAACGTATGGACGCGCTCCAGCTTGAAATTGCGGGCTGCCAGGCGGTCAATGGGGCGCTTTTCGTAATCTATCAGGCTGTACAGGTAACGCAAGGCATCGTGATATTCCATTCTTCCACCCGAAATCCAGAATGATCAAGCCAGGCGCAGACCCGGATCAATGTCCAGGTCCCATCCGGCGCGTGTGCCGGCCCAATAGCGATAGGTCCCGACCGCCGCGACCATCGCGCCATTATCGGTGCACAAAGTGAGCGGCGCGGTGTAAACGGGGATGTTGAGGCGCGATCTCACGGCCAGGCGCAGAGCTGTATTGGCCGAGACGCCGCCGGAAAGCACCACGGCATGAACGGCGTGAGCTTGCGCCGCCTGCGCGGTCTTCTCGGCCAGCACTTCGACGACGGATTCCTGAAACGACGCGGCCATGTCGGCGGCAAACGTGCGGGGACGCGGGCCGTTGAAGCGCCGCAGCGTGCGCAACACGGCAGTCTTGAGCCCGCTAAAGCTGAAGTCGTAGGTGCCGGGCAGCCAGGCGCGCGGGAACTCGAAGGCGCCGGGATGGCCCTGACGCGCCGCCTTCTCAATGGCCGGCCCGCCGGGATATCCCAATTCCAACATTCGCGCTACCTTGTCGAAGGCCTCGCCGGCCGCGTCGTCCAGGGTGCCGCCGAGATACTCGTACCGGCCATGATCCCGCATCAGGATCAACTCGGTGTGCCCGCCGGAGACGATCAACGCCAGCAGCGGAAAGGTCAGATTGCCGTCGGCGGCGCCTTCCGCTCCGGTGGTCAGCCAGTGGGTGTAGAGATGAGCTTCCAGGTGGTTCACCGGAATGAGCGGCAATCCCTTGCCGAACGCGGCGCCTTTGGCAAAGTTCAGCCCAATCAACAGCGAGCCAGGCAACCCGGGTCCGTAAGTCACGGCGATGCCATCAAGATCGTCCCAATCCACGTGCGCCTCGCGCAACGCCTGAGCCACGACCGGCGAGATCGCCTCGACGTGGGCGCGGGAGGCCATTTCGGGGAACACCCCGCCGTACTGCGCGTGCATCTCCACCTGCGAAGCGATGACATTGGAGAGAATGGCGCGGCCATCCTCGACCACCGCCGCGGCGGTCTCGTCGCACGATGTCTCGATGCCTAAAATACGTGTTGTCATTCCTGACTCCAGACCGGCACAAACATCATCCATTCGTCGGGATGTTGCCGGATAAAAATTTCGACCTGATCCAGGATCCGGCGCAAGTTCACGGCGAGGTCCTGTTGGCGATCGCCGGTGTGGATCATTTCTTGCGGCGGCGTGATATGGATCCAGTATACGCCGTTCTCATAGTGGGTTGTAAGCACTATGATCACGCTATCGGTGCGCAGCGGGATGCGCATGTAACCGCTCGGCAAGTTGGCCGGCGCGCCGAAGAAGGTGACGGGGGCCTCGCCGTTGCCCATTGGCACGGGATAATCCGCGCCGGTCGCCACGCACCCGCCATTTTTCAAGCGCTCGATGGCGTCGCGCAAACTTTCGGGCGAGATCGGGGTCATGCACACGCCGCAGCGCTCGCGCAACTCATTGAAAATCTCAACGTCTGCCGAGGGCGAGGCCAGCGAGAGGGTTTGCGGCGGCGGTAACACTGCCTGTGACATGGCAATGCCGGAGAAATCAAAGTTTGCCATATGGCAAGCGACGAGGAAGACCCCATGGCCGCTTGACAGAGCTTGCTTGAGATTCTCTTTGGCCTCTTCGGTGAGTAAAACCGGCGGATCGAAGTCGGCGGCGCGGGTATAGCCGCGGCCCATGTTGTAGAAGAATTCGTAATAGCGGCGCACCGTGTTGGTGAAAAGTCGCCAAAGGGTTTGCTGGAGGTCGTTTTCGGATACATCCATACCCAGGACGTGGCGCAGATTATTCCGCGCCCCGTGGTACAGATCCGGTTTGATAACCATTATCAACCATGCTCCCACGGCAGCCGCCGGTCGCGCACCCCACCGGGGTAGAAAGCGCCCCAATCGCAAAGCGGCCTTGACCGGCCAACCCTTGGCGAAGAAATTGCGGGTGTCTTTCATTCCAGCGGCACCACCAGGTCGTAGGGGAAGTGGGTGAGAGTTTGAACGGCGCCAGTGTCGTCTATCCACATGACGTCTTCCAGACGGCAGCCCATGCCCTGTTCGGGATAGTAGAGACCCGGTTCGAGGGTGAAGACGTGACCGGGCTGGAGCACGGTAGTATTGGCGGGACTATCGTAGAAAGAGGGGGCTTCGTGAACGTCCAATCCCACGCCATGCCCCAGGCCGTGAACGTACCCGCACAACGTCGTCGAATCCTGCGCGATCGTGGGATAGCCGCGCGACTGGAAGAACGCGCACGCCATGCGCTGATACGTTGAAGCGCCGACGCCGGGGCGCAACGCTGCCTTGACGTGTTCCAGGCTATCCAGCACATCCCGGTGCAACGCCTGCAACGGCTCCGGCGCATAGCCCAGAGAGAACGTGCGGGTAAAATCGAAGAAATAGCCACCGATTTCGCGGGGAAAAATATCAAAAACGATGCTCTCGCCCAGACGCAAGGGAACGTTAGGTGTGCCCTTGCTATGCGGAATAGCGGCGTCCCGCCCCGTGGCAAAAATGAAGCCTTCGGGGTCTTCGAGGCCGTGCGCGGAGAGTAACCGGCAAATGTGGGCGTGAACATCGGCGACGAGAAGCGGCTCGTCGGTTCCCGATTTGCGCAGCACCTCGTCGGCGCCGGCGCGATGGCGTTGCAAGAAAAGCACCGTCTGCCGCACCACTTCGATCGTGCGCGCGCCCACGTCCTGGATGCGGGAAACCTCGGCGGCATCTTTGGTGCCGCGAGCTTCGAGAATAAGATCGTTGTCGTACTCGCCAACCACCTCAAGGTTTGGGGTCGCGGCGGCGAGCGCGCTCAGAAAACGATAACCGGCGCCCTGGTCGTGATGGCCGTAGAAACCGACCCGTCCGGTGATGCCCAGATCGGAAAAAATGCGCTGCTGGTAGGCCACGGCAGTGGCCAGCGCGTCGCCGTGGTGCTCGCGCAACAACCCGGCATAGCCGAAGTCGCTGCTGAGTCGCACCGGATAGCCGGCATGAAGCGCTTCTTCACGCTCCATGGGATTGACAATCAACTGCGGGGTTTCTCCGCGCTTCTTGATAAACAACGCCTGAGTCAACCTGGCGCCCTGAAGCACATAGACCAGCGGCGGGTTGCCCAACACCTTGCCGCTGACGAGGATTGCATCCAAATCTCGCGCCTGCATCAAAGCATCTAAATCTGATTTCACGTCTCACCACCCAAAGGTTAGAAATGGATCGCAACGGCTAAGTATACCATTGCTTCGGGGTTTTGCTTGAAAAATCACATCTATCGCGCCAGCGTGAACGCCCAGACCATAAACCCCGTCGAACACAACCACAGAGCGGCGATGCAGGCGTAACGCTTCAGAGTGGGGCGCTTCGAAAAGCGAGCCAGGTAAATCCCGGCAAAGAGGGGAATGATAACACCGAATTCGATCAGGTGGTTGCGATACATGTAAAAATTGTCGAACCGGAAAGAGGGCGCGCTCGGTAAAATGCCGAAGGGGAGCTTGAAGCGATACGCGGTGAACGGCCACAGCAGCGGCAATGGCCACACCCCGACCAACAGATCCAGCACGATGTGCGACAATCCCGCCAGGCACACCTGGATGCCGTAGCCTCGCCGGGTTGCCGGCGTGAGCTTCAGTCGCGAAAGCGCCAGGGCGGTGAGAAGCGGAAATACGAGACAACCGACGACGGAGTGCGTGATGCGCAGCCCGTCGTCCAGCGAGGCGCGCAGCGCATAAAGCACCGGGATGAGGTAATCCAGATCGGGAACCAGCGCCACGAAGGCCAGCCAGGCGGCCCAGAGAAAATTACGCGGCGCCGGTTTCCGTGGAACTGCTGCGGGAGGGAACCCGGCGCCGGTGACGAAAATGCCCAGACCGGCAAGCGCATGGCCAATGGGAGAGGACATGGCTACTCCTGAATAATGCGGGCGCAGTTTGTCTGGATTCGCTGCAAATAGTCCAGCAGGTGTTGTTTTTCGGTTGCCGAGAAACCCTCCAGGATTTGTTCCTCGGAGGTTTCAACGAGACTCCACAATTTGCCCAAAAGCTGTTCCCCCGCATCGGTCAGTTTGAGCGTAGTTTTGGCAGGGTCGGCATACGCGATATAGCTTTCGGCAAAAAGGGGCGCGAGAAGTCCTTGCAATTCATCGCCAAACGTGGCAATGTCGCGGCTGACCTGTTCCAGCGTCATCACGGCGTCGCACTTCAGCACCATCATCAGGACGACCTGCGCCGCATTGAAGTGTGAAACGCGGGCGAGGGTGGTATCCAGCGCCCGTTGGACCAGTTTGGCCGCGACGTTGACTTCGCGGCCAAGTGTTGCACGGATATATTGAGTTAGCATCGTCATCACCAGTTTGAGTTTGAGTTCGTAGACGCTAATGCCCGTCGCGACGGCGACGTTCAGCGATTCTACTTGCGATTGCATCGGGATCTGCACCACCAGGTCGGCGTTTTGCAAGACCGTTTTCGAGACGCCCTCGCTTTCGTTGCCCACCACCAAGACGAGAGGTTTGTTTTCGAGTTTTGCCAACGTTTGCAAATTGTCGCCATACGAACTGGTCGCGACAATTTGAAATCCCCGCGCTTTCAGAGCCTTCACAGCTTGCACGCTCGATGCGTAGCGGGTCAGACGCACGTCAAAGACGTGCCCCCGCGAGGCTTCAATGAGCTTGCGATAGTAAAGGTCGAAGTCCGGCGCGCTCGTCGCAATATCGCGAATGCCGAATCCCTGTGCAGTGCGGATGATCGTTCCGATGTTGCCGTGATCCTGCACGCCATCCAGCAAAATGGTGAACCGGGGAGCGCCGTCAGAGCGCGTCTCCTGCAACGACGCAACGCCAACAAACGGCACAAGGTAATGCGTGTCGGTGACTTTTTTCAGGATGCCGTCGGAGACGACATAACAGGGGATGGCGCGATCCAGCAAGGGATCCAACAGCGGATGCGTCTCAATGCGATTGTGAAAGAGGACATAGGCAATGGGCAAATTGCGCTGCAAAGCCCAACGGATGATTTCTTCGCCTTCCAGCAGACATTGCTGCGCGCGGCGGCGCCCGGCAGCGGAAGTCAGCTCGCGGGCCTCGACGATTTTCGGATCTTTGATCGAAGTGATAACAGGAAAGGTGGTCATATCAAAAGCAGGTCACGACCGTTCTCTGGACGTCTTCCAACCATTCCTGGCGTTTTTCCGGCGTGCTGGTCACGATAACGCGGTACATTTTCCGGTGAAACGTAGCGACCCCACACAGCTCGAAAATACAGTGCTTCCAGAGAAGCTGCAACGGGTCGCCGAAGACCTCCCGCTCGCGCGCTTCCGGCGTGTTGGCGGTGTTGAAGACCAGCGCCACGCGCGCTTTCAGCAGACCCACCGGTACCCCCTCGCCGTTGTCGCCCTCCAGAAATTCGTAAGCGACGCCGGGCCGGAGCACGCGATCCACCCACCCCTTGAGAATGGCCGGCGGCTGTCCCCACCAGTTGGGATGGACGATCACGATGCCGTCCGCCGCCGCGATTTCGGTGCAGTGCTGCTGAATCATGGGCGGGAGCGGCGCATGCCGGGGAATTTCGTTGGACGGTAAAAGCGGATCGAATCCTTCGGCGTACAGGTCGTGAAACCATACGGTATGACCGTTGGCGCGCGCCGCATGGGTCGCCGTCATCGCGATGGCATGGTTAAAACTGCCGGGGTCTGGGTGAGCCAGAATGACCGAGATATTCATGCAACCTCCATTGAAAATAGCCCGCTCACGCGAGGGGTAAAGAGGTTTTTTTTCGCGGGCGGGAGTACCCGCCCGCGAAAAAAACCTTCTTTATGTCTCCGACATGTAAGCCGTGATTTTCGTGCTGGCAAGGAGTGCAGGAGTACCCGCACGAAAAAAACACCCGCTTGTCTCTCCGGTTTAAGGAGAAGGTTTTCGCACGATGCGCGCAACCAACGCAATCAATCCTGCCAGGACAAAAACCAACAGGTATTCGATGAACGGTATCCAGGTAATCTGATGCAGCATCGTGATGTCTTTCAGCCCATAGGTGACCAATGCACCGGCAATGTACACTCCCAGGAAAGTCCACCGGGCCCACTTGGGCAAAGGGACGCCGTGCATTTGCGTCAGGATGAAGATTCCACCAAACCCAAAGCAGAACATCGGCCACATACCGTTGCCCTGAATAATCGCCACCATCGTACCATGAAACAGCACCATCACTTCCTGCACCAGCATCCACCAGGGGTTGACGTGCAGGCGCGTGTAGAACAGACTCCCTTGTAGTAGCAGCAAAAACATGTAGAAGAATCCCACCAGATGGCCGGGGGTATTCTCCATGGGATGATACCAAAATGTGTAGATGGCGCCCCAGGCAAAGATATACCCGTGATATTTGCGCACGAAGTCAATGGCAACGCCGGAAATAGGCGCTTTCTTGCCCCAAAACAGTCCGCGACGCCGGTTCTCCATCAACAGGATCAGCACCAACATCAGGATCACCGATCCCTGCGAACTCCAGATCGAGACGTCCTGCGCCAGACCGTCGTACCAGATGTGCGTCTGGACAAAATGTACCATGATAAAGAAGGCATTGACCCCCAACGCGATCCAGTTGAGGCGGTGCAGCCCTTCGCCATAACGTTTTTGTTGTTTCGTTTGGGCGTAGGCGAGCAGGCCCCACACGCTGAGCTGGTGCAGAACGTAAAATCCCCACGCGGTCAGGCGCGACCAGAACGTAGGAACCGGCAGTTTCCAGTAATACCAGGATGGCCCCTGATCGGGCAAAAAAGTACTGCGATCAATGCGTTGCCCGGCCCACGCAATCAATGCCGTGAAAGCCAGGCTGAAGGCCAATCCACCCCACAGCGCGGTCTGTGTTTCTCGACTCAATTTCTTCGACATAGCAAGACCTCCATTTCCAACACTATCAAGTACCTGCGGGTTTGTCCGAAAGGAACGGATACACCGTCACCGGCTGCGCTTTGCCCTTGACCGTGACGGTCCGGGGTTCAGCAAAAGTCATCTGGCCGGAGAGATAGCGGTACGTCTCCTGCGAAACCAGGATTTCGCCGGGGCCGGCCACACTACAGATGCGCGCTCCGAGGTTGACGGCATCGCCGATGACGGTGCGCTGCAAGCGTTCTACATCGCCTTGCGCGCCGATGTTCCCCACAATCATCGGACCGGTGTGGATGCCCACGCCTACGTGAATGTGCAGTCCCTGAGCGGCGTTCAATTCGTTGATCGTCGCGACGATACTGGCAGCGGCGCGTACCGCATCTTCGGCCATCGTCGCGGAACTGAAGACGCCCAGAATCTCGTCGCCCACAAATTGATCCACATCGCCGCCCGCCTTGAGAATCACGGCGGCCTGGCGTTGCATGTAAGTGTTGAGGGTTGTGATCACTTCGTGCGGATCGTGTTTTTCGGCAAACGACGTGAAGCCGCGGATGTCGCTAAACAGAACCGTCAACTCACGTTTATCGCCGCCCAACGTCAGCGCAGTCCCAGCCGAGATTTCTTCCAGCGTCGCTTTCGAGACGAACTTAGTCAGTTTCAACCGTTCATCCAATCCTACAATCATCCGGTTGATTTGTTGCCCCAAAGTGCCCATCTCGTCCTCGGTGCTCACGGGGACCCGAACCGTGAAATCTCCCTGCTGTACCTGGCCGGCCGCGTCGCCGATGCTTTTCAGTGGTTTCAAAACCAGCCGGCCCATGCTCTGATTGACGGCAAGGGTCAACGCGGCGGCCATAAGGACCCAAATCACTGTTGAGGCGAAGGTGTTCTGCCGCAGTTTGCGATCCACATCGTCAAGCGGCGTGTTCACGCGAATGACTCCGCGCACATCCGGATGGGGGGAAAGTTCGGGGGCGTGACACTGACGGCATTCTTCGGCGTTGAGCAACGGTATATAGTAGACTAACTCGCGGCTTTCCTCCCACGCGCGGATCTGGAACTGCGATTGTTGCGTATTCACCGCGTTGGTAAGCCATTCCGAGGTGTCCAGAAGCGGTCCGGTGTGGGTGATGGTTTTTCCCACGCCATAGTCCTCTTCATAGGCTTCGGAAGGCTCGGAATAGTCTTCCTTATAGTGTTCTGAGGGCTCGAAATATTCTTTGCCCATCCACCGATTGACTGCCAGAATTGTCTCGTCATCGTGAAAAGCTTCCTTCCCATTAGCGCGAAAGAGCGTAATGGCGCGAATGCTCTCGACGTTCTTGAGATCCTGCAACAATCCACGGGCGACGGGCGCAGTCCCCAACAACATGTTGTTTCTGATGCTTTCAAAGAGCACCCCGGCCTGTTGTTCAATGCCCAACTCACGCTCGCGCGACAAATCACGATTCTGCGCATTGAGAAAATAGAGACTCGACGCGCCCGTTCCGACGAGGATGATGACAAGGGTCACGATCAGAATTTTCAATGTGATGCTTTTTCTAAACATCGCAGCACCCCCTGAATAAACATTACCGCAGAACCCACACTTTTCACGGAGAGTTCTTCTCCCGGTGTTTTCGGTGGATTCTGCGGCAATAGATGTCTTGTGTTAAACCAGACAGATCCTAAAAACGGATTTTGCTCCCACAATACTCACAGGTCAATTCGTGCATGCCCTTGAAAACCGTCGGAAGTTGGCCGCCGCAGGTAGGGCATTTCGTCGGGATCTCGGCGGAAGGCGTTGCGGGAGCCGGCGTGGGGGGCGGAGCGGATGGCGCACCGGAGGTAGTGGCGCTCTTGGCGGCCCCGGCCCGTTCGGACTCAATCTCGCCGCTCTGAACGCGCTTGATCATGCTCTGCCACACGTCATTGGTGGTACCCTTGAGTTGCACCGTCACGTCGCTCGGCAGCTCGCGGGTGCGCTCGTGGAAGCGCAGTGTGATGAGCTCCTTGCTGCCCAAGCCCAGCAGACCACCGCGCTTATCCTCAATTTCAACGTCCGCGATGGCGCCAATGGCGGCTTCCCAAAGCTTTTCCTGAACCAGTTCGGACTGAGTGGTGATGAAGAGAATCTTCTTCGTGGCCTTCTTCTCGCGTTGCTCGAAGACCACGCGCCCGTCGGTCAAAAACAGATAGCCCTTGGGTTCATCCTTGTCGTCGGTCCAGACGGCTTCGCATGCGGCGACCAGATGCTCTTCGGGGAACAACTTGAAGCAGGCTGCGTCCAGGGCTTCCAGGCTCGACTCAATCTGCGCCAACTCGTTCTCCAGCGCATCCAATTGATTTTCCAGCGTATCATAGGCGCCGCGCACATTGCTTTCCGCGCTGCTGAGGCGCGATTCGATGCCGTCGAGCATGCTTTCCAGCCGGTCCAGGGCAGCGTCTGAAAGAAGGGTGGGCTTTATCGCCTGGTTGATTTCTTGGGATAACTCGCGTATCTCGCTTTTGCGCTCTTCCAGGATGCGCCGGGCTTCGTTGCGGCGCGCCGGCCAGCTCCGTTTCAGAGTGTCAACCTGCGCTTCCCATCCACGCCCGTAGATGTAGCCGCGTTTGCGAATGGCCTCAATGCGATGGGGTGCGCCCTCAATCCTGCCGCCGACGTCCTCGATGGCGTCTTGAGCCTGTCCCAACGTGGCGCGAGTGGACAGATTGTTCCAGTTTGAACGCATACTTTCCAGGCGTTCCGCGCGTATCTCAGCTGGTGATTTCGTCTCTGACATCGTAGCGCTCCTTTCATCTAATGAAGAATCCTGTTTTATTGTACTGCACTCTGTCTGAGAGCACAATGAACCGGCGATTAGCCTTTAGCTCTTAGCCACCTCAGAGGGGGATATAAAGGGTGTTTTTCGCACGGGCAACCCGC
>DAOUFX010000312.1:0-4086 GCA_034429675.1 Anaerolineae bacterium | reverse complement strand
CCGGTACCCCGGCTCGAAAAAACACCCCCCTTATCTCCGGCTAACGGCTAAAAGCTAACGGCTAAACGCTAGTTTCAGAAGAGATGGAGGCTGGTAAAAATGCTATCTGGCATTCAACTGAACAAACGCATTCTCTACGTAACCGGACTGCCGCGCGCCGGTTCGACCCTGCTGTGCCAACTGCTGGCGCATCATCCGCAGATCTATAGCCCCGGCCACAGTTCGCCGCTCAGCCAGGTGTTCAACACTCTGCGCGCCCAACTCAGCGACGATCCCTTCTTCCTTTCGCAGCTGGATGGGGAATTTGACCTGGTCTACACGCGCCTGATCAACGCCTACCGGGGATTCATCAACGGATGGTTCGTCGAAACCGAAAAACCGGTGGTCGTGGACAAAAACCGGGGCTGGCTGCGGATGATCGAAACGGCGGCTCTGCTCGACCCACAGTTCAAGATGCTGGTGTGCGTCCGCGACCTGCGGCAGGTCTACGGCTCGATCGAGGCCCAACACCAGAAGACGCTGCTGCTGGATTTCCCCGACCACATGCCGCCTCACGTCGCCTACGAACGCGCCGACACGTTGTTCGGCAAAGAAGGCGTGATCGGTGGGCCGCTCAAATCCATCGAATATCTGCTCAAAGACGCCCCGCAGGCGTTGCGAGAGCGGGTGAGTTTCGTGGCCTTCGAGGCGTTGGTAGAGGATCCGGTGGAAACGATGCGGTTGCTCTATCGCTGGCTTGAATTGCCTCCGGCGTCGTTTGACCCGCAACATTTGACGGTCACGCCGCACGAAAGCGACAGCTACTACCGCTGGAAATATCGCCACAACACCCACACCGGCATCCGCCCACCTGCGCCGCACACCATCAGCCTGCGCATCGAACAAGAAATTCTCAACAACTTCGGTTGGTTCTTCGATCAGTTTTATGCCGGCTCATCACATCCGGGAGCCGACGCCTCCGCCGGGTCAAAACCTGAGTCCCCCGCCAGATGGGGAAGGAAAAATTAGAACAAAAAGGAGATTTTATGAAAGCCAGATTGATTATCAGAGTCGTTCTTGTAGGCATTCTCGGTCTAGCCGGCAGCATTTTGCTCCTTCGCTCTTTGACCGGCAACGCAGCGGCGACAACGGTCGAAGCCGGAGCGGTCTTAGGGAATGAAAAAGCGCGCGATCTCATCGCTCCGTTTTCATTGACGGTACTGAGCCCCGCCGCGCTGACGATCTCGAATCTGCAAACCATCAGCGTCACGCCCTTCAGCGCGATCGTCGTCTGGCAGACCGACCTCCCTGCCGATAGCCGGATCGAATTCTGGACGACCGACGAGACGCTCACGGAAAGCATGTCACAATCGGCGCCGACCCGGACGCACAGCCTGTTGCTGACCGGTCTGGCCGGGAACACGGCGTATCACTACCGGGTGACGAGCGAAACCGGCGACGGGCAGACGGCGACTTCACCGGAACAGAGCTTCAGTACGACCAGCAGCCGGATTATGTTCGACGAGAACGGCGGGTTTCTGGTGGACGGCCAACCCTTCTTCCCCATCATCCAATGGTTACAGTGCGGCCACCGGATTGAATACCAGAGTACGTTGGGGATCAACACATTTATGGGGATGGGCTGCGGCAGCGACACGTCGCAGGCATACCTGGACACCTGCCAGGCCAACGACGTCTGGGGTATCCTGCAATTCGACGCCTCGGTCAAAAACCATCCCAACCTGCTGGGATGGTTCTGGGAGGACGAACCGGAGATGCCGCGCGAGGGCGATGCGCCTTTGCTCTATCCTGACGAAATCCGCGCCATCTACGAAACCATCCGGGCGCAGGATCAGGCTCACCCGTTTCTGACCACCCTCACGGCCCGCTTCGCCGACCGCTTTGAGCCTTACGACTGGATGGGCGACGACAAAGAAGAGTACGCCGATTACGTCAACGCCATTGACGTCACCGGCTTCGACGACTACCCCATCTACGGCTGGTGTCGCCCCGACCTGATCAACGAGGTCGCCGACTTCCAGGATCAGTTGATTGAGTACACCGCCTGGCGCCCGACCTACCAGTGGATCGAGGCGGCCCGCACCACCAGCAAGTACTGCGAGTTGTCGGCGCGCGGCGAGGACGACGGGCCAACCTCGGAAGAAATCCGCAACGAGGTCTGGCAGGCGATTGTCCACGGGGCCAAAGCCATCGGCTATTTCACCCACAGCTGGGAATGCCCCGGCTACACCCAGTTCTGCCTGAGCACGGCGCAGGAAGCGGAGCTCAGCCGGACCAACGAACAGATCACGGCGCTGACGCCCGCCATCCTGGGGGCGGATCGCAGCCAGGCGGTGACCGCTCAAGAAGCGGGCGGAGGCCGCGTGGACGTGACGGCCAGAGAGTACAACGGCGATCTTTACCTCTTCGCCGTCAGCCTGGAGCGTGCGCCGGAGACGGTGACCTTCGCCGTCGCCGGCATGAGCAGCGCCACGGTGGAGGTCATTGATGAGAGCCGGACGATTGCGCTGACAGGCGGCCACTTTGAGGATGATTTCGAAGCGCTGGCGGTGCACCTGTACCGCATCCCCGGTTCGGCGCAGGCGCTTGAGCTGACGCTGCACGGCGCGCCGGCCAACCGCGCCATTCGCCTGAGCTGGGACGTCGCCGGCGCCTTGCCCGCGACCGCCACCTGGACGATCGCCTACGAAAGCCCCGGCAGCGCCTTCCTGCCGGTCACCGGCATCGTCAGCCCTACGCGCGCCTACAGCCTTACCGGCCTGACCAACGGCGTCTGGTATACGGTCACACTTGATGCTATGGTCAACGGCGCCTCGATCATAAGCGATACCGTGCGGGTGATGCCGGTCAATCAGTTTGTGTATTTGCCGCTGGTGTTGCGGTAGGCGAGATTCAAGGCCGGTCAGTTTCTGAGAACCAGCGGGAGGAAAAGACCGCTGTGCGGCCACCAGGCATTGTTGGAAAGCGGTGAGAAGCCGCCCTGCGCGTTCTGCGATTTGATAGCGAAATAGGCCGCGCCGCCCGCGTAGGGGACGGCCACATCCAGGTGCTCTGCGCTGCCGGGCAGCGCGGCGGTAAAGGGCACGCTCACCGCCACGGCGCCGTCCCAGTTGGCCTCCGTGATGAGCGCGCTGCTATAGCGCAAGGTGTAGGTGACTGCATTCGCGGGCGCGCTCCAGCGCAAGGTGGCTTCCAGCGAGTTGGTCGCGGCGGTAGCGTCGCTCACGCGCAGGTCAACCACGCTGCCGGCGGCAGGCGGCGTATCCGCCCCGATGCGCTCGGTGGCAATCACGAAGTCGTCGTAGTAGCGGCTCTGTGCCTTGGGCGAACCGCCGTTCCAGTAGGTGTCCAGCATCACCTCGTTGATCTTGTCCTGGGTGTTGCCCCGCAAATCAACGCCGGTCCGTTCGACGATCAGCTCGTCGTCGGCCCAGAAGCGGTACAACCCGTCCGCCTGTCCGGGGGTGTTCAGCTGGACTTCCATTTCCAGGCGAATCCACCGCCCGGCGTTTTCCGGGGCGTCGAAGAAAAAGCCGGAGCGGACAATCGGCAGCCAGCCGGAACTGTTGGCCTGGGAGCTATTCTCGGCATAGACGTCGGCTACGGCCTCGCCGTTTTCGATCCAAAAATGCACAGCGAAAGTAGACTTCCAGTCTCCAGAGCGCTGCCGGTAGCGCACCCGGGCCATTTTCGGGGGAAATCCAGCGAAGCCTGCTTCGAACTTGTGGTACCAGCGCACGAAGATGTGATCCGGGAACCCGGCGTTGTTGACCTTACAAACCCAGCCACCGTCAACTTGCCCTTGATCGTAGTGTTGTTCGAGCGCGTGTTCGCCTGTGAAGGCATCCGCCGTGCTCACAAACATCCCGGTGTCGCCGACGTCTTCGTAGCTGTCCGTCAGGGCTGCGCCGTCTTCAAATCCGTCAGACCAGATGCGGGCTGCCGTGTTGCCCGTCACATCCAAGGCAACGGCCATGCCCCCAACCACCATGAGCAGGGTCAACACGAGCGCAATGTTCAGTTTTTTGAAGTGTTTCATAGCTTTCCTCCGAAAATAAGAAGGGGAAGAAGTGGCGGTTTGGGGGC
>DAOUFX010000311.1:0-4936 GCA_034429675.1 Anaerolineae bacterium | reverse complement strand
CCCCCCAAACCGCTAAAACTAAAAGCTAAAAGCCATTGTCGAGGTGAACGGTATGCCTACCGATTTGGAGAATCAATCCAACCGCAAAAAATCTGCGGAAAACCCTGTCGAAAACGAGCCGGAGCTTTCCGCAATGCCCGAAACGCCGGATGAGGCGGCAAAAGCCCCCGGATCCGACGCTGCTTCGCCGGCTCAACCCACCATCCGCATCAATCCCACTCAGGGCGTGCGCATCGAAGTGCGCCCGGCCAAACCTGTCCAACCGGCGCAACCCGCGCCGCAGCGCCCGCCGGTTGTGGAGCCGACGCGGCGCATCACCTACGCCGAGGAGCCGGAGTCCACGCCATCGCATCCTGCGCCCGCCGAGCCGACGCGGCGTATCTACGTGGCGCCCGCTGATCCGACGCGGCGTATTGAGGTCAAGCCGCCGCTTCCCCCGCAAACGCAGATCATTGACCGGTCGGGAACGGAACAGCGCCCACAACCGGCGTCGTCTCAGGCGGCAGAAAGCCCCTTGCCGGCGCCGCCTCCCTTCGACGACCGCAGGCCGCGCGAAGCAACGCCGCAGCCCGCGCGCCCGGCCTATCCCCAGGCGACGCCCAGTCCGGGTTGGGAACCGACGCAGCTCATGCCACCCTCACAGGTACCGCCCGACGAAAGACCGCGCAGACCGCAGGCGCAGGCCAACGCCGGCAGACCGGCGGTTCAAGCGCCGCCCGCGCGACCGGTGCAACAACCGGCATACCCGGCAGGTAGACCCCAACAGCAGCATGTGCCATCGCACGGCGGTAAACCGCCGGCGCAATCGCCGCCCGGCGCCTCTTCAGAAACGGCGCAGGACGAACCTCAAAAACGCCCCCGCTGGCCCGCCATCCTGCTGACCGTCACCCTGGTAACGGTGGGGCTTTTCTTCCTGGGCGTCATCGTGTCGGTGATCGCCTACGTTGGTATTGCGGCGCAGCTTCCCTCCCCCGACGAACTCCGCCAGCGCGAGCCAAAATTCGCCAGCAGCCAGATCTACGACCGCAATGGGCGGCTGCTGCACGAGATTATTGACCCAAGCGCCGGGAAACGTACGTACATCCCGATCAATCAGGTTTCGGATTATCTCAAGTGGGCCACCATTTCTACCGAAGATCGCACGTTCTACACCCACACCGGCGTGGAACCCATCGCCGTCGTTCGCGCCATCTACTATGCGCTTCAAGAAAAACGTATCGTCTCCGGCTTCAGCAGTATTACCCAACAGGTTGCCCGCAACATCCTTTTGACGGATGAAGCTTCCGAGCGCAGCGCCAGCCGCAAAATCAAAGAGGTCGTCCTTGCCACCGAACTGGAGCGACGATACAACAAGGATGAAATCCTCGAAGTCTATCTCAACAACAACAACTACGGCAACCTGGCCTACGGCATTGACGCGGCGGCGCGTACCTATTTCGGCGCCAGCGCCGCCAATCTGAGCCTGTCGCAGGCGGCTTTCCTGGCCGGCATCCCTCAGTTGCCCAGCGTCTACGATCCTTTCCACGGCGGGCGCGACGCCGCGCTCAAACGCCAGAAGGTCGTGTTGGGCCTGATGGTTGAGGCCGGATACATCAACCAGACGGAGGCCGACGCCGCGGCTGCCGAGATGGAACAGTACGAATTCGCTCCCATCTTCACCGACCGCATCCCGGCGGCGCACTTCGTCACCTACGTCAAACAATCGCTCGAAGAGAAACTCGGCGCCGACCAGCTCTATACCGGCGGCGGGCTGCGCATCCACACCACTCTGGATTGGGACATGCAGAAGATCGCCGAAGAAGAGGTCGCCAACGGCGTGGCGGCTATGGCCGCGATGAACGTCACCAACGGTGCGCTTGTCGCCATCGAACCCTCCAGCGGCCACATTCTGGCGATGGTCGGCAGTGTGGATTTCTATAATGAAGAGATCGGCGGACAGGTCAACGTGGCCTTGCGCTGTCGCCAGCCGGGATCGGCCATCAAACCGTTGACGTACCTGGCGGCCTTCGAGAAGGGGTGGGCGCCTTCCACTATCGTTTGGGACGTGCCCACCGTCTACACCGACGCCTGGGGCAACCGCTACGAACCGGTCAACTACGATGGTACGTTCCGTGGCGCAACGTCGGTGCGCACGGCGTTGGCGAATTCGCTCAACTTGCCGGCGGTCAAAGCGCTGGAATTCGTTACGGTGGATGGATTGTTGTCTATGTCCGAGCGGCTCGGCGCGACCTCGATCGTCTCGCCGCAACTGGAGTGCCCCGATTATCCGGGCGAGACGCGCCCTTACTATGGGTTGGCGCTCACTCTGGGCGGCGGCGAACTCAAACTGCTCGAACTGGTCTCGGCCTACGCCACCTTTGCCAACAGTGGGCTCAAGCAGGAGCCGACCCCCATCCTGTGGGTTGAAAACAGCAAAGGCGAGGTGCTCATTGACAACCGCCAGCGCCAGGGTGTCCGGGTGATCAAACCGGAATTGACGTACCTGCTCACCAGCATCCTCTCCGACACTCAGGCGCGCTGTCTGGTCTTTGCCTGTCCGAGCAAGCTGCAACTGGCCGACCGTCCGGTGGCGGCCAAAACCGGCACCACCAACGACAACCGTGACGCCTGGCTGGTGGGCTACACGCCCGACATCGCCGCCGGCGTGTGGGTGGGCAATAACGACAACTCGGTGATGTCCAACGTCGCCGGTTCCAGCGGCGCCGGGCCGATCTGGAACGCCTTCATGACGCGCGCCCACGTCAATATCCCGCCGCACAGCTTTGCGCGGCCGGCCGGCGTGGTCGAGCGCGAAATCTGCGCGATTTCCGGCGCCGAACCCTCGGAATATTGCCCGGAGAAGCGTGTGGAGGTCTTCTCGGCGGGGGCGCTGCCCCCCAAGGCCGACAAAGACTGGGTGCGCCAGATCGAAGTAGACGGCAACAGCGGCTTGCTCGCCAATGAATACTGCCGGACCAATGTCGTCACGAAGGTGATGCTAGACCTGAGCCAGGTCGGCGATCCGGGCGGGCGCAAGTGGATGCAGGAATGGGCGCTCCAACACCAACTCGAAGTTGCGCCCGACAAGTTCTGCACCGGCGACAACGCCGCGCCGCAGGTGATCATCACCACGCCCCAGAGCGAAGCCGAAGTCCACGGGCTGGTGGATATCTACGGCACCGTCGAACTCCCCGACTTCGACCGCTACGAAATCACCTACGGCATCGGTCGCGATCCACAGGGGTGGGGCTGGATCAGCGGCCCGCACCTGGCGCAAGTGCGCGACGGGCTCCTGGGCTCCTGGCAAATTCCTGTGGAATGGGAACCGGGCATCTACACCCTACACATCGTGGCTTACAACAAACAGGGAGCGCAGTTCGAGACGCGCGTGCCGGTCAACGTGATGGGCCCAACGCCGACGCCAACCTTGCCGCCCACCGACACCCCCGTTCCCACCCAAACGCCATTGCCCATTGACACTCCCACCAACACGCCTGTGCCGACCGACACACCGACCCTGGAGCTTTCTCCCACCCTCACTCCCACCATCGCCCTTACACCGACCCTGGAACTCCCACCCACGCCAACCATCACCCCGACCGCTACCATCACGCCTGCTATCGGCTTTCCGGGTTCGCTCATACAGAGTGATTTCTTGTTTTAGGCTGAAAAAGCGTTTGACATAGAGCGTTTTCATGTTATGATAACGGGGCAGTCGTGCCTGAGAATTCGTCAGTTTAGTCAAAAAGGGAGGCAGATATCAGTAAGCCAAAATATCGCATCAATCGGCAAATCCGTGTAAGGGAGGTTCGCGTCATTGACGCAGTGGGTGAAAATCACGGGGTATTGTCCATCGAGGAAGCTCTGCGGCTGGCAGAGGAATCGGGACTTGACCTCGTCGAAGTTGCGCCCAACTCAGAACCGCCGGTAACGCGGGTCATGGACTTTGGAAAGTTTCAATACGAGCAGGCTAAGAAAGAGCGCGAAGCGCGGAAGGCTCAGAAACAGATCGAAGTCAAGGAAATTCAGCTCCGACCCAAGACCAACGACCATCACACGATGTTCAAGGTCAAAAACGCGCGGGGCTGGCTTGAAGAAGGCAACAAAGTCAAAGTTCGCATTCGCTTCCGCGGGCGTGAGATCACTTACCCCGAAGTCGCTATGCAACAACTTCAGGAAATTGCTGATGAGCTTGCTGATGTCGCCGTGGTCGAACAGCCCCCCCTCTTGGATGGGCGGACGATGTTGATGGTCATGGCGCCGAAAAAGAAAAAGTAGCTGTAGGAGGATTAACGTGCCGAAACTGAAGACCCACAAACCGACTTCCAAGCGTTTCCGCGTCACCCAAAACGGCAAAGGGAAATTGATGCGGACGAAGTTGGGTAAAAGCCATTTCCGTCGCCGAAGATCGCGCCGTGTGCGCGGTATGTTTGACGAGATGTTCGCCGTGGAGCACAAGGGAACACTTCGACGCGTCAAGCGCCTGGCTCCGTATCTAAAGTAAAGTCTGAATTTCATTGAGGTGATATTGTGAGAGTAAAAACGGGTACCGTAACACGCCGTCGCCATAAGAAGATTGTGCGTTTAACGAAGGGATATTATGGGACGCGCCGCAAGCTGTTCCGGCGAGCCAATGAAGCATGGATGAAGGCAATGCACTATGCCTATCGCGATCGTCGCAATCGAAGACGCGATATGCGCCGCCTGTGGATTGTTCGCATCAATGCGGCCGCCCGACTGAACGGCACGTCTTACAGTCGTCTGGTTCACGGTCTGAAGCAGGCGAATATTCTGATTGATCGCAAGATGTTGGCGGAATTAGCCGTTAACGATGCTGCAGCCTTTGCCAAGGTTGTGGCCGTCGCAATGCAATCCTGAATCGCTTGGGCTCAGACCTGACCCCCAGCCGGTCATTACCACCAGACGGGCGACGCTGCCAACAGCGTCGCCCGTTTTA
>DAOUFX010000310.1:0-10817 GCA_034429675.1 Anaerolineae bacterium | reverse complement strand
GCGGGCGAGCAGACTCGCCCGCGAAAACCCCTCTTTAACTCTGCATGAGCGGGCTATTGTCTTAAGGAGATGAACAATGCAAACACGGAATCTAGGCAACGACCAACTGAAGGTTTCGGCCCTGGGCCTTGGCTGTATGCGAATGAGCTTCGGTGACGCGCCGGCTGACCGGCAGGAAATGATCGCTTTTCTGCATACGGCAGTGGAGCGCGGCGTCACGTTCTTCGATACGGCGGAGGTCTACGGGCCGTTCACCAACGAAGACCTGGTGGGCGAAGCGCTGGAGCCGTTCCGCGGCAAGGTGGTCATCGCCACCAAGTTCGGGTTCAAACACGACGGCGACAAGGGCCCGATGCCGGGCGGGGGGCTGGACAGCCGCCCGGAGCAAATCCGGCGCGTCGCCGAGGCGTCGCTCAAACGGCTGCGGGTTGAGGCCATTGATCTATTCTACCAGCACCGGGTTGACCCGGACGTGCCTATCGAAGACGTGGCCGGCGCGGTGAAAGACTTGATCCGGGAAGGCAAAGTGAAGCACTTCGGGCTTTCGGAAGCAGGGGCAGACATCATCCGCCGCGCCCACATCGTCCAGCCGGTCGCGGCCATCCAGAGCGAATACTCGATGTGGTGGCGACTGCCGGAGGAGAACGGCGTGCTGGCGGTGTGTGCGGAGTTGGGCATTGGGTTCGTGCCTTACAGCCCGCTGGGCAAGGGATTTCTCACCGGCAAGGTGAATGAAAACACGCCCTTTGCAGAGAACGATATCCGCGCACGCACGCCGCGCTTCGCGCCGGAGGCCATGAAAGCCAATCGGGTTTTGGTGGATTTGATCACGCACATCGGAGAACAGAAAGGCGCGACGCCCGCGCAGATTGCACTGGCCTGGCTATTGGCGCAGCAGCCGTGGATCGTGCCTATCCCCGGCAGCCGGAAACTCCAACGCCTGGAGGAGAACCTTGCAGCCGTCAACGTCACCCTGACGGCGGACGACCTTCAGGAGATCGGCCGTGCCCTGGCAGACATCACAGTCCAGGGAGAGCGGTACCCCACCGACATGGCGAAACTGTCCAGCCGTTAATGCAAAAGTCCTTCTTTACTCCCGCTTCCCCCTTTCAGAGAAGTCGCCATGAACCGGGGGCGCCCCAACGGCAATGCAAATCGTGATTCAACGGAAGAAGTAAAGGAAGCGTGTTTTTTCGTGCGGGTACTCTCGCACTAAAAAACACTTCCTTCTAACCCTCCGCCGCGTCGGCGGCGATTCCTGGCTAAAGGCTAAAAGCCAATAGCTGAATGCTATTTTCTGAGGAGAATGAGTCATGGAAAAATCAAAAGTCTATTACACCACCTTTAAGACCACGATGCGCGAAAACCTGTTGCAGAAGTTGCACCGCCTGATGAAACGGACCGGGTTCGAGCAGATTGATTTCGCCGACAAATACGCCGCCATCAAAATTCACTTCGGCGAATACGGCAACCTGGCATTTTTGCGCCCCAACTATGCGCGGGTCGTCGCCGACTACGTCAAAGAACTCGGCGGCAAGCCCTTTCTGACGGATTGCAATACGTTGTACGTCGGCAGCAGAAAAAATGCGCTCGACCATCTGGATACTGCCTACGCGAACGGCTTCTCGCCGCTGCAAACCGGCTGCCACGTGATCATCGCCGATGGCTTGAAAGGCACTGACGAAGCGCTGGTCCCGATCAACGGCGACTATGTCAAAGAGGCAAAGATCGGACAGGCCATCATGGATGCGGACATCTTGATCTCTTTGACTCACTTCAAAGGACACGAGCTGGCCGGTTTCGGCGGCGCCATCAAAAACATCGGGATGGGGTCCGGTTCCAGAGCCGGAAAGATGGAACAGCATTGCGAAGGGAAGCCAACCGTCAATCCAGAAAAGTGTATCGGGTGTGGCGCCTGTCTGAGGATTTGCGCCCACGGCGCGCCGGGCATCGTCAACGGGAAAGCCATCATAGACCACGACAAATGTGTGGGGTGCGGGCGCTGTCTGGCCGTCTGCCCCAAAGATGCGATCGCCAGCGATTGGAACGCATCAGCTCCAATGCTGAATCGCAAAATGGCGGAGTATGCGCTGGCCGTGTGCCAGGGCCGGCCGTGTTTTCACATCGCGCTCATCTGCGACGTCTCGCCGGACTGCGACTGCCACGCGGAGAACGACATCCCGATCATCCCGAACGTGGGCATGCTGGCATCCTTTGATCCGGTGGCCCTCGATGTCGCCTGCGCAGACCTGGCGAATGCAATGCCGGCGTTGGCGGGAAGCGTGCTGAGCGATAACCTTCAGAAGCGACATGACCATGACGAGATGGATCACTTTCAGATGACGCACCCTGACACGGAGTGGAAATCCTGTATCGAGCACGCCGTAAAAATCGGGCTCGGAAACGGCGAGTATGAACTGGTAAAGATTTAGTAACTGTACAGGTTAAAGTTGCGCCGAAGAACCGGTTGAAGCCAGTAAGTACACTCCGACTTTAGACTGGAGCCTGGTTCAAAACCTGGCGGACTTTTTGTGTGAGGGACTGAACCGTAAACGGCTTCTGTAAAAAATTGACGCCTTTATCCAATATTCCATGATGAACGATGACATTGTCGGTATAGCCCGACATGTAGAGTACGGCAATGTCGGGACAAATCGACCTGACATTGTGATACAACGCTTTGCCATTGATTTTGGGCATAATGACATCGGTCAATAAAAGGCGCAGTGTTTGCTTGTGCTCAGAAGCAAGCTGTAACACCGTGTCCGGATCGGATGCTTCGAGAACGTTATAACCGTGCGCCGACAGAGTTTCACAGACCAGGCGGCGCACGATGTCTTCATCTTCTGCGACCAGAATCGTTTCTGTCCCATAAGCTGAAGTGGTTTCCGGCGTTGGTATTATTGTGTGGACTTGATCCACAGTCTCCGCGCGTGGCAGGTAAATCTTAAAGGTTGTGCCCTTATCTACTTCGCTGTAAACCCAAATGTTGCCGCCATGTTGTCTAACGATCCCAAAAACCGTGGATAGCCCCAATCCGGTGCCTTTCCCACGCTCCTTTGTGGTAAAGAACGGTTCGAAGATTTTCTGCTGGGTGGCGCTATCCATACCAGACCCGGTATCGCTGACGGCCAACATCACGTAGTGCCCAACCGCTTGCACACCGGCGTACTTTTTGACGTAGGTCGCATCCAGATAAACATTGGCCGTCTCAATGATCAGTTTACCGCCGGTTGGCATCGCGTCGCGGGCGTTGACGGCCAGATTCATCAACACTTGTTCGATTTGCCCCCTGTCGGCATTGACCGGGTCAAGCGCCGGTTCCAGGGCTGTCTGAAACACAATGTTCTCGCTCAATAGATGCCGCAACATTTGCTGGAATTCCGTCACCACCCCATTGAGGTCAAGCACCTGCATTTCTAACACTTGCTTGCGACTGAACGCCAATATCTGGCGGGTCAGATTGGCGGCGCGCCTGGCGGCCTCTTGTATCACTTGCATGTTGGCGTAGAGTTTGCTGTCCGGCTCCAACTTTTTCATTGCCATGCCGGTATAAAGATTGATCGGAACCAGAATGTTGTTGAAATCGTGGGCAATCCCTCCGGCCAACCGGCCAATGGATTCCATTTTCTGCGCTTGTAGCAATTGCGATTCCAATTCCTTACGCTCGGTCATATCACGAGCAATACTGCCCATCCCCACAAAATCACCCGCATCATCAAAATAGAACGACGACGACCAAAGAAGGGTGTACGATTTCTGAGTTTGAGCATGGATGAGCCGATTTTCAAGTTTTGCATGAGATTTTTTCTGTGCGACACAGTTATTGAACCAATCCATAGTCATATCCCGGTCGTCCGGATGAACAAACTGGCGTAAAGGCAATCCGACGCATTCTGCGGGTGGAAATCCCAGAATCTTCTCGGCAACGTGATTGACAAACGTAAAATTGCCATCGCTGTCCGTATGAATAATGAGATCAAGGGTCCCTTCGACTAACTCGCGATACTGTTTCTCACTTTCCCGGAACTGACGCTCGACCTGATGCCGGTCTTCCTCTCTGCGCAGCAGCAGCCCACCTAAAAATATTCCCAAGGCAATCGCCGAACCGTATGGCAACGCCATCGCCAACATCAATTCCCATCCGGTCCGGATATCGCCGACAAAAAGAAAGCCAGGTAAAATGACAACCGCCGCCAATAATGCACTGATAGCCGCTCTAGGGATGGAGTCAAAACGCCTGGAAAACAGATTCATTCCGATCCCGGCGGTGGCCGATAGGCTCACGCCAATAATGCCCGCAAACACCCCCCCGCCGCCAAGATGAGCGCGAAAGGCTCCGGCAAAAATCGCGCTGAGGATGGCGGATATAGGCCCGCCAAAAGCGCCGCTCAACGCCACGATCGCATTCCGCTGATCAACAATCACGCCTTCAAAGACGGGAATTTTGGCATACATACAGCCGATAGCGAAAATGCCAAACGATAATCCCATGACGATTTGACGTTTATACGAATTGGGTTGGTTGAATTGCGCATGCAAGTAACTGTAAACAGCAACCAGCGCAACAAAAATAGCTAAGTTATTGAATAAGACAAAGAACAAGTCAATACCCAGTACCATTAAGACCCCCTAAATAACTCAAGTTGCCACCTGTTACCGGTTTAAGAATTTCGGACACAGAAAACACGGGCTCTTTTCTTTTCTTCCATCCGTGGAGTCCGTGTTATCCGTGTCCGAAAATGCCCGCCACATTTGGGTAGCAACTTGAGCTAGTATATCAAAAAAACGGAAATGGCGCGATTGGGCGCCATGCAATGACGCCGGGTTAAAACCCAGGCGCTAAAAAAACAAATGGGAGCTCGTTCTTTTTTGACACCAAAAAAACACCGCCCGCCGAGATCAGCGGCAGGCGGCGGTTATTTACCGCGATTCGTCTACCCGGCTACGGCGTAAGGTCGCGCAAAACCAACGGCAAGTAGACGAGGAAAGGCGAGTTCGTCTGGATAAACGTAGCGGTCACGCTCTTGTCGGCGTCCATCGTCAGGGATGCCACCGCGTTCGTCGTGATCAGAGCGCCCGTCCAGCCGTCGAAATGCCAACCCGCTCCGGGCGTCGCCGCCAGCGTGATGACGGAACCGGCCACGTAGACGCCGCTCTGCGGGACGACCGCGCCCTGGCCAACCACGGCGACCGTTAGCGTGTGGGTGACCACCGGTTGCTGCGTGAACGTGGCGGTCACGACGCGATCCGCGTCCAGCGTCAGGTGCTCCACCAGGTTGGCCGTGCTCAGGTCGCCCGACCAGCCGGCGAAATTCCAGCCCGCTTCGGGCGTCGCCGTCAGCGTGACCGGCGTGCCGGCTGCGTAAACGCCGCCCGGCGGGTCGAGCGTCGCCGTCCCCTGGCCCGCTACGGCGACCGTCAACGTGTGCGTCACCGCCGGGATGAGGCTGAAGGTGGCGGTCACGCTCTTGTCGGCGTCCATCGTCAGTTGTTCCACCGCGTTCGTCGTGGTCAGAGCGCCCGTCCAGCCGGCGAACTGCCAACCCGCTCCGGGCGTCGCCGTCAGCGTGATGACGGAACCGGCCACGTAGGCGCCGCTCTGCGGGACGGCCGCCCCCTGGCCGACTACGGCGACCGTCAACGTGTACGTGACCACCGGTTCCTGCGTGAAGGTAGCGGTCACGCTATAGTCGGCGTCCAGCGTCAGGTGCTCCACCAGGTTGGCCGTGCTCAGGTCGCCCGACCAGCCGGCGAAGTTCCAGCCCGCTTCGGGCGTCGCCGTCAGCGTGACCGGCGTGCCGGCTGCGTAAACGCCGCCCGGCGGGTCGAGCTTCGCCGTCCCCTGGCCCGCTACGGCGACCGTCAACGTATGCGTCACCGCCGGGATGAGGCGGAAGGTGGCGGTCACGCTCTTGTCGGCGTCCATCGTCAGCTGTTCCACCGCGTTCGTCGTGGTCAGAGCGCCCGTCCAGCCGGCGAACTGCCAGCCGGCTTCCGGCGTCGCCGTCAGCGTGACCGGCGTCCCGTCCACGTAAACGCCGCCCGGCGGGTCGAGCGCGACCTGACCGTCGCCGGTGGTGTTGACCGACAAGGCGTAGCCGCCGACCACGGTCATGGTCACCGGAATGAGTCTGTTGCCGGTGGGTGTTTCATTCTTGAAGCGCAAGATGCCGTAGTAGTCGCCCAAGCCGTCCACCTCCGGCGCCCCGGCGTCGAAGGTCAGGGCAACCGATACGCTGTCGTTGGCCGGCACTGTGCCGGTGATCGGCGACACTGACAGCCACGGCATATCGGGGAGGCACGTCTGGCCGGGATAGGCAAAACAGATCGCAAAATTGTCCGATAACGACGCGGCATTGTAAGAGTATTGGGTGAAATTGGTCGTCGCTCCCTGGATGCCAACCGTAGCGCTGGCGCCACGATCATACAAAACATTGTCGAAAACGACATCCTGATATTGGAAGACGAGATTGTGGGTGCCTTCGTAGAGGATGACCTCAAAGGTGCCGCTGCCAACGTTGCTGAAATGCGGGCGATTGTACCATTCGATCACGAAGCTGCGGTTAGGAGCAACCCCCAGGGTTTGATAGTACACATTGCCGGTATCCGAGTCAATGTCATCCCACATAGGGGCAATGTAGTGATTGGAGGCAGCTAAGCCAAAAGCGGTATTCGCCGCGTTCACACCGCACGTAGTGCTGTTGAACACAATTGCGCCATTGTTCGCCACGCACACATTCGTCGAACTGACGCCGTAGAAAGTGAACGCAAAAGGCAGCGCGACACTACGCTCGGCATCATCGGTCAGGTTCAAAGCCGTTCCGGTAGCGGAGATGTCAATCCAGTTATACAGCGGGCCGCCCAATTCATTGGAATCGGCATAAGTGTATCCAAATGGATCCGGCCCACCGTGGGCATTGGGCACAATCCAAGGGGCGCGTTCTTCCAGAGCGAAATCATACGGCGCGTCGCCGGTATTGTAGAGCGTCAACGTCTGCGCAGCCGTGGCGCCTGTAAGCACAGTAGCGTGCAAGGATGCCGGATCAACTGCGGGCTGCCCCACCACCAACGCAAAGTCTTGCCGGATCGTATCGCCGGCCAACACGGTGGGAGTCTTTATGGCCGGAGGGTAAAGCGGCAGGGTCGCGGTGAAGGCCTTGCTGCCGGCGGGCGAATAAACCATGTAGAACCCGTCGCCGGCAGGGCCAGGGGCCGTCGCCGTCGTTGTGACAAAGCCGTCCTGGCGCGCTACGGACACACCGTTCAATGGAACGAGGGTATTGGCATCGTAAGCATTGCCGACCACCAATCCGCCGGATGGCGCGACGCAGGGGCCGTCAATATAAACCCTATCAATGTAGTAGCCTTTGAAATGATATAAGCCATCACTCGTCAAACGCCAGCGGAAGCGAGCATTGCCGCCCGCCGCGGCAGAAATGTCGTAGCTCATTTCGGTCCAGTTGACCCGAACAGCGTCACCGGTGTGCGCCCACATCCGGGTCCACGGCCCGCCGTTGATGCTAACTTCGGCGTATGCGCGATCGTACTCGGAGTCTTCGATATGCCACGCCTGCGACCAGTGAATCGCAATCGGCGCGCTCATGCTGCTCAAGTCAATCAGAGTGGAGGTCAGCGTCTGGCTGGCGAAGGCATCGTAGTCGCCATCCAGGTCGGTGCCCCAGCAATGGGCGCCGGAAGCGCACGCAGGAGTCGGCCAGGAGGGCGCAGGGGTACCCCATTGCCATTCGTCCTGCTCGCCGCCATGCGTGTAACCGCCGTCGTCAGCCTCAAAGTTTTGGAAGTAGGGGCTATCAATCCTATAACCGGGCGCTTCACACGCGGCCAGATCCGCATCCAGCGCAAAATCTCTGGTCACGTCGCTGCCGCTCAGGGTGACAACGCCGCTGGCGGGCGTATACCCCGCCGCCCAGGCGCTCACGTCGAAGGTGTACGTGGCGTCATCGGGCAAAGCGACGCTGTAGAAGCCCGTGGCCGGATCCGTCCACACAACGCCAAGCGGCGTGTGGGTGTCAATGCTGGCGTACAACGGCCAATGGGTGACCGAGTCGCGCACTGTCCCGGAAATGACCCGCGTTGGGGCCTGGGTCATGGAAATATTGACGGTCGTGGTGACGCCGTCGGCGACGTAGGCGCTGTCATAGGCGGGCAGATAACCGTAAGCGGTGGCGGTGATGGCGTAGGTACCGCTGATGGTGAAGAATTTATAATAGCCATTGGTGTTGGCCGTATGATAGCGAACGGCAGGGCCGGCAATATCCACGCGCGCGCCGGCGATGGGCTGCGTATCCGGCGCACCGGCGGCATCGTAGACGATGCCGTCCAACATGCCATAGCCTGCCGGGGCGGCGATGTTGTAGATGACCAGGGCAAAATCCTGATCGGTGCCGTCGCCGACATTGGGCACACCGTTGCCGGCGATGTTGGCGGCGGTGACGGCAATCTCCATCACACCGCTGACGCCGGCGGGCAGGAACACCGCCTCATAGTTGTTATTGGCGTCTGCCGCGCCGCCGGCGACGCTCCATTGGCCGCTGAAACGATTGCCCAGGTAGGTGTTGCCGCCAACGATCACCTGCAGGTTCAGGTTGTTGACCCTGGGATCGCTGCTGATGGCGCCGGGCGCATCCGTGTACGCCAGAACGACGCGCACGGGCTTGAGCGGGTCGGCCACGGCGCCGGTATAAGTCCAAATTTCGCCGGTGTTGTCGAAGATGGTTTCCTGATCGGTCAGGTAACGCGGCGTATTGTCGAACGCCAGCCCCATGTTGGGCATGCCATAGCCCTGGTTGTTGCTCGGCAACGTGTCGTTGGCCGCAACGCCCGTCAGGTAAGTGGGATGGGCCAGGATGTAGGCCTTCATCAGCGCCGGGCTGGGCGTCATACTATACTGGCTTCGTAGCCAGTAGTAATACAACGAGCCGACGCCGGCCAGCGCCGGGGTCGAGTGGCTGGTGCCGGACGACGACGCAAACTCGGTCTGGCCGGAGGGCCGGTATTGGTCACAGACGCCCGAACCGTCGTAACCGGCGTCGGTGCTGGCCGTGCCCTGAATGTGTGTGCCGGGAGCGACGATTTCGGGCTTGACGCGACCACCCTCGGCGGGGCCGCGGCTGGAGAAGTCGGCGATGTCCATCGCATTGTCTGCGCCGGTAGGGCCTTCACGGCAACCGTCGGTCCAATCACCGTCTTCGTCGCCGGGGCGGTCGTTTTCCGAAGCGCCCACGGTAATCACGTTCTTACTGGTGCCGGGGCTGCCAATGGTGCTGACGGACGAACCGGAGTTGCCCGCAGAGAAGAAGATGATGAGTTGCTGGTTGCCCGCCTCGGTCAGGTCGGCGTCGCGCACGCCGGCGTCATACGCTTGAGCCGAGCTATCGTAATCGCCGCCAACGTCGGCGCCCCACGAGTTGGTGTTGATCTGCGCGCCGGCATCCTGAATGTGCTTGATCACAGTGGTGTCCGTGTCACCGCAGACACTGACGTCGTAATATCCGTTGTTGCGGAAAATCTTGGTGCTGGCGATGCGCCCGTAGGGGTTGACGCCCACACCGCGCAAATAGCCGTTGGGGTCGCGGAAGGGGAAACCGGTGCGGTCGTCGTAACCGCCCACGATGCTGGTGTTGATATGGCCGTGACCGGCCTGCCCATCGCCCGACGCATCCATCGTGCAATTGCTCACGTAGGCCAGGCGGGTGGCGTTGGTGATCAGGCCGCCCACGTGCAGCGTATTGTCGCCGGAATTGACCGAACCGTTGCCGAGGCCGTCGTCGGTGATGTCCACAATGGGGTAATCGGCCGGATTGGCGCTGAAGCCATAGCTGGCCAGCCAGGCCAGATAACCGGGGGCCGCCGGGCCGGTGCTGCCGGCGTCCAGGTTGCCCGCCAGGATTTGGTCCTGCACTTCGTCGGTCAGTTCGCGCGGAAGACGTTCGCCCAGCCACACCACGTCGGGCCGGGCGGCGATGGCGGCAAAGTCGCTCACGCGCGCCGAGCCGTAGATGTTCTGATAGGCCAACAGCGCGGTCCAATCGGACTGCTTTTCGACCAGCAGCTTTTGCACCAGGTCTTTCGTGGCCTGCGCGCCGGGGTGCGCGTAAATCTGCACTACAACGTTGACGGTTTCCTCTTTGCCATTCTCCATGCGCCGGTACAACGAATCGCCCAACTTGAAATAGGTCTGGTAGGGCGCACTGAATTGCAGCACATCCCCCGCCTGCGCCAGCCGGTCCAGCCGGGCGCGGGCGGCGGCGTCGGCCCAGACCAGGTAGCCGTTGTTGGGCATATACTGCACCAGCGCAGCACCGGCGGACTCGACTTCGTGCAGCCACTCGTCGGCAATGGGGCCGATAAATTGGATCAATTGCAGCGCCCCACCTTTGACCGCATCCATGCGATAGGCGTCGGGAACGCCGTCCAACGTCTCCTTCTGCGTGTCAAAGGGATAAGCGTCCAGCAACAGCCGGTCGTCCACAACTTCCAGCTTACTCCGGGAAGCCAGGGGCAACGCGGACAACGTCGCCGCGTTGACACGGTATAGCGCAAACGCGCCGTAATCGTGTACCAACGGCGCGCCCGCGCCGCTCAACGCGCCGGCAGGCGCAAGCACCCTGACCATCGGCGCATTGGCGCCGGCGTTCGGCCCGGGCGGCGCAGCCCAGATTGGAGCGACAGAACCCAACAACAAAGTCACGACAACCAACCCACAAAGTATCTTCCTCGTTCTCATCTGCCATGTTCCTTTCAACGAAATGTCGTAGTATCTTCTAAAAATCTGGGGGTGGGAGTTTGGGGGG
>DAOUFX010000309.1:0-15405 GCA_034429675.1 Anaerolineae bacterium | reverse complement strand
CCGCACGAAAAAACACGCCCTTTTAACCCTCCGCCGCGTCAGCGGCAAGCTATTTTTTGAGGAGAACCTGAAATGAAGAATTTAGACGAACTGAAGAAGATCAAAGAGCGCGCATTGCAGCGGCGGCAACTGGCCGGGGTAGACGCCCGCGCGCGCATCGTCGTGGCGATGGGCACCACCGGTATTGCCGCAGGCGCACGTGACACGATGACCGCAATCCTGGCCGAGCTTGAGAAGCGTGGGATCAGCGATGTGATCGTCACCCAGACCGGCGGCGGCGGCTTGAGCACCTACGAACCATTGATCCATGTTCAGATCGGCGACAGCGACGCGGTGAAATACGGCAACGTTGATCCCGCCCGCGCCGTGAAAATCATTGAGAGCCACATCGTGAACGGCCAGCCCATCGAAGAATGGGTGGTCAAGTAACGACCCAACTTTGGACTTTAGACCTTTAGACTTTTGACTATTCTTGTGGAGGCAGTATGACTTTTCGTGCTAATGTTCTGATTAGCAGTGATGCGCCTGGCGCGGAGGCTGTCCGGGCGGCATTTCTGAACAAATTACAGGATTTGCATCTGGACGATGAAGTCCAGGTGGTGGCAACCACTGATCTGGTTGGAACGGCGCAGCAGGGGATCGAAGCGATGGTGTACCCTGACGGCGTGCATTATGTAAATCTGACGCCGGAAGATGCGGTGTACATTGTCGAGGAACACCTCTACAAAGGGCGTCCGGTGGAGCGTCTGGCCTACGCCGAACCGAAGGTGACGCCGCTTCCGGCCCCCAACACCAAAGAAGTGCGCGTCGTTCTGAACAATGTGGGCAAGATTAACCCCTACGACATTGAAGACTACATCGCTGAAGATGGCTACGCTGCGTTGTTCCGCGTCCTGACCGAGCTGACGCCGGATCAGGTCGTCGAAGAGATGAAGAAGTCCGGCCTGCGCGGGCGCGGCGGCGCGGGCTTCCCGGCTTATATGAAGTGGACGCTCGCTCGCAATAGCCCTGGGAAACCCAAGTTTGTGGTCTGTAACGGCGACGAGGGCGACCCCGGCGCGTTTATGAACCGTAGCGTGCTCGAAGGCGATCCGCACGCCGTCATCGAAGGCATGGCCATTGCCGCTTACGTGATCGGCGCCGAGCAGGGATATTTCTACGTTCGCGCCGAATATCCTATCGCGATTCAGACTTTGCGCGTGGCGTTGCGGCAAGCGCGGGAATACGGTTTCCTCGGCCAGAATATTTTCGGATCCGGCTTCAGTTTCGACCTTGAGATCCGCATGGGCGCCGGCGCGTTCGTCTGCGGCGAGGAGACGGCGCTGATGCGCTCCGTCGAGGGACGCCGGGGCATGCCCAGCACGCGCCCGCCGTTCCCCGCTGCTTCCGGGTTGTGGGGCCACCCGACCAACATCAACAACGTCGAAACTTATGCCAACACCGCTAAAGTCATGCTCAAGGGCGGCGAGTGGTTCGCGTCTATGGGCACGGAGAAGAGCAAGGGCACCAAGACTTTCGCGATCGCCGGCAAGGTCAAACGCACCGGCCTGGTCGAAGTGCCGCTGGGTCTCACGATGCGCGAGATCGTTTACGACATCGGCGGCGGCGTCCTCAACGACAAGAAATTCAAGGCCGTACAGACCGGCGGCCCGATGGGCGGCTGCATCCCCGAACAATTCCTGGATATGCCGGTGGACTACGAATCGTTGGCCTCCGTCGGCTCGATCATGGGATCGGGCGGGTTCGTGGTGATGGACGAGGACACCTGTATGGTGGACATCGCCCGCTTCTTTATGGACTTCGTCCAGGACGAGTCCTGCGGCAAATGCGTCCCCTGTCGCGTGGGCACCCGGCGCATGCTGGAAATCCTCACCGACATTTGCGAGGGGCGCGGCCAACCGGGCGACATCGAGAAGCTGGAAGAGTTGGGGAAATCTATTACGCGCGGATCGCTCTGCGGCCTGGGCGCCGGCGCTCCCAACCCTGTCCTGAGCACCATCAAGTATTTCCGCCACGAATACGAAGCCCACATCTACGAGAAGAAATGCCCGGCGAAGTTCTGCCGCGCGTTGATTGAATACAAAGTGAACCCGGCGACCTGCATCGGCTGTACGCGGTGCGCGCGCAACTGTCCGGTGAATGCCATCAGCGGCAAAGCCAAAGAGGCGCACGTGATTGATCCGGTGGCCTGCGTTCGCTGCGGCGTCTGCTCGCAGGTCTGCCCGGTCAAGGCAATCACGGTCGAGTAGGAGGAACCTGAGGGATTAGGGGATTGGGGAAGTAGGGAGCAGATTTAGTTCCTCAATCCCTAACCCCTCAATCCCCTAATCACCATTCACTTTCATGAAAGGAGACTGTATGAACGAGTCGGCTTTACAGACGATTATCAACAAATATGGGACCTCCGAGGAGACCCTGGTTGAGATCCTGCGCGAAGTCAGCCAGCAGGCGGGGTATCTGACTCCAGAAGACCTCGCCGAAATCGCCAAACAGTTAAACGTACCGCCTAGCAAAGTGTACAGTGTGGCGAGTTTCTACAGTCTCATCAGCCTCAAACCTCTGGGGCGCCATGTGATCCGCTTTTGCCAGGATGCGCCCTGTCACGTCGTCGGAGGACAGGCCGTTTGGGACGCGTTACAGGAAGCTTTGGGGATCGCCGGCGGGGAGACGACGCCCGATGGAGAGTGGTCGCTGTTGACCACGAGTTGCATCGGCGCGTGTTCCGTCGGCCCGGTGATGATGGTGGATGAAAACATCCACGGCAATCTGACCCCCGAAAACATCCCTGAGATTCTGGCCCGGTACCGGGAAGCTGGAGGTGCGTCATGATTCGCGCAACCATTTTGATTTCAGGGGACCCGCAGAGTCTGGCGCACGGCGCTCACGAAGTGCGTCTTGCCCTCGAGGCTGAACTTTCATTTTATGGGCTCGACAAAGAAGTGCTGGTCGGGATGGCGCCGGAGGCCGCGCGCGCCGATGTCTTGCCGACGGTCACAATCTACCCCGAAGGCGTGATTTACGGCCCGGTTACGCCGAAGGATGCTGCTTTCATCGTCGAGGAGCATCTCTACAAGGGCCGGGTGGCCACGCATTTGCTGGCGCCCCCCGAAGTTCTCACCGGTAAGATCGTGCGGCTCCCCGGCAAAGAAGGAAAGCTGTATGCCGAAAAACGCATCGTGTTGCGGCGCGTTGGCATCATTGACCCGTACAGCATCGAAGATTACATCGCCGACGACGGCTATTTCGCCCTGGGCAAAGCGCTCGCCGAAATGACGCCGGAAGCGGTGCGGCAGGTGGTCAAAGATTCCAATTTGCAGGGACGCGGCGGCGCGGGCTTCCCCACCGGGATGAAGTGGAACTTCGTGGCCGCCGAAGCGGCGACACCCAAGTACATTGTCTGCAACGCCGATGAATCCGAACCGGGCACGTTCAAGGATCGCACGATCCTCGAAGGCGATCCGCACGCTGTGCTCGAAGCGATGGCCATCGCCGGCTATGCCGTGGGCGCGCACGAGGGTTGGATTTACATCCGCGGCGAGTATGCGCTGTCCAAAGAACGCCTCGAACTCGCTGTGCATCAGGCCGAGGAATTGGGACTGCTCGGTGACGACATCCTGGGAAGTGGGTTCTCATTCCACATTCACCTTCACGCGGGCGCCGGCGCTTACGTGTGCGGCGAGGAGACCTCGTTGCTGGAAAGTATGGAGGGCAAACGCGGCATCCCGCGTGTCCGCCCGCCCTATCCCACCGTTGCCGGATTCCGCGGCAAGCCGACCGTGGTCAACAACGTCGAGACGCTGGCGAACATCCCTGCCATCCTGCTGAACGGCGCGGACTGGTATCGCGCCATCGGCACGGAGCGCTGTCCCGGCACCAAAGTCTACACGATCATGGGCGACGTTACCCTCACCGGCCTCATCGAGGTGCCGATGGGCATCACGCTGCGCGAGGTCATTGCGGCTTATGGCGGGGGGATGAAAGGCGGCAAGTCGTTCAAATGCGCGCAGACCGGCGGCGCGTCGGGCAGCATCATCCCGCCGGTGCTGTTGGACACGCCGATGGATTTTGTGACGATGCGCCAGTACAACGCGGCGCTCGGCAGCGGCGCGCTGCTGATCTGTGGCGAGGACACCTGTGTGGTGGACCTGGCCTACGTGCTGATGCGTTTCTTCCAGACCGAATCCTGCGGCAAGTGCACGCCCTGCCGCGTTGGAACGCAGCGAATGGTCGAGACGCTGGATCGGATGCGCCACGGGCAGGGATCGCCGGCGGACTTCAAATTACTTGAGGAAACGGCCGGGGAAATCCTGTCGGCGTCTTTCTGCGGGCTGGGACAGGCTGCGCCGGTGCCGATCATCACCGCGCTGGCGAATTTCCGCGAAGAAATGGAAGCGCACGTGCAGGGACGCTGCCCGGCAGGCGTCTGTCCAATGAAGCCCGCAGATCAGGCGCACGCAGGCGACGCAAAGACACGGGCGATCACGACAAAGACGCTCACGCCGGTCAGCCACCAATACATGGGGGAATCCGGCGATTGATGCTGGTTTTTCGACAACAGGAACTATGCAATCCGCCCGGAGAAGTCCGGGCGGATTGTTGTTTAGAACTGGATACGTTCCAACTGCGGTTCTTTTAGCACATCCATGATTGTCCAGAAATGCGCAACGCCGGACCCGACCCGCACCACCTCGGTGATGTCCGCAAGCGACCGTCCCGCGACGCCTTCGAGGAATTTGCGCTCTTCGTAAGCGCGTTTCAGTATCTCCGGATCGGTCACGAATTCACCCTTGCCGGTGACGCGCAGCATTTTCGCGGTTTCCAGGGTGGGTGGGTTGTTATAGAAGCATAACTCCAGCCTGGGATTGGCCTTGATCTGTTTTGACATCTCTTTGGGCGACAGAATGATGAAATAGAACCCCGTCTCATCCGCGCGCCACATCAACAAAGCCCGAACGTGCGGCTGGTCGCCATCCGTGGTGGCAAGATAGCAGGTCGGATTCGCATTGGCAAACTGAACACAGTCCTTGAAGTCCATCGTGTTGCTCCTTTCTGATCGAATGAAGTAAACCAAACCGCCTTAGTATAATCCGAAACTTAGAATTGTTGCCGTCATTGGCCGTCCGCCGGCCGCGAATGGGGACACGAATACCCGAATGGCGGTGAGCGTATTCGGGTATTCGTGGGGGGATTCGTGGACGGCTAGGGCGTGGGTGGGGGGAGGTGGATGATGGGGAAGGCGTCATCGGTTGTCAGACGGAGGATATCAGCGCAGTTGATGCTTAGAATCACGGCGTCTACAAAGAACTCGGTGGGATGATCGCTGCTATTGGTATGCCCCGTGAATTTCATTTGGAGTGTTCTTCCCGCCCAAGCATCCAGATTGTCAATGGCGGCGCCGGCGGCTAACCAACTGTTGGACGCATGGAGACTGGAAAGAGCAACCAGACTGGAGAGGGTATTTCCCTCCGCATCTTGTATTTCGCAGGTCAGATAATCGAAAGGGAACACATCGGCAGTGGTCGTAATCAGGCGACGGAATACCAGAACCCCAGTCTCGGCGTTGGCGGGAATAACAAAGGGTTGTCTGACCCATTCCTCAGCGTTTTTGAATCCGCCAAAGTAGACACTCTGGTCGCCGCTGTAGGCTCGCTCCGTCGAGATGACATTGTAGCCGCCGCTGGAGTACTGTTCCCAAGGTGCGCTAGTTTCATCTTCGAAGTCGCCGTTGACGAGGAAGTTTTTCTTACAGGGATCGGGCGACACGATCTTGACGTGCTGCGGAGCGCTCCACAGGCTGTCGCCCCAGGGATTGGCGGCCTTGACGCGGTAGTAGAACTCGCCAGGGGCGTGGTCGGTAGCCGCCCAGGCGGTGTCCGGGCCGTTGTAGCGGGTGACCGCATCGCCAAAGCTGGGGTTGCTGCCCTCCTGCAAAGTATAACTACTGGCGTTCTCGACGCTGCTCCAGGCGACGGCGTAGTTGGGGGCATAGTCGGGATTGACGATAGCGTTCAGCAGCGGCGTCGTGGGGACGGGCGGCCATTGTCTGAGCGTGAGGGGCAGGTAGAGGCGGTAGATTACCGGGGAGAAGCGGACTGCGTCGGCGGCGATGCGTGATGCGCCCACCGGGTCTAGCGGTTGCGGCTCCAGACGCACGTAGTCCGTGCCATGTTGGTTGGAGTCGAAGTAGTACGTGCCGATGTAAACCCAGGACGAGGGATGGTCGTCGTTGGGGTAAACGGATTGATTCACAACGGCCCACTCTGACACTTTCTCCCACGGTTGTACGCCAGATGCGGTGTGCCGGACGGTGTACTGCGCCGCGTCGCTGGAGGCGTGGGCCGGGGGAATATGGACGAATACGTGATACTTTCCGGGGCGTTGACTTTCCGGGAAGTTCCAGGTGGCGGCGCAGTCAACCGTAGCATCAACTTCGTGGTAACGATGGTCATTGCTCCAACCTGCCGTGGCATCACCTGTCCAACAATTTGCAGGGTCTTCGACGAAGCCTGCGTCGCCGTCGTCCACTGTGATGTAGTCGCGTTTGTCTTCAGTAATGAATGGGGCTGTGAGAGGATAACCGGATGTGTATACGGTTGTATTGCTGATGCTTGGATAGCTGAGCCATAAGTCGTGGCTGACAAGTTGCGAGGACTGTTCCCATGGATCGTTTTCTTCGCTGTTCCAGCCATAGGGATTCACAGAGGTAGCATTATTGGGCGGCTCTAATTCAAAATGAAGATGTGGTCCAGTGGAGTTTCCAGTATTTCCGCTAATGCCGATGATACGCTGAAATTCATCACGTTGAGCGATAGTATCATCAGTTTGAACGCGCAGTACGCTCATATGGCCGTAAAGCGTATCATAGGCATTCGCATGGCGTATGTGAACATAGAGACCGAATCCCTCGCTGTGGTTAGCAAGGTTCCATCCCGCGTAGATAACTTGTCCGGGAGCAGCCGCGCGTACTAAGTTGTATTCCAGGTCGTAGTCAATACCGTTATGCGAGCTATAACACTCTCGTGCATCGACACCTCCACAGTTTTCGTCTCTTAATATGTTGTCATAATGCCGGACCTGTCCCCGGTCACTGGCTGATTCAAGATCAGGACGTCCCATAGGTAGCTGATGATCGTAAATGGCATTGACCCGCGTGGTTCCATAATACGGCGGGGAAAGGAACCGGGCTATCTGTTGGGAAATGCCTTTTTCAATCATCAAGTTGGCGACAGACTTGGTTGGACGTAACACCATGAAGCCGATGGTGACGCCAATAGAAATATAGACGACATTTAGAAGTAACGGCGTTAAACGAGTTTTCATCTTACTTCACCCGCAATGGTTTTTATTCCATCAAGACTGATTTGATAATCCTCGGCGATGTGTCCCCACTGTCCGGTCTTTAGATCAATAAGATAAAGCCCCCCAATGTCAGTCTCACTCAGGAACATCTGCGCAAACATGAACTGCGTCTGGTCAGGTGAGAGATCGCCCAAGACGCCACTGCCGAGACCTGTGATTTCCGATTTCTGGCTCATTTCGCCTTGTGCAACGCGATAGAAGGTATTGGTGTCGCTTTTACGGTTATACTCGACAAGAAAGATGTGTTGACTATCGGTCAGCCAATGCGGTCTGGCAAAAACCTGATATTCGCTGTGAAAGAGAAGTTGCGCCTTGTTATCGCCTATCTCGATCTGAAAAATATCCGAGGCCGCAACCACAGAGTTTTGCGCAACTGCAACAAGGACTTTCTTCCCGTCTGGGGACCATTGTATCGAACCGCAATAAGCCATGTTCGACAGAACAGTGGCCAAGCGCGCGGTTTTATCTTCCGCATGCATCGTGTAAATAGCAAGATCGCGCGGTTCCGATAGAGTGGGTGTTGCTTCGACATACGCAATGGATTTGCCATCGGGCGAAAGATCAAAAGCGCAAATCCGTGAATCCTTTGATATCCAGGTTAATTGAGTTGATTCAACCTCATCCACGTGCGCAATGTGTAAATTGTCGTCAGCAGAGCAGAGTAAGCGGTAATCATCGGGGAACCATTGGCACTGTGTGAAAAACTTATCCCCTAATGAATCTATTTGATCTGATGCCATATCCAATAGGTAGGTACGAAGTTGAGATGATAATCCATGGGCGGATTCTGTAGTAGATATATTGGCTTCCTCGCGATTATCCTCAAAGGCGAGGTAACGTCGATTTGGGGAGAATGTAGGGAAATACGCATACGATTCTCCCTCAATGACCTGTTGCAAGTCCGTTCCATCGTTGTTGATTGTGTAAATACTGGCGACACAATACTCACCAGGGCAACGAGCAACAGCAGAACCCGGTGTGCACGGGCAGGCGGAGAAAGACGCTTGCCATAGTTCGCCAGAGGATGTCATCGCCGTTGTCGTTGATGTTTGTGTGGGAACCGGCTCCGGCGCTTGTGTAAACGTTGCTGTTAGTGTCAATGTCTCGGTGGGAGTCGCCGTCAGCAATGTGGGCAAGCTAACGGGAGATTCCGGTGTTGGCGAGACAGTGGCGACCGTTGTTGGCGTGTTGCAAGCGCTCAGGACGAAGCAAATAGCAAACAGCAAATAGCAAATAGCGGATCGTGAATGGTTTGTCCTCTCTGCGCCTTCGCGTCTTTGCGGTAAATCTTTCCCTGTCAAAAATGAGTTTCCGTTCATCGTTCTCCTCCTATCGTTCCGGGCCGGCCAGCCACACGGGGTAGTGAGCGGCGGCGTCCTGAGTCACGGGGTACGCGGTTTCGTCCGCGAGATTGAGCAGCCACAGGTCGGCGTCGCAGCTGAACGCCAGCCACGCGCCGTCCGGCGACCAGTCCGGCGGCTCGACCAGCGCGTACTCGAAGCGGGTGAGCGCGCGGACGGCGCCGCTCGCGGCATCGGCGACGTAGAGGTTGCTCTCCAGGTAGGCCGCCGAGATATTCGCGGCGGCGTCCTGCGGGTTCTCGCGCCCCACGAAGGCGACGTGTTTGCCGTCCGGCGACCATACCGGCGGGTAGCCGTGACCGGCGTCGGCGGGAGCCACGGCGCGCGGGTTGCGCCCCTCCGCGTCCGCCAGCACCAGCTCGCCGACGGTGAAGGGCACGTTGCTGTCGGGCATGCGCACGTAGGCCAGCGCGTCCCCGGTGGGCGACCAGCGCGGGTAGGCGACGACGCTCGCCGGCTCGACGAGCAGCTGCTCGCGGTTCTGCCCGTCCGCGTCCATCAGCCACACCGCGCTGCCGAACCCCAGCCCGCGACTGAGCGCGTAGAGCAGCCGCCCGTCGGGCGTGAAGGTCGCGTCGTAGGTGAACGGCGGAGTAGGTAAGGTCTCGTAGCTGCCGTCCGTTGCGTTGACCAGCAGAATGCGATCCTCGCCGATGGGGTCTACGCGCAGCAGGTAGGCTTCGCCTTTGGGCTGCCAGTTGAGGAAGAAGCTCTCGGTCCGGGGTGCCGGCTCGGCCGGGCGCGTCTGGCCGGAGGCGACGTCGTACAGGAGCGTGAAGACGGCCACGTCGCAGCCGGCCTCGACCGCGATCCAACGTCCGTCCGGCGCGGGGTGCGTCGCGAAGACGGAGCAGGCGGCGGGAAGCGGCAGCACAGTGGTGGTCGTCGAAACGGCGGAACTGCACAGCAATTCCGGGGAAGCGGCGGCGAGGCGTTGCACTTGCAGGGGCGATTCACCGACGAAGAAGAGCGAATGCGGCGGCAAAGGGGGAGCTTGCTCGGAAGAGAGCGCCGGCAGGCTCGCGCCGCGAAGCGCCAGACTGCCGAACACGGCCAGGGTCAACCCGGCCAACAGCATGGGGAACACGCGTGGCTTACGCATAAGTCACCTTCCTTTCGGTTTTATGGGATAGGTTTGCCCGCACGGATTGAGCACCCCGCCAATCTGTGCAGACGTATAAAATTATAGGAGGAATTTTATGGTATGTCAAGAGGGAAAAGCAACGCGCTTTGCCATCCGCGAATGGGGGGACACGAATACCCGAATGGCGGCGGGCGCATTCGGGTATTCGTGGGGGAAACTGTACTTGTTTTCTTAGATGGATAGGGGGATAATGGAAGCGAGGAATAAAAGAGGTAATCCATGTATAACATCACATCCGAACTCCTAACCGAAATCCAAGCCGGCGAAGACGCCTATCTGGAACTCAAAGAGGTCGTCTTCCGGGGCGACGCGCCGCGCTTTGCCGACGAGGAAACCCGCGCGACGGAAGCGATCGCGCAAGTGTTGTGCTCATTTGTTAACACCGAAGGGGGCGTGATCGTCTTTGGCGTGAATGACCGCCGCGCTGTTGTAGGCGTTGCGCCTGAGAAGATGGACAGTCTGGAGCAATGGGTGGTGAACGTGGCGCGCCATAACTGCGAGCCGCCGGTGGATGTGTTGCTGGATCGCCGCTTATTGCCCGACGAGGCAGGAGTGGAACATTTGTGCCTGAAAGTAGACGTGTCCAAAAGTCTCTACGTTCATCGCACGTCCGGCGGCCATTGGATGGAACGTATCGGTTCGCACCGGGACGATATGCGCCCGGAGCGGCTGGCGCGTCTGATGGAACGCCGCCGCATCGCCGGGCCTTTCGAAGAGCGCCCCATCCCCGCCGCAACGTTGGATGACCTCGCCCTGGAGTCCTTCAAGGCGTACCTGACCCGCCGCTTCGGCCCCGATTCCGACGAAGTTTTGCCGCTCACGCTCGAAGAACGGCTCATCAACCAACGACTGGCCGAACAACAGGACGACGGCCGAATTTTACCGACGGTGGTAGGGTTGCTGCTCTTTGGCCGTGAGCCGATCTCATACCGCTTGCCCGGCGCGTTTGTAGAATGCGTCTGCTATCGCGGAACCGTCGCCGATGCCAACGATCAGATTGACGCTCTCCAACTCCACGGGCCGATCCATGAACAGGTCGTCGCCGCCACCCGCTTTGCCGATCGCTGGATTCCGACTCAGGCCGAGAAGAACCACGAAGGCCGCCGCGATATGCGTCCCTATTCGCTGCGCGCCGTCCACGAGGCGATTGTCAACGCGGTGGTGCACCGGGATTACCAGTTGGGCGGCTCTAACGTGCGCGTCTTTATTTTTTCCGACCGCATTGAGATTTCCAATCCCGGCGGCTTGCACAATACCCTACGCCGCGAAAACCTGTTCGCAGGATGCCAACCGTTCCGCCGCAACCAACTCCTATGCGGTTTCTTGCGCGATTTTGAAAGCCCCATCACCGGTCGCGCCTTGATGGAAGCGCGCGGCGAGGGCTTCCTGATGCTGGTGCGCGAAACCCGCCGGCTCGGCGGCGCCGTAGACCTGACCGCGCATCCAGACGCCGTAACCCTCACCCTCACCGCCGCCCCTCTGCCCCATTGACACGCCTTTTCCCAAACGCCGCAACCAAAACCGCCCCCGGTCATCCCCAGGGGCGGCTCACTTCTGCCTATTCGCGCCTCACTCGCAATCCGCAATCCGTAATCCGTAATTTGTAATTTGTAATTTGTAATTTGTAATTCGCTCTCCCGCTCACTCCTCCCGCTCAAACTCCCACACCACCACCTCCGGCCGGGCCAGGAAGCGCGCGCGCGGCGCGCCGAGGCCCTCCATCCCCAAACCGCAGTGGACGTACAGCGTGGTTTGCTTTTCGCAATAGCGCCCCTTTTCGTAGCGCTTGCCCCAGCGGGAGCTGGTCGCCATGGCGCCGAAGAGCGGCAGGCGCAGTTGCCCACCGTGGGTGTGGCCGCACAGGTAGAGGGAGACGCCCGACCCGGCAAGCGCCGGCATCAGGTCGGGGGTGTGGTAGAGCAGGAGGGTGTTGGTTGCGCCGTCCGGCAGGGTTTCCAGCAGCGTTTTGACCGCCGCGAGGTCCCGCTCCTCGCGGTAGGTGCAGCAGACGCCGAGCAGCCACAGGGTATTGCCGTGGCAGCGCACTTCGGCGACCTCGTCGCGCAGCCAGCGGATGGGCAGGCCGGCAAAGACTTCAGGCACGATCCCGACCACGTCCACGACCGGGCTGCCGGTGATGGCGTAAACGCCCAACGGCGACTGCAACTGTTCCAGGAAACGCCGGGCGCCTGCGTGCGCCTGCGGATCGTGCACCGAGGACAAATTGAGATAGTCGCCGGTCAGCAGGATCAGGTCCGGTTGCAGCCGGCGCACCTGCTCCAGGATGGCGTCCTCGCGGAGCGAGGGGCCCTCAAAGTGCAGATCGGACAGATGCAGGAGACGCAGCGGCGGGCGGTTCCACTGCGGCCAGGCGTGGCGCATCCGCACCACCTTGACCCAGAACGGTTCGATCCACGTGGCGTAGCCAGCCATCGCGCTGATGACGCCGTTTAAGGCGGCCAGCGCCGGCAGCGCGGGCAGGAGCCAGACGCAGAGCCAGCTCAGGCTGAGGCGCAGCAGCGTCAGCCCCAACAACGGCGGAGTGACCGGGCCCCAAGAGCGCCGGGTGTGCGGGAGGAAGGCCAGCATCGCCCAATCGGCCAGCAGGAATCCCGCCAGAATCAGCGCCGCTGCGCCGCGCCGCTCGCCCCAGCCCAGGCATCCCAGGCCGATGAGCGCGATCCAGACGGCAAAAAGGTTGACCGGCGGGATTTGTCCCAGGCGCCCGCTGAAAATCAGCGCCAGGTGTACCCAGGAACTGCGCCCATCCTCGCGGTCGGGCGGGGTCGCGAAGGGGAGTTTCGGCAGGTTCATGGTTTCTCAAAAAGCCGCGCGATTTCGTCGCGGGGGAAGACGGGCAGCGGGCGTTCGCCCGTCGCATCGCGCACGACGACGCCGGGCGTCTCGCGCACAGTCCCGATGCGCGTGGCGGAAATTTCTTCCGCCTGCAGCGCCGCAAGCACGGCGTCCGCATCGCCAGGCGCGACGGCGGCCAGCAGTGATCCCGACGCAATCAACCCCAACGGATCGAGCCCCAGGATGTCGCAGAACGTGCGGGTTTCGGGATAGACGGGCAACGCGGCGACGTCCAGAACGGCTCCTACCCCGGCAGCGCCCGTGATTTCGGCGATGCCGGTGGCGACGCCGCCCTCGGTGGGGTCGTGCATGGCGTGAACTGCGCCGGCGCGCGCAACGATGGCGGCGTCGCGCACGATACTGATGCCGGGATCGTGCAAGAAGCGGGCGGCGCGCGCAATCAGGGCCGCATCCACCCCCGCGCGTTGCAGGGAATCGCCGAATTCCTGCGCCAGAATGGCCGTCCCTTCCACGCAGATGCCCTTGGTTAAAATGAGCGCGTCACCCGGACGGGCGCCGTCGGAACGCACCAGCCGCTCCGGCGCCACCTCGCCCAACATTGCGCCGATCACGATGGGGCGATCCAGACCGTGGGTAATCTCCGTGTGCCCGCCGACGAGGCTGACGCCGAGCGCGTGCCCGGCGGCGTGCAACTGCTCGAAGATGCGTTCGACCAGGGTGCGATCGCTTTTGCCTTCGGGGAGCAACAGCGTGGCGATGAACCAGCGCGGGGTAGCGCCGAGGCAAGCGATATCGTTGGCATTGACGTTGACCGCGTACCAACCGATTTCATCGGTGGCAAACGTGATCGGGTCGGTCTTCGCGACCAGATACGTGTCGCCGAAAGCGACAACGGCGGCGTCGCGTCCCAGCCCCGGCCCGAACACCACACGCGGATCATAGGAATTGAGTTTGTGGGCCAGCAAGTCAATCAAATCGGCCTGGGGTAATTTACCGAGAGGATAAGGTGTATGGGGCAAAGGTTACTCTCCGACCAAAATAGAAATATCGTCAATGGCCGCGCCGTATGTATGGCCCGAAGCATTGATCTCGACAGAGCGAATGGCCGACGGTTCTATTCCTTGCGCACGCAACAAGGGGATCAAATCCTCGGATTCATAGTCGTACCAGATATTTGCCTGGGGCACCTGAATGTGCTTCGCCTTCCAATCACAGATGTAGCAGAACGGCGTGTCCGTTCCGGGGACGGCATAGAAGCCTTGCAACCATTCACGCGACGTGTTACTTTTCGAATCGGTGATATAGACCAGAATCATAATCGGGCATTCGGTTCCCAACGAACCGCAGACGGCCAATCCTTGCATATCCACACGGACGCGGGCGCGAATGCGCAGGGATTGGGCGCCGCGAATATCCTGATTGACCTCTTGGGTGATGGCGGTCTTGGCCGGGTTGTCCCCCCAGCGCTCGAAAAGGATCATCTCGCGGACCTGTCTCACGGTGCCGCCGGACTCACCTGGCGGAGCATTGGTCTTGACTACCCAGGAACCTTCCAACGACTCCTCGAAATTGCCGTTGCGGTTGCGCATGATGTCCCATTCGCCGGCCTGAATTTCTCCCACCCCCGCCTCGGTCAGTTCGATTCGTTGCGTATTGACCAGCGTCAGCGACTTGTCGCTGACGAGATCGTGAACAGAAGCATTCCCCACGGCAACCGCGAACTCCGTGCGATTTTGCCCTACCACCAGCGTATACGTGCCCTTTTCTACCTCAATGACGCCATGGGGCGTTTGCAAGCGCAGCCGTCCGGGGCGTTGATTGTCCTCAACGGTGATGTGCATATTGGTGCCTTGCCGGACATCCAAGATGGCCAGATGCGGCAGCCGACTGACGGTGAAACGCGGCGTTTGCGTATCTTCAAGGATCACATCGGTGTTGCCGTAGAACTGCACTGTGATGAAGGGCTGGGGCGTTGTTACGGTAGTGCTGTGGATATTTTCGTAGAACAACAGAAACGCTGCGGCATCGGACGATAGGGTGATACGATCATTTTCGGCAACATTTGTGTCAACAGAGACCACGGCCTTGATCGAACTGCCGGGACGCTGCAGCGTTACCGTTTCCTCACGCGGTTGAAGGAGAACATCCAAAGAGCGAGTACTGCGCAAAATATACTGGCGAATTCCCAGAGGCGTCCCAACGGCAAGCGTAATGCAAGTCAGAAAGGCTACAATCAGAACAGCCCAGGCAAGATGTTCGGTTTTTTTCAACATGGGTTTCAATACCGGACCTGAAACCCCTGGCAGTTTTTTGTGGCCATCTGCCAGTCAATATCGAGCGTCTCTACCCGGCCATGCGAGGGCCCCAGGCGCACTGCCCGGATGAACTGCTCAAGACGATCCTGCGCGCCTTCGCCCCAGATTTCAACGGTGCCATCGTACTGATTGCGGACCCAGCCGGATACCTGCAGTTGCTCGGCGTGGGATTGCGTAAAATAGCGGAAGCCCACCCCTTGTACTTGCCCGTGGACAATGATGTGCACCGCTTTAAGTTCGGTCATACAACGCCTCCTGGTTTTGTCAGAGTTATTCTATCCAACATGAGCGATGTGGCAAGTGCAAATGGAGCGTCTTTTGACATTTTTCTATTTCTGTACCAAAATCCCTTTGAGAATACCATAACGCCCTTTTTATGAGAAAGGTGGAGAAGTGGGGGGTTGGGGGC
>DAOUFX010000308.1:0-3115 GCA_034429675.1 Anaerolineae bacterium | reverse complement strand
TGGAAGGCATTGCCTAGCGCATCCTGCTCCGACTGGGGCGTGACCTGGGCGGTAATGTCGCCCAGGGCCAGGCGATCGGCAGCAATGGACATCGTCTTCTGGTAGCCGAGCATCCGTTGGAAGGCGTTGCCCAGCGCGTCCTGCTCCGACTGGGGCGCGACCTGGACGCCCACATCGCCGAGGGCCAGGCGGTCGGCCGCGGCCGCCATCGCCTGCTGGTAGCCGATCATCCGCTGGAAGGCATTGCCTAGCGCATCCTTGTCAGATTGAGGCGTGACCTGGGCGGTAATGTCGCCCAGGGCCAGGCGATCGGCAGCAATGGACATCGCCTTTTGGTAGCCGAGCATCCGTTGGAAGGCGTTGCCTAGTGCGTCTTGCTCGGATTGGGGGGTGATCTGGGCGCTCATATCGCCGAGGGCCAGATTGTCAGCCGCGGCGGCCATGGTCTGGAGATAGGCCATCATTTGGCGGAAGGCGTCGGCCAGTTGCCCGATCTCGTCGTTGGCCTGATACACAATACTTTGATTGAGGTTACCCTTGGCAATCGCCTGTGAAGTGACGGCCAGAGTTTGGATAGGACGAACAATTTGACGCACAGCAAAAAAACCTGATACGCTTGCCGTCAACAGTGCTAACACGCTCAACCCCAAAATTAGCGCAATTGTGGTGATAGCAAGGTCGAGCGCTTTGCTCAACTTTTTTTCTGCCACTACGGTGAGCGTTTGTTCGCCCAGGGCAAGAGTGCCGGTAGCCAGAATAACGCGGTTGTTGTCCAATCCATCGTGGATGCCATCGTGGCCAGGGACAGTAAAAAGGGTCTCTCGCAACACGACCGAGGGATTGCGATGCGCAACAACGCGATGCGCAGCATCTACAATGTATACACTCTCACCCTCGCTGACGGGGAAACTGGCAATCAAATCCCATATCGGCTTGGTCCGTATCTCTGCTACGAGGACCCCTTCAACCTGACCGCTATATGGATCTGACAATGGTATAGCCATTGTCATAAAAGGTTCGCCTGTCTCCTGATCGAATTGTAGCGGGCCATAGTAGCCTATACCCTGCTCTTTGGGTACCAGGAATTCATCAAGTTGCGCACGATCCCCTAATTCCTCAGATGTAAATACTTCCAGGCGAGAACGATGAACTTTTTCACGTCCCTGCTCGTCAAGCAATATAATCCCGGAAAAGGCGCTGTTATGCACAAGTAATTCCTGTAGTACGCGTTCTTGCTGCGCTGTAGTCATATCCATGAGTCCCTGAACTTCAGCTACAACGCGCATCTCAGTTTCCATTTCCTGTATAAAGGCTGACACTGCAACACGAATGCGTTCAGCTATCTGCAGTTGTAAGGCTAAGGCCTGTTGCCGCTGTACATTGTAGCTTTGCCAGCCTAACACTATTCCCACCAAAAGCAAAGGTATAACCGCCAAAGCCACAAAAACCAAGGTCAGGCGGGTTTGGATACTACCGGATGGGTCGGCTTTTACCACGGGTGTGAAAGAATTCCGAATTTTGTCCATTTTCGTCTCACGGCCTTTTGAACTTTGTCCTTTGGATGTCCTGCTTCAGCGAATAATAACATCCGCCTGCCGCAGAATATCCTCCGGTATCTGGAGGCCAATGGCTTCGGCCGTTTTCAGATTAACTCCCAAATAGGATTCGGTAGTTTCCACAGGCAAGTCGGATGGCTTGATCCCTTTGAGGATTTGGTCCGCCAAACGAGCAACTTGCTTTCCAGAATTATTTTGTACAGGACCATAACAGGTCAACAAGCCGTTCTCAACATCATTCATACTGGGACCTGAAATGGGTAATCGAAGCTCGATCGCTACCACTATAAAATCAGATGCGCGAGGACTAATCAGGCTGTCGGCCAGGAGGTAGATAGCATCAACTTCCGCTGGAATATTCTCAATAATCACTGTTACTTCGTCAGAAGTACGTGCCTCCGGCGTGATAAGTTCAACGCCAAGTTTAGAAGCAGCCTCTTTCAACTTCGTCAAACCTGCTGTAGAAGCCGGGTCGTCAGGATTATAAGGGACGTAGATTTGCTTAATCGTAGGGGCTATATTCACCAGCAATTCCAGGCGCCGGTCATCTTGGGCGCCAATGACAAGGCCAGTCATATTTCCGCCGGGCTGTTTAAGGCTTTTCACCAAACCAGCGCCTATGGGGTCGGCCAGGGTACTAAAAACTACCGATATGTCGGTGTCAGTTGTGGCTTTCTGGATGGCCTTGGCTGCAGTGGTGGAGGTGGTCATAATCAAATCAACATCTGCCTTCACTATATCTTGCAACACTGAATCCAGTTCATCCATGGCAATAACTTCCTTGTGGACATAGGTAATATTTTCACCTTCTACATAGCCCAAATCGGTCATGCCGGTTATGAAGCCCTGCACGGTGAGGTCTAGAACTGGCGCGACATTAACAATACCAATGGTGTAAGTTTTTTTGGAGTTACCACAAGCCGTCAACAACAAACAGATTACAATCAGACCCGTAAAAATGGTCCGCCAACCTTTGTGTAGGAACCCGTTCATGGTGTCTTTACCTCCAGTTCTGTGCTATGACTTGGTCTTCTTTTTCCCAGGTTTACTGCCTTGAGTTGCTCCTGAGCCAGTGGAATTATACGTACTATTACTATAGTAGCTATACTGGCAAGAAAGTCAAATTTCTGAATAATAATTTGTAAGAAACACGATTTTTATAATTTATAATTACTCAATTCCGTAACTCCAGGGTATCAAGTGATATTGGGCCTATCGGTATCAAACACGATCGCAAAACTCAAGTTATTTAATTAACACAAATCAAACCTTCTCCAATGCTGATTCACCTGGTGCAAAACCGGGGGCAGGCGCTCACCCGCGCGCAACTTCTCGACGCTGTGTGGGGCTACGCGGCGGACGTGGACAGCGAGCGCACCGTCAACGTCCACATCCGCCGCCTGCGCGAGAAGGTGGAGTTAGACCCCGGTAGACCGCAAATCATCCTCACCGTGCCGGGGCTGGGGTACCGGCTGGTGGGGTAGGCTCAAAGCGCGTTGCTACCGGGTGAGAACGCAGTTTCTAACCTGGTAAAATAAAGCGCGCTACCTGATCTTGCA
>DAOUFX010000307.1:0-16604 GCA_034429675.1 Anaerolineae bacterium | reverse complement strand
CCCGTCACCACAAAACCCCTTTAAGAATCACGGCTTTAGCCGTCTCCTGTATCGCGGCGCACCATCCGGCGGGAGAATGATAAGACCCTGCTTCCTCAGCTTGTCCCTACGCCGAAATCGCCGTATAATCTTGAGATATTTTCCCACTTTCCGATGAGGATTTCTCGGCTTGCTGACTCGTTCTACATCAGCGCGGCGCTCTGCGTGACAGGCGCGACATCTCTGCCTGCCGCGCGCCGGAAACGGATACCCCGCGCCAATTGAAGTGCCGACACAAAACAACCGGAGATTGCCAATGGAACCCCTGACCCTGACCCAACGCATTTTGTACGTCACCGGCTTGCCGCGCGCCGGTTCGACCCTGTTGTGCCAACTGCTCGGCCAGCACCCGCAGATCTACAGCCCCGGCCACAGTTCGCCGCTCAGCCAGGTGTTCAACACCCTGCGCGCGCAACTCAGCGACGACCCCTTCTTCCTCTCCCAACTCGACGTAGACTTTGACCTCACCTACACGCGCCTGATCAACGCCTACCGGGGCTTCATCACCGGCTGGTTCGCCGAGACCGACCGGCCGGTGGTGGTGGACAAGAATCGCGGTTGGCTGCGGATGATCGAGACGGTGGCCCTACTCGATCCCCAGTTCAGGATGCTGGTCTGCGTCCGCGACCTGCGCCAGGTCTACGGCTCGATTGAGGCCCAGCACCAGAAGACGCTGCTGCTGGACTTCCCCGATCACATGCCGCCCCATGCGGCCTACGAACGCGCCGACGCGCTGTTCGGCAAGGAGGGCGTGATTGGCGGCCCGCTCAAATCCATCGAGTACCTGCTCCAGGACGCGCCGCCAGCATTACGCGAGCGCGTGGGCTTCGTGGCCTTCGAGGCGCTGATGAGCGACCCCGTAGAAACCATGCGCCTGCTCTACCGCTGGCTCGATCTGCCGCCCGCGCCCTTCGACCCGCAGCAGTTGACGGTGCGGCCGCACGAGAGCGACAGCTACTACCGCTGGAAGTACCGGCACGCCACCCACCCTAGCATCCGCCCGCCCGCGCCGCACGCCATCTCCCCGCGCATCGAGCAAGAAATCCTCAAGAACTTCGGCTGGTTCTTCGAGCAATTCTACGCCGGCCCCCCGCAGCCGGCGGCAGCCGCTCCGTCAAAGCCCAAACCAGGGCTGCTCTCCCAATTCGGGCGCGGAAAGGGGGGATAGCGCAAGAACGAAAATTTCAACGCAGAGACGCGGAGACGCAGAGTTTTTTTGACTATCTGACTAACGACTATCAGACTATCTGACTAACGACTATCCAATTATTTACAAAGGAGATATATTTTTGGACATGCAAACGACACAACCGATACAGGAAAAGCCTACCGGCTATTTCCTATGGCTCAAGCTCAAGGCGGCGCTGGCCTGGCTCAAACGCGCCGTGATGGCAATGTTGATTGCCGGCTCGTTTTACATTGGCGCGGCGCAACCGGCGCCCGTGCGCGCGGCGGAGTATGACGTGGGCGACGAAGCGGCGCTGATCAGCGCCATCAACGCCGCCAACGCCAGCCCGGAAGCCGACACCATCACCTTCATCGGCGACATCACGCTGACGGGCAACCTGCCGCTTATCAAGAGCGACCTTGTCTTTGAAGGTGATGGGTACGCTATCAGTGGGAATGACCAGTACCGTGTGTTCTTTGTGGGCAGCGGCTCTGGCGTGAACGAGCTTCCATTACCCACCGCCCCCACCGTCGTCTTCCGCAACCTCACCATCCAGCACGGCAAGGCGCAGGGCGGCAATGGCTCCGGCGGCGGCGCGGGGCTGGGCGGTGGCATGTTCGTCTATGACGGTCACGTGACCGTACAAAACGTCACCTTCGCCCACAATGCCGCGCAGGGCGGCAACCGCGCCAATAGAGGCGGCGGCGGTATGGGCGGCAATGGCGGCAGTGGCTACGGCGGCGGCGGCGGGCTGTGGGTGGGCGCAGACGGCGGCACTACTGGCGGCGCGGGCGGCAGCGCGGACGCCTATGGCGGCGGCGGCGGCGGCGAGTGTTGCGGCAACTACGGCGGCGGCGGCGGCGGTAGCGGCGGCGGCGGCTACATCAATGCCGGCGGCGGCGGCGGTTTGAACGGCGGCAACGCCGGCACAGAGGTCGGCGGCGTCGGGGGCTTTGGCGGCGGGGGCGGCAGCAGCGGCGGCCTCGGCCTGGGCGGGAGTGGCGGCTTTGGCGGCGGCGGCGGCGGCGGTTATATCGGCGGCAGCGGCGGCTTTGGCGGCGGCGGCGGCGACGGCAATGAGTCCGGCGGCAGCGGCGGCTTTGGCGGCGGCGGCGGCAGCAGTTATGGCAGTAGCGGCAGCGGCGGCTTCGGCGGCAGTAGTGCCGGTGGCGGTGCCGGCCTGGGCGGCGGCCTGTTCATCCGCACCGGCGTGTTGACTATGACCACCGTTGCGTTCCATGACAACGCCGCGACCGGCGGCGCGACCGGCGGCCAGGGACTGGGCGGCGGGCTGTTTGTGCTGCACACGCTTGCGAACACCAACGGCAATGACCGGGGGATGCCGGCGGCTTTGCCCGTGATGGACGCGGATTCGTGCGGCGTGACCTTCAGCGGCAACACCGCGGTGGACGCGGGGACGGTCATCACCGATAACGTCAACGTCTTTGGCGACCTCGGCGGCGCCGCCGCCCCTTGTGTGGCGACCTGGACGCCGACGGCGGGGACATGGCACGACTTCGCTCCCCAGGCTTGCGCGCGCGTGTGGTTCACGGATACCGGCGCCACGTTGCCCACCGCCATCACCGTGACGGTCGCTCCCACCACGGCGGGACATCTCGCCGGCGGCCTGCTGCGCCGCTACGACATCACGGCGGAAGGAGGCAGCGGCTATCAGGCCCGGCTGGAATTGTGCTACAATGACGCGGAACTCCCGGCGGTGGGGATTGACCTGGCCGATGAAGCCAACCTCGATCTCTACCGTTGGGATGAGGACGGGTGTCAGTGGATTGCCTACAGCACCGTCAACACCGTCACCAACCGCATCCTTGCCGACAACGTGATGGCGTTTGGCGTCTGGGGCATCGGTGTCCCGGCCAATGAGCCCACCGTCGTCGGCGTCCGAGGAGCGCGCGACGCAACGTCTCTGTGGGGTGCGGCGCTGCTGGCGGTCGGCGCAGTGGGCTGGCTGGCCGCACGGCGGCGCACGCCGCCCACGGGGTGAGTTCGTTGACACCAAAAGACCGATCAGGGTTGAACGCCCTGACCGGTCTTCTTTTGAACCTTCCGGGAAGCTCATAGCCGCCGGCAAAAACCAATCCTTTGCTCAAGCGTCGCGTCGGCTGGCCCAAGGCGTCCTGGAGCTTCCCGGAAGGTTCAACCGGGTAAATGGCCCTTTTCGTGAAATGCCCGCGATTCCCCTGGTTTTTTGCGCCGCCTCCGTTTGCGTGCTATACTCCCTTGTGTTTGCCAATCACGTCCTGGGAGTACTCCCGAACAGATATGGTGGACAATTCCACTCACCCCGATCCCTCCTCCGTGAGCCCGCATCCCCGCTCATAAGGTCAAAAAAATGGGCTACCAGCGCGCGTGGGGACCTGATTGCCACTCAAGCGCTCCGCTTCTTCCCCATTCTTGGGGAGATGGCGGTGGGGAGGCACGCCGTGGGTGCGGAACGTTACCCCCAGGGTAACGTTCCGCTGACGCCTCTACGCGGCCGGGACAGGGAAGTTGAGGAACTTCTGCCCCGTCCAGCGGTGCTCCGTGAGGTCTGCCGCCATCGCGGGCGTCCGTTCCCGATAGCGCTTGGCGCGTTGCCGCCCCTGGCGGGGCCAGGGTGGGGCATACTCCTGGCGTAAGGTCTCATGCGGGCGCACGCAGGGATAGTAGTAACGAATTGGAACAACTGGCAGCAAATCAGGACTCATGCGGGCGCACGCAGGGATAGTAGCCTTTGTCAAGCGACAATTAGAAAAGGGACATGAGCGACAATTAGAAATGCCCATGGGTAGGTTAGGCTCCCGTTTCTGGAAATGAGTCAGGTGTCTCCTGGCTCATTTCCAGTTGTTGTCGGTGTGCGGCTTGCTCGGCGCGCACACTGCGGACGTCGGGGCCGAACTCGACGATCCGGCTGTGATGGCCCATCCGATCAATGGCGGCGGCAGTGGTCAGGGGGGCAGCAAAGACAACACAATACCCCAGACGGGGAGCGGTTAACGCAGGTCACCATCACTGACCCCTTACATCCACTGTTTGGGCGCTCATTATGCCCTACTGTGCGACCCTTCCCCACAGGGACATACCTACGTTACCATTCGGTTACCCGACGGCCAACGGCGGATTGTGCGGCGCGCCGTCACAGACTTGAGTCCCTCCCCTGAGGTTGCCGCGGCGTCCTTGGCGCTTATCTCGGTGCGGACTATCCTACCGGTTGCACGCTTGGTGAAGGCCTAAGCGATACCTAACCCGGAGGAGGAGCCGTATGAGCACGCCACCACAGACTGTTGAAATGGCGCGTTGATTTACGAGGACTGGTCAAAAAGAGCCAGATCGACGGTACGATCTGGCTCTAGGAGATACAAAACACCTGTGTGGGCAGCGCTAGCTAGAGGAAGATTATTAACACGATGAACATTAGGACCGCCACCAAAATAAATGGAAGCAAACATCCAGCACCATCCGAGTTTCTGGCCTCCAGTTTCATCATCCCGAATACGGGAAGTCCAACACCAACCAGCAATGCAATGAATATCGCCTTGACCATCGCACCCTCCTTTGTATTTACTAAAAGTCTGTAACGATTCAGATGAGATACACTTTTACACTAGACTGTCCAAATCAGTAACCCGGACCCAGTCTTAAGTATTACATACATCCGCCCATTGGCTGGGTCGTTTAATCTAATGGGATCCATTTCCATTAACGTGTGTCGTCTCGCGTTCACGCTCCCTGGCAAGACGGATTTGTTCTGCGCGCCAGCTTGGATCACGCCAGTTTCCATCAGATACCTTCTTTGGTGTTTTAGCCAAAACAACATACCTGCGCCCATAAAAGATGAGGAACGTCGTTATCCCTGTGCTCACACTGAGGAGTGATAATCCCCCCACCCCCAACCACACGTAATGGGAAAGCTCGACCAGTCGCAAGTCTTGCTCTAGCTCACGTTGTTTGGCGACAACCTCCAGTTGCAGTTTTTCCTCATCTGCGGCTCGTGCGGCGCGATAATAGGCCATATCAATTTCGGCTTTTTGAGCTACGGTTTGGTTCTCCAGATCTCTCACCCAAGTTTCGTTGGCACTGCGGTTGGCATTGAAGATATCCATATTCGAAACAGCCACTCCCAGCACCAAGCCTGCGACTAACAATACCACGATGATACCTACGAGTCCCGCATAAGGTTTCTGATCTACAATCATGTCACGCCTCCTTATCTACGCTGCCCACCTGACTGTACATTTAACAGTAGCTTATCAGGCCACCGTGTCATCTAAATACACTGTACAACATGTTTGAGTTTGTAATTGACGCAGAATTATCACAGAACCGGTGAGGATATTACGAATTTATGACAAATTCCTCACAATAGTAACTGCTCGATGGGAGTGGACTCGTGAGCAAAGTTATGCTTGAGAGTTAATGAAAAAGGGCTTTGGCACTGCCAAGCTACACTCGGCGGTGTCAAAGCCCCTTTCTCTCAAGCCCAAAGATATGAGGAGTTACATTTCACTTGGGTTGAACAACGAGTATATAACCTTGTCCCCAAACAGTTGTAATGTAACGTGGTTTGCGAGCATCTGATTCTATCTTTTTTCGCAGGCGCTCGATGTTGGTGCTGATTAAGCTGGTTCGATCATTAACATTGCTATTGGGCAGATGAAATACCTCTCGAACAATATCATCACGTTTACAAAGTTGTCCGGCGTGCTGATAAAGATAAAGTAGCAAGCTGAACTCGGTCGAAGATACTTGTATCTGGTGCTCACCTACCCAAACTCCTTGATTTTGAGCGTCCACCCGCAACGGCGGGCAGTGCCCAGATTGAGCAACACAAGAGTCCACTTGCGCTACTTCGTCTAATGCACCACAAAGCATCGCGGAAAAGAGTATAGTGTGAAGGAACCGTGCAATTTCTGCACGTGTATATGTCCAATTGGGGCGATATGGGACAAACCAAGTCAAAGCTCCCAAGAACAGATTGATCTGATACGCGGTGTTATCGTTGCCTAGGCGTTTCGCTGTCTGTCGGATATCTTGAATGAGGGTTAGGGCTTTGCGATAGGGCGGCTCAACGTCTCCTGTGCGAAGTATTTGACCATGCAATGTAGCGTCCAATAACTGAGTTTCAAAATCCCACAAGGTTTGGAAGTTATCTACAGAGATCAGGGAGAAACGCAAACTGATCTCCAATTGCGCCAGATTGTAACCAACCGGCATCAGCGGTGTATGGTGTAAGTCGGTTATCCACGTCTGCCCAGATGGTTCGACCAAAAGCGTGTAAATATCCAAATCCCCGGCGGCCGTCTCGCAAATTCCTTTCCAGGGGAGGGGAACACTCTCATCTGCATACAAAAGCTGCGCAGGGTTGGGATATATGGCGCGTTGGCCACCAGGAAACAGGAACGTGAGTTGCTCCGGCGCAACCGTCAGCTCCACGATTTTGTGGAGCAGGGCATGTTGTGCAAGTGTCCGAATAGCGTGATCAAATGTGCTGTGGGGATAGGCATGTTCCGCCAATCCCCAATAATCGCGAAAGTGCTTGACGATGTGCGCTTTCGGGTTGGCTTGCTGTGTTTGTTGCATCCATGGTGAAAGTGTCGTTTGTATCAGAACATCCAGACAGTGCCTGATGGGTTGCCCAGTGTTTTCCTGGTAGAACGTCGCAAAGCTTTGTAGGGTTTCTAAATCTACCCCATTCAAAGATAGGGCAATGGCAGCAAAATGCATCGTCTCCGCGGTGATCTGAACCTGTGTTTGTCCCAGATAGGATGCGTATTCTGTGACGTTTTCCAAGCCGACCGCAGTTATCTGGCACTCACCGCACACAACCAGAAATTGTTCTTCGCGTTCGTGCGTGTAAGCAAAAACCCCTAAAGCAACCCGGGCTTCCTTTTCCCAAAGAATGCGGGATATGGTCACTTCTTCATAAGTGAAAAATAGCTTTCTGAACAGGTCTTCAAGTTCACTAATACGCTCAGGAAGTTTTCCGCTTTCAATGTCTGGCGCAATGATACCCATCAATTGGGCAAAAGAATATACTCCGTAACGAGGTCGCCAGCGGATACGCAGGTCCAGGTTAATGCAGACATAATCTTTGAGAGCTTCCTGGATAGCTTTGAGCATGGCGCCAGCCCCTTCGATTTTGGCAAGAAAAGTAACCGCCGGAGCAAAACCGTCCTGGGTTGGTTTCATGGCCTCTCGTGCATACTCATAGGTGGGGGTGTCAGTAAATATAATTTTCGTAATATGTCTAAAAGCAGGGTCTTTTGCCAATGTTAAGCCGCTAATATCTTGCGGATCATCATCATCCACCATATGAATATCCAAAATAGCTACATGGACATATTCCTCAGAAAGTATGCGCTGCGCCTCATCCAGGGTACTTGCTTTCAAGACGTGATACCCGGCATCGGTCAGGAATTCTGCGCGTGTTTCCAAGAAATCGAGATGATTATCAGCCAGTAGTATTTGCATTGTTAACCTCCACACCTTCTGATGGCGAAATATCGCCGAGGGCAGACCCTAACCAGGCAGTAACCGCTTGATGAATAGTCAGTTCACGGCAGCGACCGCGCTTCGTGGCCGACGTGAGACCCTCGCACGCATTGAGCAACATATCAAAGTGCCGTCCTTGTATGCGCTCGTCGTGATACTTATCCATTCGCTTGTTCGCGGCATCAACACGTTTGAAAAACAAGAGGCTTACTGCCTCAGTGATTAACCCGGTAACGGTTCCGACAATGCCGATATATCTGTTTTGAAAACCTTCAGGGCACTTTGGATTACTCTCATTAAATATGAATGCGAGCACAATTCCGGTAAAGATGATCAAGATGCCGATCATCGCCACCACAAAAGCCGCTCCAAAATTTGCCGCGGCCTGCTTTTGTGCATTTTTGTAATCTTGTTTTAACTCATTGTCGGTGCCTTCTACTGCTTGTTGGACACGCTTTAGCCACGAGCCTAACGGTCCCAAAGTGTTTTGCACCGCCTGAATGAGCGCCTGATGGCCTTCCTGTTTACTCACAAAAGTCACCGCAATCGGCAACCCATCCAACTGCGGTCGGAGAGCTTCACGGGCTGCATCTACCGTTGGGTAGTTAGTGAGCATGATTTTGGGTAATGTCCGTTCAAGCTCTTTGGCCAGCGTCAAGCCGCTCGTATCCTTTTCGTCGTCATCATCCCTCAAGCGGATATCCAGGATAGCTAAATCAATCTCATCTCGCGCTAATACCCCGCGAGCTTCTTCTGGACTGGCAGCCGCAAATACCTGATAGCCGGCTTGTTCGAGGAATTCACTGCGTGTTTCCAAGAAATCCCGGTCATTGTCTACAAATAGAAGCGTTGCGTCGGACATAGTCCACCTCTTTTCAAATAGGACGCTTTGAAGGCGGTATTTCCATCACCGCCAATACCTTTGTACGCAGTTCTTCTGGATTGAGCGTTTTACGGATATAATCTGCCGCACCCGCCTGGAGTGCTTGCCGGGCATACTCCCAGGTGGGGGAAGCTGTGACCACAATAATGCGTGTTTCTGGGCGACTCACGCGCAGACGGCGTGTGAGCAGAGCGGCATCGTAAACGGCTCCTGCGTCAATAAAGATGACGGCAAATATTTCACGCGAGACAGCGCGAACAGCATCCTCTTCTGATAGGATTTGGATCTCCCCTAAATCAGCTAATGCGTCTTGTAAAACTAAAGACCATCGCCGATCCACAATGTCGCTAACCACCATAAATAAGACATTTGCGGGTTCAGACATTGTTAGTCAGTTTCCTCACTTTTTTCCAGGGGAAGCGCAATAACCATCGTTGTCCCCTCCGGTCCAGTACTGGCGACATGAATATCGCCCCCATACGTCTGCACGATGGTTTGTGACATTAGCAATCCTATCCCCAGTCCTTGCGCGTCTTCGGGTTTCTCAATCAAGTCAAATCCAATTTTGCTGAGTATTTCTTCAGGAATTCCGGGTCCGGTATCAGAGATTGAAATCTCAGCCATTTTTCCCACGCTCTGTGTACGAATGACAATTTCCCGGATGGGCTGCGCCGTAACCGCTCGCACCGCGTTTTCTACCAGAGAATCAAAAGCTGTGCGCAACCATTCGGAACTGCCTAAGACGGTAGCCTGTTCAGATAAAGCGAGTTCCAGAACTAACTGCACCTCACGAAAGGGAGAATTGCGCCATAACTGCCGGACACGCTCACCGATCAGGCTGTTCAAGGAAATAGATACAATCCCTGTTTCTGAGGAAAGTGGAGGCGTAGTTGGTTTCTTTAGGATTTCGGTTGCCAATCGCTCTATGCGGGACACACGTTCCAACAATTTCGGATATCCTTCTGTCAAATGAATATGTTCGAAGTCTCTTTGCAAAAGATGCGCTTGCTCTTGGATCGTCAAGGCGTGTTTGTCAATCGTGTGACGCCAGGCAGCAGAAGTCATCCCCACCCATGCGAGCATCGTGCGTGCGTAAACCTGCCCCCGGGCTTTCTTGAGCTCTTCGTACATTTTGGCGTTCCGGATAGCGATGGCGGCCTGGGCTGCCAACAATTCTAAAGTTCGTTGATCGTCTGCGTCAAAGGCATCCACATCCTTGTGTTCAACGTTGATGACGCCAATAACTTCACCTTCCAGGTTAATGGGCACAGCTAATTCTGAATGACTATCAGGATTATATTCGATATAGTCGGGGTTCTGCCTAACATTGCCCACTCGTTGTGACTTTTTGGCCTTAACTGCCCGCCCCATAATGCCGATGCCATTATCTCCACTCAAGTCCACTTCACCAAGTCGCGATTGGACTTCCGGGAGACATTCTAGGGGATAAGCGCCAATGGATACCAACTTGGTGCCCCGAACTTCGGCCAAGTTGCTAAAACTGGCCGGGCTACCCTCACGGGAGGTGAGGGTATAGGCCTGCCTGGCTATACGATTGAGGATGTTGTCAAACGACAAAGTGCTGGTGATCGCTTTACCTGCTTCATAAAGCGCCTCCAAGGCCTGTGCGCGCCGCGTGACTTCTTTATATAGCTGCGCGTTTCGAATGGCAATCGCCGCCTGCGCAGCCAATGCTTGGAGGCCCAGCAAATCATCCGAATGGAAGGCGTTATAGTCGGGGTGTTCAACATTGATAATCCCGATGATTTCGTTGCCGATTTTCATAGGAACGGTTAATTCAGAATGGGTCTCAGGATCATATTCGATGTAATCGGGGTCTTTGGACACGTCACCCAACAAGAGCGCTTCCCCGGTCACAGCGACTTTGCCGGTGAGTCCCAAGGGCGTCTGGCTCAAATCTATATCGCCTACGATCTCTTGCAGGGTTGGCAAGCATTCACGAGGATAGGTTGCCATCCGCCTCAGGACGCCATTCTCAACCACTCCCAAATCGCCAAAACGGGCTTGTTTACCATAATGACCGGTGAAATTCCAGGCTTGCTCCACACTCACATCCAGGATTTCTTCCAAGGCCAGGGTGTTAGTCATGGTCTTGCCGGCCTCATATAGGGTCGCTAGAATATTGGCCCTGCGGGTGGCTTCATCATACAACTGAGCGTTTTGAATGGCGACGGTAGCTTGATGGGCGAAAAGTTCAGTGTTAGCTAACTCCTCGCTGGTGAAATGGTGAGGAGTGCGGTAATTGGCAAACATCACCCCCACTTTGTGCTGTCCAACGTGTAGGGGAATTCCCGCAGAAGAGGCAATGTTTTCCATTTTCACAAAGGTTCCGCGCATCACGGGATCGTCAGGCGCATTCTCCGCAACATGCATTTCTGCGAGTGCCAATATCTTCCAGACCACAGACTGCGGTCCCTCGCGCCCCGCAGTTAAAATGGCCTCAGTGTTTTTTACACCTATCAATGTAGGGGGAAATTCAAATTCGTCCCGCTCTTGATTGTAAACATACAACGAAACCGCATCACATTCCAAAGTTTCCAATGTGCCTTTTGCAATCGCATCCAACGTGCGCTGTAAATCCCCCAATATGCTAACTTCTGCCACGACCTTGGCCGTATCACGCGCGCGCCCCACTTGCTCCATCAACCGCGCTTTTTTGAGCGCCAGAGCGGCCAGGTTGGCCACCGCGCGAGCTTTCTGGCATTCCTCAACGTTAAAATCGCGATGATAGGTATAGTTGACGTAGAGCACTCCCAGCTTTTCTTCTCCTACCAGGAGTGGAATTCCCTGAAAGCTGCATATATTGATTTGCTCCAATAATTGGCGGGTTGATTCACCCAGGAAAGCATAACGTTCGACGTCGGAGACATCAGTTACATTTACTCCCCCCTGTTCCATTACGGTATACCCCGTGCGTCCCAAGCGTGGTTTTTCAGCAAGGAATTTTCCCCACACTTCTGAAGGAATTCCTGCAGACACGGAACGATCCAGGAGAAATTGGCCGCGGGCATCATCATACGACCAAATAGCCGCGGATTCTGCCTGCAATACCTCCCGTGCTCCTACGACAATTTGTAAGAGTACTTCCCGCAGGTCTGCCGCCCCGGCCAGGGCTTCAGCTACCTTGCGGATATTGTTCAATTCCGTAATGCGCCGCGCACTGTCATACGCCAATGCCGCTTGATTGACATATAGCTGGATAGCATCAATCTCGGATTTTGAAAAGCCACGTGGTTTTTCATAACGCACCCATACGACGCCAATGCATTCTCCCTCCAACAGCATGGGTAAGCAAACCTCGGCGGCAATACCACGCTGTAGCGTGGTGGGATTGACCAGTTCTGTCGCCATAGCGACATCCTCAACAATGAATGGTTTGCTCGTGCGTAGTACCTTCATTGTATTGCCGTCTCTGCGGATGATCTTTCTCAAGTTATTAGGGCGATCAACCCCGGTTGTAATCACCTGGTGTATCTGCCCCGCGCGATCCACGAGGATTGCGCTGACACCATAAGCTTTAGCAGCCACACAAGCCCGATCAACAATGTCTTGCAAAACAGCTTCCGGGTCTTTCGAGGATACAATGGCTGTGCTAGCTGCGTAGAATGCTTGAAGCTGCGCTTTAGCGTTCTGAGTTTCTTGCAGTAACTGCACATTGCGAAGGGTAACGGCGGCCTGCGCGGCAAAAGCCTGCGCCAAACGCGCATGGGCTTCTGTATAGAAATCAGGTTGCTGTTTATCGAGTGCCAACATGCCGATCAATGTCTGTCCATCAAACATAGGCACCCCCAGCCAGCTACGAATATTTAGCTGGTCATGAGGTGGTAACTCCATTTGCCGATAGCGTTTTGGCGCATCCGGAATGATAACCGGTGCCCGGATCGCGATAACCTCGTGATTAGGATTCTGCTCATCGAGAGAAAAACAGATACCTATTAATTCATCAGGGTTAGGAAAACCCCATCCGCCAATAATCTCCAAATGTTTGCCCTTCAGCAGTTGTACTGACGCACTATCGAAGGGAACAACCTTACGTAATTCGAGCAAAAGCCTATCAAAGACCCTATCGCCAGAGAGAGAAGTGGTCAAAGCCAGTGTGGCCTCGCGCAAAGCTTCAGCTTCTGCGCTGCGCTGCGCTTCCTCTTTGAAGAGTCGGGATGTCTCCAGTGCGACAGACAATTGGCTCCCCAGAGTGCGAAATGCATCCAGCAAGATTTTTGAGAAGGCAAACGGTTCATCACTTTGAATAGAAATAACCCCTATAACATTCTCACCACTTTTAAGTGGGTAGGTGAAATTCGATTGAGGCATGGTAACGTCGCCCACGAGAATAGGGTTAACATCAAAAACCTGGCACAGAGACCCGCCATCTGAAGCAGTTGCCCAGTAGACTTCTTGCGCCATCTTGGCGACATAGCCGCTGATACCCCAAGTGCTGCGGTCGCCAGCTAATGGCCGTTCCGTTACTTGGACGATTTGTCCACGATCATAGACCAAAGGGAAATTCAAAACATCTTCTTGGGCATTGTAAAGAGCAATATAAAACGTAGATACTTGAAGCTGTTGGTGAACAAACTCCCAAGTAAGTTGAAGCTGCGGATTCAAATCTCTTACTTGAGTCAAACCTTGCCCAACGCGCACTAAAGCTTCCATGTACCCAGCATGGCGGTGGATTTGTTTGAAAGCCCGCGCGTTAGTGATCGCCAAACCGGCCTGACTGGCGAATGTTTCCAAAAGTGCCAGGGTGCCCCAGGCATCAAAATGTCCTGGTCGCCGGCTATATACGTATAGCACACCCAAAGGGTTGGTTTCTCCGGGTATTGGAATCCCGACAAATGATAGTAATCCCGTAGCTATCAGCGCCTGGGTAACGCGGAGATCACTTTTAACCTGGGGAACATGGAATGTCCGCTCGGATTGTATGATCCATTGAGACAGATCGACACCATCCAGGGTATAGGAGGTCAATGGTGTGCCAGAGTATGTTTTAGCACCTAAGTAGATCTGTTTCGATGGTTGATCCACCAGAACAACCTCAGCTTCATCGGCCAAAGCCAGTGAACACACTGCCGCCGCGAGTCTCTCGAGCACCTGATTCAAATCTAGCTCAGAAAGAATGTCACGCCCAATGATCCTCAAGCGCACCTGCTGGGCCGCGGTACGAATTAGCAGGGCTAGCTCTTGGTGATCAAAGGGCTTTTCCAGGTAGCGAAACCCTCCAGCTTCCAAAGCACGTTGCCGGTGCTCGCTGCCCCAACCGGTGAAAACGATGCATTCGATGTCCGGGTATTTTTCTCGAATTCGTCGCATTACCTCAATCCCATCTTGCTCCGGTTCCGATTCCAGGTGCTGGTCGATCAATGCCACGTCGTAGTGTCCCTGGGCGGCCTCGACTATCGAGAGAGCCTCGTGTCCGCTGGCTGTGCTGTCTACCGCATAGTCAAAGTTACTTTCGAGATAACGGCGCAAAGGTTCGCGCAAACTGGTTTCATCATCGAGAAGTAAAACGCGTACTCTGTCACTTATCATTGTGTTCTGCCTCTGTATTTACGGGGAGTGTGATCAAAAATGTGGTACCCAACGGCACCCAACTTTCTTCCACTACAATGAGCCCTTGCATTGCACCTAACAAGCTCCGGACAATATAAAGTCCCAGACCAGAACCGCCAGGACGTGTGGTAAACCCCAACGTGAAAATCTTTTCCCAAAGGCTGTAGTGAATTCCGGGGCCTGTATCCTGGAAACGGATTTCGATAAAATACCCGCCGTTTTTTTCTATCACATCTGTACTGATGTTTAATATCCGTTTGTTACCTTCCACCAGTTCCATCTGTTGTACAGCATTCAGTATGAGATTTAAAAAAACCTGGTATAAGCCAACGTGATTCACCAGAACCAGCGGGAGGTCTTCAACCAAGTTTACACGTACCGTCACCTGGGCTTTACGAGCCACAGGTCCAGTCTCTTTAACGGCACGTTTGATGATGGCATTCACCTGCGCCTCTCGCATTTCTTCCCTGATCCCCATAAGTTGCCGGAAAGCTCTAGTCGTTTGTTGCAACTCTGCCGCCGTTTCCGAAACGTCTTCCAGCATTTGCCGAACCTCTTGAAACATTTGCCAGGCATTTACCTGTGTATGTTCTTTGCCCAAAAGCCCAAATTCTGTGCATAAGTTTCTTAACTGCAAATCCAAGCCTGAAACTTTGTTATAAACTTCATGTCCAAAGGCGTTGGCTAACTGCCCACTGAGTAGTACATTGTTGAGAGCACTGGCCTGCGCCGCCAGTGTTTGATTTTCCAAAATCGCGCTGAAAAGCGTTGCCATTGCTAATGCGTCCCTAACCCGATAATGCGAAAATACACGGGGTGCGCGGTGGAAAAGAAAAAGTGCATATTCGGTTTGTCTATCTGTGTGTATCGGTACACCGATACAGGATTCAAAAGGCAAAAACTCTAACAACTTTCGAAAACGCCCCGGCTGCTCCGAACACTGATTTTCCCAGATAATTTCACCTTCAACAATGACATCTTTGATTGGACTCTCTGTCAGTGCATGCTGCGTCTGGTCGTAAAAATCCAGTACTCCTACAGTCGCCGTAATAGAAACCTTCCACGCGGTTGGGTCCAAATGAAAAACTACTCCCAACTCAGCTTGAGTATCTTGTACAAGCCTGGCTAACCCTTGTTCCATACGGTCTTTCAGTGGCTTGCTAGATCGTACTAATTGAGTCAATGTTCCAAACGATCGTGTGCTGACCAACTCCTCTTTTTGTTTAAACTCCCAAAATAGTGCGGAACCCTCTCCATGAGCTAATCTGAGCAAGAACTGATGGATTTCGTTTACATCCAAAGGTTTAGGGAAAACGGCGGCGATATTCAAAGTTTGGAGTAGTACCAGATTATCAGCAATGAGTTGGGGATCGCTCATCACGGCGACGTGGTTAGCACATCCTATGGTGCGGAGTTGTTGTATAAAGCTAACCCCGCTCATCTCGGGCATATCCAAATCAACAATAATCAGACTATAGCCACGTAATGCACATGCGGTCAATGCCTCCTGCGCCGAATACATCCCCTGTGCGTCACAGCCCAAATCGGTAAGCCATTTTACTAAAGGCTCTCTCACATCATCATGATCTTCAATAATTAAGATCTCACCCGTCAAGTCAACCCTTCCCAGTTCTTCAATATCAGAAGATAAAGCACATAACTCCATCGAATCTTTCTCGGACGACGTGAACATAGTTTCAGTTTGTTGGTCAAGATGCGTCATCACAGCTTCCACCCGTTCAAGTTGTTTTATGCGCTGGCGGACACTTAAATGCACTCGCTTTCTGGCAACATCCAAATAAGTAACGAGTGCTTGTACGCGATCACCAACCCAAAAGATTTTATCAGGTCGCTCTATTGTCCAAGGAGCCAAATCTCGCAGTAAAATGAGGCCATCAATGCCTGGATGGATTTGTACAAAAATTCGATCTGGAGCAATGTATTTAACTGAAGCGGTTACAATATCCCCAATGCGTGCTTCAGAACCGAACACTTGCCATGGATCAGGTAAAATCTGACGAATGCTCAGTTCGGTATAACGATTGTCACTAGCAAGGGATATGATCTTGGCCTGAATCTCTTCTCCCTCACTCACCAACTGGTTAGGAGAAATATCGCCTGTCAATGACATTTCGCGCCGTCGGATATACGCAAGGGAAGAATCCTTCATGCGTACAAAAGTTCCGAAAGGTAGAACACGTTCTACGGTTGCCTGAACAACTTGTCCAATAGTATGCATACGCCCTCTCTGTTCTCCATTTAGGAACTCAACTTATATTCTATATGGTAAACGAGTTTAGCCCTACTGTAGTGGCAAAAATATCACAATTCTCTCACAGTGTGAGAAAGGGTACTCCCTATCTCAATGGTGGATAATTCCAGGCCTGGGTGGGGCGGGGGGCAGTTGAAATTTTCTTCGGCGCGAGTATGCTGGGGGGTGATAAATCTCATTTT